>JAEULD010000362.1 GCA_016792765.1 Candidatus Odyssella sp.
TGGAACGCGCCGGTGACGTTCACGTCCATCGCGCGTTCCCACTCCTCGACCGGAAGCTCCCAGAACGGCTTCATCGTGATCTTCGAGAAGAGCGCGGCGTTGTTGACGAGGATGTCGATCCGCCCGAACCGCGCGAGCACGGTCTCGGCCATCGCGGCGACGGCGCCGGGCGAGGCCACGTCGGTCGGAACGAACAGCGCGGCGCCGCCGCCGTCCGCGATCTCCTTCGCCACGCGCGCGCCGGCGGCTTCGTTGAATTCGGCGATCACCGGAACGGCGCCCTGCGCGGCGAGATGATGTGCGTAGGCGCGCCCGAGCGCCTGCCCGCCGCCGGTGACGATCGCGACGCGGCCCTTGAGGGTGGGGTAGTGGGCGGTGGGGGTGACGTTCATGCCCGGCGTTGCTCCTCCGCGTAAAGCCGCTGCAGGATCTTCCGCATCGCGAACAGCCCCTTGTCTGCCGCGATCATGCCGAACGGACGCACGTCGCCGTTCGCCGCGGGGTCGAGCGCGATCGCGCGCTCCTGCGCCTCGTAGACGGCCACGTCTTCCAGCGGGATGTTGATCATCTGGCGCTCGAATTCGGGCAGCATCGCGGGCGGAACGAAGCGCCGCTCGATCGCCATCGCCCAGAACTGGTGCGTCGTCGATGCGGTCTCGGGGGTCAGCGCGTGATAGACGACGAATCCCCAGAGGCCCTGGCTTCGCATGCGCTCGGCCGGGGAAACGCCGCGGCCGGCCGGCGCGGTGCCGCTGTTCACGTAGATGTAGGAGGGCGGCATGAACTCGCTGGCCTGCCAGCGGTCGATGTTGCCGCTATAGCCCGCGTAATCGACGAACGCCTTGGCCGGCGGAATGTCGGACATCCAGCGCGTCACGCGCACGCGGTCGCCCTCGGTCTCGGCGGCGATCGTCGCGTGCTCGGCGAGCGCGCGGTTGCCCGTCGTCGAGCTGTGCACGTAGGCGAGGTGCGAGAGATCGAGCAGGTTGTCGAGGATCAGCCGGTAGCCGCACTTCACCGGGAGGTGGCCCTTCACGTGCCACCAGGCGGGATCGGCCAGGCGAATGTTGTAGTCGGGGGCCGCGCGCTCGTCGGCCTTGTCGGGGTCGCCCATCCACACCAGGACCCAGCCGCGACGCTCGACGACGGGATAGGCGCGCACGCGCGCCCAGCGCGGCGGCGCCGGCTCGCCGGGCAGGTGGGTGCACGCGCCGGTGCAATCGAACACCATGCCGTGATAGCCGCATTCGAGCGTGTCGCCGACGAGGCGGCCCTCGGACAGCGGCAGGTTGCGGTGCGGGCAGCGGTTCTCGAGCGCAACCGCCGTGCCGGCCTCGGTGCGGTACAGCACGAGATATTCGCCGAGCACGACGCGCGCGAGCGGCTGGCGCCCCACCTCGTCCGCCCACGCCGCGACATACCAGTGATTCCGCAGGAAGGGCCGGGCCTGCATGCCCGCCTTCGGCCGCGCGCGTGGTTTCGCCATTGCCGACCTCCCGCCCGATCAATGCCGCGCCGCGCGCCCGCGGTCCAACGAGGCTTTTGCATCGAGCGCATGTGCGCGGAGACGGCGTTTCCTCGGCTAAACGGCAGCCGCGCGGCGACGGAGCGCCGCGCGGCCGCGATGCCGGGAATGCGCGGAGCGTAAGCGGCGCCGGATCAGATCCAGTGCAGCTGCACGAGCTCTTCGCGACGGTGCTCGGCCATTTCCGGCTCGCCCTTCTTCGGCTCGTGGCGCGCGGCCAGGCCGTAGGGCTCGGGCGCCAGGCTCGCGATCTTCGAGAGCAGCTGGTCGTAGAGCTTCTTGGGATTGGCGCCGAAGATCGGATCGTCGTTGTCGGCGAACGATGCGTCGGCGGCGACCCAGTCGGCCGCAGTCAGCTTCTCGCGCGCCGCCGGGATCACGGTGCGCTCTTCCTTCGCCATGTGCTTGCGCTGCCATTCGATGAATTTCTGCGCGGCCGCGTCGAACTGGGCGAAGCCCTTCTCCGGATCGGCCCGCCAGGCGTCGAGCTTCCACTTCAACTGGCTGGTCAGCCGTATGCCCTCGTGATGCTGCGCCTGCAGCTCCTCGACCACCGGCTTCACCTCGGGCGCGCGTTTCAGCACCAGCGGAAACAGCACGTCGTCTTCCTTGGGGTGATGGAACCGGTCGGGGAAATCCTGGACGTAGGACAGGATCGCGTCGAACAGCGCGATATCCGCGGTCACCTTCCCGGCGCGGATGTCGGCGAGAACGTGATCGAACGTGTAGAGCACGGCGGCGAGCGCGCGGTGTTCGCGCTGTACGATGGCAATGGTGCGAGACATGGTTGGATCCTCCGAAACCGAGGGCAATATACTGTCGTTCGAGACCCCGCGAGCATTGATCCTGATCAACAAAAACGGGCCTCGCGGCTTGACGATTATCAAGTGCGCGAGCGCGCGTCGGGGCCGGCAAGCCGCGCCGCGGCGCCG
>JAEULD010000002.1 GCA_016792765.1 Candidatus Odyssella sp.
CCGAACCTGCCGGCATTCCGCGCCGCGGTGGCGCGCTGGCCCGAGCTGGCCGGACGGCTTTCGCTCTATCTTTATGCCCGTGGCGAGGAACGGGATTCGATCCGCGCGCGCATGTTCGCGCCGCTCGCCGGCACATGGGAAGATCCCGCAACCGGAAGCGCGGCGACGCCGCTCGCCTGCCTGCGGCTCTCGCTCACGACCGATGAGCGCGCGCGCTTCGCGATCGAGCAAGGCGTCGAGATGGGCCGGGCGAGCCTGCTGCGCGTGGAAGCCTGGCGCGCGCCCGACGGCTTGCGCGCCAGCGTGGGCGGCGCCTGCGTGCCGGTCTTGAGCGGCGAGGCGCAGGTGTGACGGGTGATAACAGCGTAGGGTCGCGCGGGGCGCGCCCAGGGGCCGCGGTGGAGGGGTTGGGTGGGGGGCGTCGGCCCGCCCTTCTCAACCTCCCACTACACCGACTCCGTGCGGCGCGGGGGGCCCCCCCCCCGCCCCTACGCTGTCATCACCCGTCACACCTGCGCCTCGCCGCTCAAGACCGGCACGCAGGCGCCGCCCACGCTGGCGCGCAGGCCCTCGGGGGCGCGCCAGGCTTCGACGCGCAGCAGGCTCGGCCGGCCCATCTCGACGCCTTGCTCGATCGCGAAGCGCGCGCGCTCGCCAGTCGTGAGCGAGAGCAGCAGGCAGGCGAGCGGCGTGGCCGCGCTGCCGGTCGCGGGATCCTCCCAGGTGCCGGCGAGCGGCGCGAACATGCGCGCGCGGATCGAATCCCGTTCCTCGCCACGGGCATAAAGATAGAGCGAAAGCCGTCCGGCCAGCTCGGGCCAGCGCGCCACCGCGGCGCGGAATGCCGGCAGGTTCGGCGCGGCGCGCGCGAGCGCCTCGGGCGCGACCTCGGCCAGCACGAAGGGAATGCCGACGCTGGCGGCGAGCGGCGGATGCGCGCCGGTGCGCACGTCCGCCGGCGCGATCCCGGCGCAGTCGGCGATCGCCTCGCGCGAAATCTCGGTGCCGAGCGAAAGCGGTTGCGGCGCCGCGATCGTGGTGCCCGCGAGCGCGCCGGCCGCGTCGCGCTCCACCGTCACCTCGACGAGCCCGGCCATCTCCTCGAAGCGCAGGGTGCCGCCGGTCTCGGGGCCCTGCTGCGCGAGCACATAGCCGGTGCCGACGTTCGGATGCCCGGCGAACGCCATCTCGTGCTTGCGGTTGAAGATGCGCACGCGCGCGGTGTTGGCGGGATCGCGCGGCGGCAGAACGAACGTCGTCTCGGAAAGATTGAACTCGGCGGCGAGCGCCTGCATCTCGGCGTCGGAAAGCCCGCGCGCATCGGGGAACACGGCCAGCGGATTGCCGCCGAAGCGCCGCTCGGTGAACACGTCGACGGTGACGAAGCGATACGATCTCATCCGGCGCCCCGCTGGCGAAACGCCGGGGATGTTACGCGCGCGCCGCGCCGCGCTTCCAGCGCCGCGCGCGGCGATGACTCGATACAAGCTCTGCCGCCGCCGTTCGTTGGGTTGCGGCGAAGCTTCGCTTCGCCAGAAGTTGGGCCACTCGGCCCAGCGTCTCAATCGCGCAGCAGCTCGTTGATCGAGGTCTTGGAGCGCGTCTTCTCGTCCACGCGCTTCACGATCACGGCGCAGTAGAGCGTGGGGCCGCCCTTGGGGTCGGGCAGTCCGCCGGGGACGACCACCGAATAGGCCGGCACGCGGCCCATATGCACCTTGCCGGTGGCGCGCTCGACGATCTTGGTGGACGCGCCGATATAGACGCCCATCGAGAGCACCGAGCCCTCCTCGACGACGACGCCCTCGGCCACCTCGGCGCGCGCGCCGACGAAGCAATTGTCCTCGATGATCACCGGCCCGGCCTGGATCGGCTCGAGCACGCCGCCGATGCCGGCACCGCCCGAGATGTGGCAGTTCTTGCCGATCTGCGCGCAGGAGCCGACGGTGGCCCAGGTGTCCACCATCGTGCCGCTGTCCACATAGGCGCCGATGTTGACGAAGCTCGGCATCAGCACCACGCCGGGGGCGATGTAGGCCGAGCGGCGCACGATGCTGCCCGGCACCGCGCGGAAGCCCGCGGCCTTGAAGCGGGCGTCGCCCCAGCCGGCGAATTTCGAGGGCACCTTGTCCCACCAGTTCGCGCCGCCGGGCCCGCCCGCGATCGGCGTCATGTCGTTGAGCCGGAACGACAGCAGCACCGCCTTCTTGGCCCATTGATTGACGTGCCAGTCGCCGGGCCCGCGCTTCTCGGCGACGCGGAGCTTGCCCGAATCGAGCGCCTCCAGCGTGGCGTCGACGGCGTCGCGCACCGCGCCCTTGGTGGCGGCGTTGAGCGTCTCGCGCTTTTCCCAAGCGTCGTCGATGGCCTTGGCGAGGGCGGCGTGGTCCATGGTTGGGTTCCGGAGCTGGTGTCGGGGCAGGCGCGCTATCTATCGCCTCGAACGCCGAGGGGCAATGGCGGCAGGGGCCGCACGCAAGCGCCCGCCACGTGTCGGCGCGGGCGGGTCGGGGACCCGCCCCTACGGGTCCACCTCACACGTCGAGGTTCGCCACCTCGAGCGCGTGGGTCTGGATGAATTCGCGGCGCGGCTCGACGAGGTCGCCCATCAGCGTCGAGAAGATGTCTTCGGCCTGGTCGCCGTGGGTGGTTTTGACCTGGAGGAGCGAGCGGGCGTTGGGGTCGAGCGTGGTCTCCCAGAGCTGCTCGGGGTTCATTTCGCCCAAGCCTTTGTAGCGCTGGATCGCGGTGCCCTTGCGGCCCTCGGCCATGATCGCGGCGATCAAGCCGAGCGGGCCGGTGATGAGGGTGGTTGCGCCCTTCACGCGGAAATGGCCGTGCTTCGCGTAGAGTTTCTGGAGGGCGGGCGCCTCGGCGTCGATGCGGCGCGCGTCGGCGCTCTTGATCACCGCGCCGTCGATGCGGTGCGTCTCGCCGACGCCGCGCAAGGTGCGCGCGAATTCGAGCCCGCCGTCGGGCAGCACGCGGCCTTTCCAGCCCTTGTCGTGCTCGGCGGCGAGCGCGTCGAGCCGGCGCGCGACATAGCCGGCGGCGGCCTGCGCGGTGGCGTCGTCCTCGAGGATCGCGAGGTTGAGGGCGCCGGCGATCGCCGTCTGCTCGACGACGTCGGCCGAGCCCACGTGGCGGATCAGCGGCTGGAGCAGGCCCTTGATCCGCCGCGCCTGCTGCACGAGCTCCTTCAGATCCGCGCCGGCCCGCTGCGAGCCGTCGGCCAGCTCGAGCACGGCCTCGTCGAGCGCCGCGTCGATCAGGTGGTTCTCGAGCGCGGCGTCGTCCTTGAGATACACCTCGGACTTGCCGCGCTTGGCTTTGTAGAGCGGCGGCTGCGCGATGTAGAGGAAGCCCCTCTCGATGAGCGGCGCCATCTGGCGGTAGAAGAACGTCAGCAGCAAGGTGCGGATGTGGGAGCCGTCCACGTCCGCGTCGGTCATGATGATGATCTTGTGATAGCGCGCCTTGCCGGCGTCGAACTCGTCCTGGCCGATGCCGGTGCCGAGCGCCGTGATCAAGGTGCCGATCTCGGCCGACGACAGCATCTTGTCCATGCGCGCGCGCTCGACGTTGAGGATCTTGCCGCGCAGCGGGAGGATCGCCTGGAACTTGCGGTCGCGGCCCTGCTTGGCCGAGCCGCCGGCCGAATCGCCCTCGACGATGAACAGTTCCGAGAGGGCGGGGTCGCGCTCCTGGCAGTCGGCGAGCTTGCCGGGCAGGGACGAGACGTCGAAGGCGCCCTTCCGCCGCGTCAGCTCGCGGGCCTTGCGCGCCGCTTCGCGCGCCACGGCGGCCTCCACGATCTTGCCGACGATCTTCTTCGTCTCCTGGGGGTTCTCCTCGAACCACTCCTGCAGGCGGTCGTTGAGGAAGCTCTCGACCGCCGGCCGCACCTCGGACGAGACGAGCTTGTCCTTCGTCTGCGACGAGAATTTGGGATCCGGCACCTTCACCGACAGCACGCAGGTGAGGCCCTCGCGCGCGTCGTCGCCCGAGAGCTGTACTTTCTCGCGCTTGGCGATGCCGAGATCCTCGGCGAACTTGTTGATCTGCCGGGTCAAGGCTGCACGAAACCCTGCAACGTGCGTGCCGCCGTCGCTCTGCGGAATGTTGTTCGTGAAGCAGAGCGTCGTCTCGTGATAGGAATCGTTCCACTGCATCGACAGCTCCACGTCGATGCCGTCCTTCTTGCCGATCAGCGTGATCGGCGGGTGCAGCGCCTGCTTGTTGCGGTCGATATAGCGCACGAAGGCCTCGATGCCGCCCTCGTAGCGCATCTCCGTCTTCTTGGGCTCGACGCCGCGCTCGTCGGATAGCGAAAGGGTCACGCCCGAATTGAGGAAGGCCAGCTCGCGCAGCCGGTGCTCGAGCGTCGCGAAATCGAATTCGGTCTTGGTGAAGGTCTGCTTGGACGGCAGGAACGTCACCTGCGTGCCGCGCTTGCCCTTCGCTTCGCCGACCGGCTTCAGCGGCGCCTCGGGGTCGCCGTGCCTGAAGCGCATGTAGTGCTCTTTGCCGTCGCGCCAGATGCGGAGATCGAGGACTTCCGACAGCGCGTTGACGACCGAGACGCCGACGCCGTGCAGGCCGCCCGAAACCTTGTAGGAGTTCTGGTCGAATTTCCCGCCCGCATGGAGCTGGGTCATGATGACTTCGGCGGCGGAAACGCCTTCCTCGGCGTGGATGTCGGTCGGGATGCCGCGGCCGTCGTCGGTGACGGTGCATGAGCCGTCGGGGTTCAAGGTCACGTCCACGCGCGTGCAATAGCCGGCGAGCGCCTCGTCGATCGCGTTGTCGACGACCTCGTAGACCATGTGGTGCAGGCCCGAGCCGTCGTCGGTGTCGCCGATATACATGCCCGGGCGCTTGCGCACGGCGTCGAGCCCGCGCAGCACCTTGATCGATTCGGCGCCGTAGGTGTCGCCGTTTCCGTTGCCGCTTTTTTCGTCGCTCATCGCCTGTCCAGGGGTTGCGGTGCCGTGCGCAGCGTGCCGTCCGCCACGTTAACGAAGGCCGCGCGGCCGCCCAGCGCCGCGAACAGCTCGGCGTCGGTGCCGGTCATCCAGGCCTGCGCGCCCAACGCCTCGATCTCGTCGAACAGCGCGGCGCGGCGCTGGGCGTCGAGATGCGCGGCGATTTCGTCGAGCAGCAGTAAAGGTGCGGCGCCGCGCTGCAGCTTCAAGAGCCGCGCGGCGGCGAGGACGAGCGCCACCAGCAGCGCCTTCTGCTCGCCGGTGGAGCAGAGCGCGGCCGGCATCGCCTTGGCGCGATGGTGGACGACGAGGTCGCTCCGGTGCGGGCCGGCCAGCGCGCGGCCGGCTTCGGCGTCGGCGCGTCGGCTTTCGGCGAGGCGGCGGCGGAGCGTATCCTCGGCCGCCAGGGCCGGGCGCTCGGCCAGGTCGGCCTCGGTGTCGCCGGCCAGCGCCAGTTCGGGGATCGGAAAGGGGCCGAGCGCGGCTTCGGCGGCGACGGCGAGCCGGCCCACCACCTGGCGGCGCGCGGCGGCCACGGCCACGCCGGTTTCCGCCATGCCCTGCTCGAGCGCGCCGAGCCAGGCTTCGTCGAATTGCCCGTCTTTCAGCAGGCGGTTGCGCTCGCGCATCGCCTGCTCGTAGCCCGCCAGGTTGCGGGCGTGGTCGGGCACGAAGCCGAACACGATGCGGTCGAGGAAGCGCCGGCGCTCCGAGCGGCCGCCGTCGAACAGGCGGTCCATCTCGGGCGTGAGCCAGAGTACTTGCGCGAGGTCGGCCAGCGCCGCCTGGCCCTTGGCGGCGGCGCCGTCGATGCGCACCACGCGGCGGTCGGATTCGTCGTCGGGCGCCCGATCCGGGTCCCGCCCGGTGCCGATGCCGCGCTCGCCCTCGGGCGTGGCGAGCATGGCGAAGATCGCCCAGCCCGGCCCGGCGGCCTCGCCCGCGGCGCGGCGCCGCTCGATCTCGGCCAGGCGCGCGCGGCGCAGGCCGCGGCCCGGCACCAGGAACGAGATCGCCTCGAGCAGGTTCGTCTTGCCCGCGCCGTTCGCGCCATAGAGCACCACCGGCGCGGCCGGCGCGGCGATTTCGGCGCGGCGATAGCAGCGGAAATCGGTCAGCACGATGCGCCGCACCGCCAGCGCCGGCGCGTCCGCCTCGGCCGGGCGTCCGGCGGCGGGGTGCGGCAGGGCGTTCATGCGCGGCGCGGCGATGCCGACGGCGCTCGCGGCCTGCCGATGGATTGCTGGTGAAACATGCGCATCGAGCGGTCGTTCACACCCGCATGGGCATGAGGACGTAGAGCGCGGTGGCGTCGGCGCGGTCGCGGACCACGGTCGGCGAGCCGGCGTCGGCGAGCATGAACTGCGCCGTGTCGCCCTCGATCTGCTGGAGGATGTCGAGCAGGTAGCGCGAGTTGAACCCGATCTCGAAGCCGCCGGAGCCGTAGCTGGCCTCGATCTCCTCGCTGGCGCTGCCGGCGTCGGGGCTGGTGGCCTGCAGCGTCACGCTGCCCGAGCCGAGCATCAGCTTCACGGCGCGCGACTTCTCGGTCGAGATCGTGGAGACGCGGTCCACCGCGTCGGCGAAGGCCTTGCGGTTGATCTCCAGCGTCTTGTCGTTCGCGGTCGGGATCACGCGCTCGTAGTCGGGGAAACTGCCGTCGATGAGCTTGCTGGTGAGAACGACCTTCTCGAACGTGAAGCGCACCTTGGTGTCGGACAGCGCCACCTTCACCGGCTCGTTGGTCTCGTCGAGCAGCCGGCGCAGCTCGCCCACGGTCTTGCGCGGAATGATGACGCCCGGCATGCCCTCGGCCCCCTCGGGCAGCGGCATTTCCACGCGCGCGAGGCGGTGGCCGTCGGTGGCCACGGCGCGCAGCAGGCGCAGGCCCTGGCTCTCGGCGGCGTGGCAATAGATGCCGTTCAGGTAGTAGCGCGTCTCCTCGGTCGAGATCGCGAAGCGCGTACGGTCGATGATCGTCCGCATCTCCTCGGCGGCCAGCTCGAATTTGTGCGGGAACTCGCCGTCGTTCATCGAGGGGAAGTCCTCGCGCGGCAGGCAGGCGAGCGTGAAATGCGAGCGGCCGGCGCGCAGCGCCAGCTGCGAGGAATCGCCCTGCTGCACCAGCTCCACCTGCGCGCCGTCGGGCAGCTTGCGCACGATGTCGTAGAGCGTGTGCACCGGCGCGGTGGTGGCGCCGTCCTTCTGCACCGCCGCCTCCACCGTGTCGGTCACCGAGATGTCCATGTCGGTGGCCGAGAGCGTGAGCCGCCCCTTGCCGGCCTCGATCAGCGTGTTGGACAGCACCGGGATCGCGTTGCGGCGCTCGACGACGTTCTGCACGTGGCTCAGGGCGCGGAGCAGGGCGGCGCGCTCGATCGTGATCTTCATGGATGAACTCGGGCGTTGCGCGGGCAAGGGCATCGGAACGGGCGCTTGGCGGGAAGCGCCGGCGCCCCGGGACGGGCCTCGCGGAACCGGCCGCGATCCACCCATTTTCGGTCGATCGAGGCGCCGCGTTCTGCAAGCAACGCGCGAGCTGCGCGCACGGCCCGGAAGGCCGGCTCCCGTCCGGTCGGCCAAGCCGCCGCCGAACGGGCGCGCATTATAGCAGAGAGGCCTTGAGGCAAAAGGATTTCCCGCGCGAACCGCTTCGCGCGGATCTCGACCGGGGATCATCCCAAGGGGCGGTCGAGGATCGACAGAAAGGCTGCCGGGCCGACAATCGCCACGCCCTCGCAGACACCGAGCGCGAGGAGATCGTCGTCGCCGGTGACGATATACCCCGCCGCGCCTTCGAGGGCCGCGGCGATGTATTTGTCGTCGGCGGGATCGCGCGAATAAGGCGCTATCGGCCGGTCGCCGGCCACCACCAGTGCCCGGGCCGCGATGTCCCCGAACCATTGCGCAGGAACCACGCCGGCGGCGAAGTAGCGCTTAAGCTTCGGATAGCCGAACACGCGCAGCGCTTCCGCGGCTATGTCGGGCGATAGCACGATTTCGAACGGGGCGTCGCGCAGGAAGCGCTCGACGACTCGCCCCGGCGCGCCGTGCGGCGTCAGCAAGGCGCTGACATAGACGTTGACATCGAGAACGGCGCGCATCGGCCGCTAGGGGCGGCGGCGCTTTCCCGTCTTGACGCTTCGTCGCGCCCAGCGCTTCGCCTCGTTTGCCAGCCGCATCGCCTCGTCATCGGACAATGCGCCATTCCTGCCCTTCTGGCGCTCCGACATTTCCAGTGCCCGCTGCCGGGCGAATTCGCGCATCTGCTCGAGGCGGTACACAGGCACCAGCGCCGCCAGGGGCTTGCCTTTGCGCTCGATGATGAACTCGTCGTGGCGCAACGCCACACGGTTCAGCATGTCGCCGAGCCGCTGGCGGACGTCGAGGGTCGAAACCTTTTCGCTCATCGGATCAACTCCTGCAACTATGATAGTTGCAGAGGTTGGCCCGGACAAGGGGCGGGGTTACCGCGTCAGCGAGCGCGTCAGGATCTCGATGTCCTCGTTGAGGCTCGGGTCGCCGCCGCGCAGCTCCTCGATCTTGCGCACGCCGTGCATGATCGTGGTGTGGTCGCGGCCGCCGAACTTGCGGCCGATCTCGGGCAGCGAGCGGGTGGTGAGCTGCTTGGCGAGATACATCGCCACCTGGCGCGGGCGGGCCACCGCGCGCGCGCGGCGCGGCGAGAGCAGGTCGGCCATCTTGATGTTGTAGTGCTCGCAGACCCGCTTCTGGATGTCGTCGATCGTCACGTGCCGGTCGTTGGCGCGCAGCAGGTCCTGCAGAACCTCCTGCGCCATGTCGATCGAGATCTCGCGGCTGTTGAGCAGCGTGGCGTGGGCGAACAGGCGCGTCATCGCCCCCTCGAGCTCGCGGATGTTCGAGGTGATCTTGTGGGCGAGGAACTCCGTCACCTTCGAGGGAATCGCGACGCCCTTCTGCTCGGCCTTGGCCTGCAGGATCGAAAGGCGCAGCTCGTAGTTGGTCGGGTTGAGCTGGGCGACGACGCCCGAGCCGAGGCGCGACTTCAGCCGCTCCTCGATGCCCTGGAGATCGACCGGCGGCTTGTCGGCCGAGATGATCACCTGGCGGCGATGGTCGACGAGCGCGTTGAAGGTATGGAACAGCTCTTCCTGGGTCGCCGACTTCTCGCCGAAGAACTGCACGTCGTCGATCATCAGCACGTCGACCGAGCGGAACTGCTCCTTGAACGCGTGCGTGTCCTTGTATCGCACGGCCTTCACGAACAGGTGCATGAAGGTCTCGGACGACAGGAACATCACCCGCCGCGCCGGATTGCGCATCCGGAGGCGCCAGGCGGTCGCGTGCATCAGGTGCGTCTTGCCGAGGCCGACGCCGCCGTAGAGGAACAGCGGGTTGAACGGAATCTCGTCGGCTTCCGCCACGCGCAGCGCCGCGGCGTGCGCGAATTCGTTCGGCTTGCCGATGACGAAGGTCTCGAAGGTGAGGCGCGGGTCGAGCGGCGTGCACAGGTTCTGCACGTCGCCGAGGCGCGGCTCTTCGCCGTTCATCGCGGCGGGCGCGGGCTGCGGGCGCGCTTCGTCCGTCTCGCGCTGCGGCATTTCGAGCGCGTCGCCCCGCGGCCGCGGTTCCTTGGCCTCGACGGCGTTCACGACGATCTCGACGCCGTTGAAGCCCAGGTTCTCGGCCTTCCAGAGCGCCACCAGCCGGTCGCCGTAATGGGCCGCGATCCAGTCGCGCCAGAATTTCGAGGTGACGGCGAGGACGACCTTGTCGCCCGACGCCCGCAGCAGCGTCAGCGAGCGCAGCCAGTTCTTGAACGCGGCGTCGCCGTACTCGCTCCTGAGATGCGCGCGCACGCGAACCCAGGCAAGCTCGAGGGCGTTGGGCCGTTCTCCGCCGAAGGACCGTTCGTTCGAGACGTCGCGATTGTTGCCGTTCCCGTTGCCGTTGCCAGTGAGAGTCACGCTCTACCCCTTATGCCGCGGCCCTCGAGCCGCGCTATGCGCCTCTGTCCCGTCTCGCCGCTTGTCGCTGCGGCTTTCCTATCCCGCCGTCGATCGCGTCCCCTCCTCCGCCACTGCCGCCGCTAGTCCTGACGCCACGGACAACCGGCGGCTTTCCAGCCCTCGACAGTGCCCCGGTGCCCATCCGAATCGCGGTTGCCCTCGAAGCCGCCGGCGACGTTGTAGCAAGGGCCGTGGCCCAGCGCCGTCATCGCGATCGCGGCCGCCCGCGATCGGGCGCCGCTGCGGCAGAGGAAATAGAGCGGCTGGCCCTTCTCGATCCCCGCCCGCGCCAGCTCGGCGGCGAAATCGGGGTTGCGGGCCATGGCCGGGTAGGTCTGCCATTCCACAAGCACCGGTTGCCGGCCGGCGGCGCGCAGATCGGGCAGCCCCACGAACGACCACTCCGCCTGCGTGCGAACGTCGACGAGCGCCGCCTTCGCGTCGCGCTTCAGCGCGTCGAAGGCCTGCTGCGGCGTGACGTCGCCAGCATACTCCGTCGCGGAAGATCTTGCCGTCTCGCCCGCCATGCACGCCGTCCCGCGTCCCCTCGTCTCGATAAGACACACGCCGCTTTTGTCCGTCAACGAATGCAACAGAAATTCAAACTGCCGCGAATGAAGAATGGGATTAATGTGGATAAAGTCGAAAAACAGCCCAAATCAAAGGAACAAACGGCCGCACCAGCATTACTCGCGTAATACTTGATGCGTCTCAAGTTTGATCTTTGCGGAGACTGCGCCGCCGATTGTCCGCCACGAAGAGGCAACGCATCTGTCGCGAAACCTACACAAACTCGCGCGCGCGAATCAACCGGTTCGAATCGCGAACGTCGCCGCGCGTTGCGCGAAAGACACAAGATCGGCGATTCGATTCGGTCCGCGCCGCCGCCGCGCGCGCATAAATCTTTGAATCGGCACGCGCGGCATGGTTTCGAAAATGCGCGCGCGCGGATTCGGCGCGATTCGGCCCGAAGTATTTCCACTTTCGCTAGAATCCGCCGGAAACCGTTCGGAGCGTGGCGTTTTTCGTGCGATTCGCGTTGACGCGCGCAGCGCCTGCGGCAATTTTCGTGCCGGCGCGCGGCTGCGCGCCGCTCGTCGCGCGGGGAAGAATTTCCGCATGCTGCTTTGTCTCGGCTTCGGCTACACCGCGCGCTCTCTCGCCGCGCGCTGGCGCGCGCGCGGCGAACACGTCGTCGGCACGTCGCAAGATGTTGCGCCGGAGCGCGCGCGAGACGCCATCGCGCGTGTCGCCTTCGGCGCGGCGAGTCCGCTCGGCGAGATCGAGCGTGCGCTCGAACGGGCCACGCATGTGCTCGTCTCCATTCCGCCCGGCGAAGCGCGAGAGGCGCCGGGCGATGTCGCGCTCGCACGCCTAGCGCCGGCGATCGCCGCCGCGCACCACATCGTGTGGCTCGGCTACCTTTCGACCACGGGCGTCTACGGCGACCGCGGCGGCGGCTGGGTCGACGAGACGAGCGCGCGCCGTCCCGGCAACGCGCGCAGCCGGCGCCGCGCGGCGGCCGAGGATGACTGGCTCGCGCTCTGGCGCGATCGCGGCGTGCCGGTGCATCTCTTTCGCCTGGCTGGGATTTACGGCCCCGGCCGCAGCGCGATCGATCAGCTGCGCGCGGGCACCGCCAGGCGCATCGACAAGCCGGGGCAGGTTTTTTCGCGCATCCACGTCGACGACATCGCGGCCGTGCTCGCGGCCTCGGCGGCACGTCCGCGGCCGGGAGCGATCTACAATGTCGCCGACGATCTTCCGGCGCCGGCGCACGAGGTCGTCGCCCACGCCGCGGCATTGCTCGGGATTCCCGCGCCGCCGCTCGAACCCTATGATCCCGAACGCCTTTCGCCGATGGCACGCGAGTTCTACGCGGAGACGCGACGGGTGCGAAACGCGCGCATCAAGCAAGAGCTTGGGGTGGCGCTGCGCTATCCCGACTACAAGACGGGGCTGGCCGCGATTCTCGCCGCCGGCGCTGCGGCGGGATAGGCGGGCATGGCCGCCCCGAGCGCGCTCACGTCGCCGTTCCTGCGGCGGCTCGGCCTCGTGGCGGAGCGAATCGATCGGCGCGCGTTCCCGTTCGACACGCTGCGTTTCCTGACGAGCGATTTCGCCATCGAGTTCCGCTCGCCGATCACGATCGTCGTCGGCGAGAACGGCTCGGGCAAGTCGACGCTGATCGAGGCGCTGGCGGTTGCGAGCGGATTCAACGTGTTCGGCGGCTCGCAGCACCATCGCGGATACGCGAGCGAGGGCGAGCGCGGGAATGCGCTGGCTCCCGCGCTGCGCCTGTCGTGGCTGCCGCGCGTGCGAAACGGCTTCTTCCTGCGCGCCGAGAGCTTCTTCCAGCTCGCCAGCTATCTCGATGCCGAAGGCGATCCCGCGGCGCATGGCGGCGGGCTGCTGCACGCCCGCAGCCATGGCGAGGCCTTCATGGCGATGTTCCGGCACCGGCTCGCGGCGAAGCGCCAGGCCATCTACTTCATGGACGAGCCGGAAGCGGCGCTCTCGCCGCAGCGCCAGCTCGCGTTCCGGCGGCTGATGGCCGAATGGCGCGACTCGGGCACCGTCCAGGCCGTGTTCGCCACCCACTCGCCGATCCTGATGAGCCTGCCCGGCGCCGACGTGCTGTGGCTCGACGAGAACGGGTTGCGCCCGATCCGCCCGGAAGAAACGCCGCACTGGCGCATCTACAAGGCCTTCCTCGCGAATCCGCGGCGCTTCGACGAGCCGGACTAGGCGCTGGCCTCCGCCAGGCGGCAGACCTCTTCGGTCGTGCGGCAGAGGCGGGCGAGATCGTGGTCGCTCGACAGGCGGTGGTCGCCGTCCTTGACCAGGTGCAGTTCCACGTCGGCCGATGCGAGCTTCTCCATCACCTCGAGCGAAAGCTGCCACGGCACGTCGGGGTCGGCGGTTCCGTGAATGAGCCGCACCGGGCAGGTCAGCGGTATTGGCGCGTGCAGGAGCTCGTGGCCGCGCGCCTCGTCGATCAGGCGGCGCGTCACCGGCGTCGGCTCGGGGCTGTAGGCCGAGGGGAGATAGGCGACGCCGTCGCGCGCGAGCGCGTCTTTCGCCGCCGGCGGCAGGCGCCGCTCCATCAGCCGCGTCGCGAAATCGGCGGCGGCGGCGACGCCGACGAGGCCCGCGATGCGGTCGCGCCGGGCCAGCGCCGCCAGCAACATGAGCCAGCCGCCCATGCTCGACCCCACCAGCACCTGCGGACCGGCCGAGAGGTGGTCGATCACGTCGATCACGTCGGCGCGCCATGCGCCCACCGTGCTGTCGGTGAAGCGTCCCTCGGAGCGGCCGTGGCCGCTGTAGTCGAAGCGGACGAACGCGCGCCCGGCGGCGCGGCAATGCGCCTCGAGCGCCAGCGCCTTGCCGCCCTGCATGTCGGAGCGGAAGCCGGGCAGGAAGATCACGCCGGGCGTCTTTCCCGCGCTGCGGCGGTAGGCGATTGCCCGACCGGGCCCGCGTGCTAGTATGGAATCGGGTGGTTCCATCGTATTTCCATCGCCTTCCGGCCGCGGCGCCAATTCCGGCGCGGCCCGGCATCGCGTAGCAGCCAGCGGCCACGAATTCCAGACAATGCAGGCGCGCAGCATAACCGAGCAGGCGTCCCCGGGCGGGGCCGCGGCAGGCTCCGCCGTTGCGCCGGGCGCGGCGTTCGGGCTGCACATTCTGCAGGTTCTGCCGAGCCTTGGCGGCGGCGGCGTCGAGCGCGGCACGGTCGATGTGGCGGCCGCGGTGGTCAAGGCGGGCGGCAAGGCGACCGTCGTCTCCGCCGGCGGGCCGATGGTGCGCGAGCTGGAGCGCGCCGGCGCCCGCCACGTCGCGATGAACGTCGACACGAAGAACGCCTTCGAGATGTGGCGCAACGTGCGCCCGCTCGCCGCGCTGATCGCGGGCGAGCGCGTCGATCTCGTGCACGCGCGCTCGCGGGCGCCGGCGTGGAGCGCGCGCGCCGCCGCGCGGCGCGCCGGGGTGCCGTTCGTCACGACGTTCCACGGCACCTACAATTTCAAATCCTGGTTCAAGAAGCGCTACAACGCGATCATGGCCGGCGGCGACCGCGTGATCGCGATCTCGGAGTTCATCGCCGAGCACGTGAAGACGCACTATCGCGTGCCGGCCGAGCGCATCGAGGTGATCCACCGCGGCGTCGATCTCGACATCTTCGCGCCCCAGGCGGTGCCGGTGGCGCGCATTTTGGCGCTCGCGCAGCGCTGGCGCCTGCCCGATGGCGTGCCGGTCGTGATGCTGCCGGGCCGGCTCACGCGCTGGAAAGGGCAGACGGTGTTCCTGGAGGCGCTCGCCAGGCTCGCCGATCTCGATTGCATGGGCGTCGTCGTCGGCGGCGACCAGGGGCGCACCGGCTATCGCGAGGAGCTCGAGGACCGTATCGCGGCGCTCGGACTCGAAACCAAGGTGCGCCTCGTCGGCGACGTCAACGACATGGCCGCCGCCTTCATGCTGGCCGACGTCGTCGTCTCGGCCTCGACCGATCCCGAGGCGTTCGGCCGCATCGTCGTCGAGGCGCAAGCGATGGGGCGGCCGGTCATCGCCAGCAATCATGGCGCCGCGCCCGAAACGGTGCGCGACGGCGTCACCGGCTGGCTCGTGCCGCCGGGCGAAGCCGCGGCGCTGGCCGACGCGATCCGCCGGGCGCTCGGCCTCACCGCCGAGCAGCGCCAGGCGATGGCCGCCGCGGCCGAAGCCCATGTGCGCGGCAAGTTCGCAAAAGAAACGATGTGCGCCAAGACGTTGGCGCTCTACCGGGCGGTCGCCGCCGCGCATGCGCGGCCTTCCGCCGAGGCCGCGGCGCGATGAGGGCAAGCGCGGCCGGCGCCGCAGAGACCAGCGACCGCGAGCGCATTCTCGTCATCCGGCTCGGCGCGCTCGGCGATTTCGTGCTTTCGCTGGGGCCGATGGCGGCGATCCGCGCGTTCCACCCGGAAGCGCGCATCACGCTGCTGACGACCCCGCCTTTCGCCAGCCTCGCCCGCGCCATGCCCTATTGCGACGAGGTGTGGATCGACGAGCGCGCGCCGTGGTGGAAGCCGTGGCGCGGCCTGGCGCTGGCGCGGAATCTCCGGCGCGGCCGCTTCCGGCGCGTCTACGATCTGCAGACCTCGGGCCGCACCGCGCGCTACTGGCGCGCGATGGGCCGGCCGGAATGGTCGGGCCACGCGGCCGGCGCCTCGCACGCGCACCTCGCCGCCGATCGCGACACGCTGCACACGGTCGAGCGCCAGAAGGCGCAGCTGCGCATCGCGGGCATCGCGAGCGTTCCCGCGGCGGATCTGTCCTGGATTGCGGCCGATGCCGCCCGCTTCGGCGTGAAGGAGCCTTACGTGCTGTTCGTGCCCGGCGGCTCGGCGCATCGGCCGAAGAAGCGCTGGCCGGCCGAGAAGTTCACGGCGCTCGCGCGCAGCTTCGTGCGCCTCGGCGTCGCGCCGGTGCTGATCGGCGGCCCGGCCGAGGCGGCTGTGCTGGACGAGATCGCGCGGCACGTCCCCGAAGGCGTCAATCTCTGCGGCCAGACGAGCTTCGAGGAGATCGTGGCGCTGGCGCGCGGCGCGCTCGGCGCGGTCGGCAACGACACCGGGCCGATGCATCTCATCGCCGCAGCGGGCGCGCCGTCGCTGGTCCTGTTTTCCGAGGAATCCGATCCCGCCCTCTGCGCGCCGCGGCCCGGTGCCCAGGGCGGCAAGGTGGCGGTGCTGCGCAAGCCCGATCTCGTCGCGCTCTCGGTCTCCGAAGTGCAGAACGCGCT
>JAEULD010000035.1 GCA_016792765.1 Candidatus Odyssella sp.
TTCGGGCATAGTCCGCGTCAGATGAGGCGACGAACACGGCGCCTCGAGACATCAACCCCTTCGGACAGGACAAGCCGCCATGAAGACCCTCGCCACGCTCGCCGCCGCGATCGCTCTCTCGATCGGCCTCGCCGGCACCGCCTCGGCCACGACCCCGGATGCGGAGATCGGTCCGCAGATCACCAAGGAAAGCGCCGTCGCGCCGACCGCCTGCTACTACCGCTACTTCTACGTCACCGACGGCTACCAGTACCGCTACTTCTACCGCTGGTACTGCTACTAAGCCGCCCGACGATCCCCGAACAAGCCAGCGGCCCGTTCCGGTTGGGGGAACGGGCCGCTGCGCGTTTGCGCGTCCGCGCATGTTCCCCATCCGAATTGGGCATGGAAAACCGGCCGCCGCGCTGCGATATTGGACCCGGTCTGCCGTTCACGCGCGGAGAAGAGCCATGACGCCGAACGTTCCCCAGATGCCGCCGATCGAGGGCCTGCATCACTGGGCCATCAAGTGCCGCGACGGCGAGGAGACGCGGCACTTCTACGAGGACATTCTGGGCCTGCCGCTGGTGCACATCATCAAGGCCGACTACGTGCCCAGCACCAAGCAGCACTGCCCCTATGTCCACCTGTTCTTCAAGATGGGCGACGGCTCCTATGTCGCGTTCTTCGATCTCGGCGACGATCTGGCGCCCGATCCCTCGCCGAACACGCCGGCCTGGGTGAACCACATCGCGCTGCGCATGAACAGCGTCGAGGAAGTGGAGCGCGCCAAGACCCGTCTCGAAGCGCACGGGATCCCCGTGATCGGCGTGACCGACCATCACTTCATCAAGTCGATCTATTTCTTCGACCCGAACGGCTACCGCCTGGAACTCACGCACGAGCTGGGCCCGGCCTCCTATGTCGAGAAGGCCGAGAAGGAAGCGCACGGCAAGCTCAAGGCCTGGAACGAAGAGAAGGCCAAGATCCGCGCCGCACGGCAGATGAAGCAGGCGGCGGAGTAGCCGTAACCGCGATTTCGACGGAAGCATTCGACATGAAGGGCGGGGACCCGACCGAGGTTCCGTTCGCGACGGTCCATCAGGCCTTCGCGGCATCGGCAAGCGCCGTACCGGACAATGCCGTGCTGGCGGTGACGCCGAGCTCCGGCTGGGAGATCGGCGGCAGGCGCGACATCGGCTATCGCGACGCCGCGCGGCGCGTCGATGCGCTGAGCGCGCTCTATCGCGCGGCCGGCTACGGCATCGGCCACCGCGTCGCGCTGCTGCTGCTGAACCGGCCGGAGCATTTCCTGCACCTCCTCGCGCTCAACGCGCTCGGCGCCGGCGTGGTGCCCGTGAACCCCGACTACGCGCCCGACGAGATGCTCTATCTGCTCGAGCATTCCGAGGCGGATCTGGCGGTTTCGGTGCCGGAGCGCATCGGCGATCTCGAGGCGGTGTCGCGGCGGCTCGCGAAGGCGATTCCGGTCGTGAACGGGCTGGCCATGCCGTCCGCGCTGCCGGCGCCGCGGCGCGCCGCGGCCGGCGGCACGCCGGACGCCAAGACCGAGGCCGCGCTGTTCTACACCTCGGGCACGACCGGCCGGCCCAAGGGCTGCATCATCTCGAACCGCTACTTCCTCAACGTCGCGTTCGAATATGCGCGCATGGGCGGCATCATCGCGATCCGGCCCGGCGAAGACCGCATCCTCAATCCGCTGCCGACGTTCCACCAGAACTGCGGCGCCGTCACCTTCACGACCGCGGTGGTGACGCGCAACTGCCTCGTCACCGCCGACCGCTTCCATGCGCGGAGCTGGTGGAAGGACGTGGTCGAATCCGGCGCCACCGCGATCCACTATCTCGGCATCATGGTGCCGGCGCTGCTGAACCAGCCCGAATCGCCGGACGAGAAGCGGCACAGGGTGCGCTTCGGCTTCGGCGCCGGCGTGGACCCGGCCGGTCGCGCGGCGTTCGAGAAGCGCTTCCGCTTCCCGATCGCCGAGGGCTGGGCGATGACCGAGACCGGCAACTTCATCAAGGACACGCACGAGCCGCGCCAGACCGACCGCCGCGCGATCGGCAAGTCGAACGCCTGGATGGAAGCGCGCATCGTCGACGAGAAGGACAACGAATTGCCGCGCGGCACGCCGGGCGAGCTCGTCGTGCGGGCGCCCGGCCCGGATCCGCGCCGCGGCTTCTATTCGGGCTACCTCAAGGACCCGGCGGCGACCGACGTCGCCTGGCGCGGCGGTTGGTTCCACACCGGCGACACCTGCCTGATCCAGGACGACGGCATGGTGGTGTTCCTCGACCGCAAGAAGAACATCATCCGCCGCTCGGGCGAGAACATCGCCGCGGCCGAGGTGGATGCCTGCCTGCAGACGCATCCGGCGATAGACCGCGTCGCCGCGATCGCGGTGCCCGACGAGATGCGCCAGGAAGAGGTGATGGCCTGCGTCGTGCTGAAGCCGGGCCACGCGCCCGACGCCGCCACGGCCGCCTCGATCACCGAGCACGCGCTCGCCCGGCTCGCCTACTACAAGGCGCCGGGCTGGGTGTTCTTCCGCGATTCGCTGCCGCTCACCTCGACGCAGAAGGTGCAGAAGGCGCAGATGTTCCCGGCCGGCGTGGATCCGCGCAAATTGCCGGGCGCGTTCGATCTGCGCGAGAAGAAGAAGCATACGAAGCGGTGACGCCGGACACGATCGCGGCTCGATCCCGCCCTTTCCGATATCGTCTCGTTTGATATCATCGCCCGCGCGGCGCGCCGCCGCGGACGGGGTGCACGATGTTCCTTCGCGCGCGATCCAAAGACCGGCCGTATCATTGGGGCCCCTTTCCGCTCGAGGCGCTGCCGCGCGATGCGGCCCTGATCGCCCGCGAGGAAAACCTGCCGGCGGCGGCGGCGCCGGACGACGCGCCGCAGCCGCCCGGCCCGCTGGGCGCGGCGCTGCGCCACTACCGCGACCTCTTCGCCGCGCTTGCCGACGCCGAGAAGGCGAAGCTGCCGGCGCCGGTGCCGGACGATCCGGAACGGCGCGCCGCCGACGTCAAGGGCTGCGGCTACTTCATGAATGCGAGCCAGGTCGGCATCTGCCGGATCCCCGACAATGCGTGGTGCCTCGGCTCCGCCAGGGATGCGCATGCCTATGGCGTCGTCATCCTCGTCGAGTACGGCCGCGTTCCGGAGAGCGGCAACGTCGCGCGCGTTTGGATCGCTCCCGCCGAACGCGAAGCCGCGGAAATGCGCGCGACCGAAATCGCCGTCTGCCTCGCGCGCCATGTTCGAGCGATGGGCTTCGCGGCCCGCGCCGACGTTCCGGGCCGCAGGAAGCTGGATCACGAGCGGCTGGCCGTGCTCGCCGGACTCGCCTGGCGGCGCGGCGGCGGCTTGGCCAACCCCTATGTCGGTGGCCGCTTCGCGCTGGCCGTCGTCTCGACCGACTACGCGCTGGCCACGGACCTGCCGCTGGCCGAGAGCGGCCCCAAGCCGGACGGCTTCCGCTACTGGCTCGGCATCAACGGCGCCACCTCGGGCCGCGAGCGCCGGCGACGCGCCAAGCGCGCCTCGCACCTGAGCCGCTTCCCGATGGAGACGGTGAAGCGCGTCGACCGTCCGACGACGCTGATCCTCGACGACGAGGTGCCGCGCGTCTCGAAGCGCGCCGCGTTCTTCGAGCGCGCATTGCAGGGCGACCTCGGCGAGAAGTCGAAGATCGAGCGCAGCCGTTTCTCGTTCAAGCATCCGGTATCGTGGGCGCAGCTCGGCATGATCCGCAGCCTCGTCCCGCACCAGGACGGGCCGGTGGCCGCCGCGGGCGGTGAGCGCCATGCCGATGCCGAGGCCAACACGCGCGCGATCAAGTCGCTATCCTACTTCCTCGGCGCGGACCTGACCGGCGTCTGCGAGATCCCGAACTACGCCTGGTATTCGCACAAGGCCGACGGCAAGCCGATCGAGCCTTACCACCGCTATGCGGTGGTCATGCTCATCGACCAGGAATTCGAGACGATGGAGGGCGCCAGCGGCGACGACTGGATTTCGGGCGCGCAGAGCATGCGCGGCTATCTGCGCGGCGCCGAGATCGCCGGAATCATGGCCGAGACGATGCGGGCACTCGGCTTCCCGGCCCGCTCGCAGACCAATGCCGACAGCGACGTGCTGCACATCCCGCTGGTGCTCTGGGCGGGCCTCGGCGAGCTTTCGCGCATCGGCGAGCTGGTGCTCAATCCGTTCGTCGGCCCGCGGTTCAAGTCCGTCGTGCTGACGACCGACATGCCGCTCGCGCCCGACAAGCCGATCGATTTCGGGCTCCAGTATTTCTGCAACAACTGCCTGAAGTGCGCGCGCGAATGCCCCTGCGACGCGATTCCGTGGGGGGACAAGGTGATGTTCAACGGCTACGAGATTTGGAAGCCGGACGTCGAGCGTTGCACGCGCTATCGGCTGACGAATTCCAAAGGATCGGCCTGCGGCCGCTGCATGAAGACCTGCCCGCTCAACAAGGTCGTCGACGCCGACGGGCCGCTGTTGACGCGCCTCGCGAGCTGGTGCGGCGTCAATGCGATGTGGCTGAAACCTCTGCTCGTGCCGGTCGCCACCTGGCTGGACGACCGGCTCGGCAACGGCCGGCGCAATCCCGCGAAGAAATGGTGGTTCGACCACGAGATCGTGGGCGGCGTGGCGGTGGCGCCGCCGAAGGGTACGAACCAGCGCGACATCGAGCCGGATCGCAGGCTCGATCCGGCGAAGCACAGGGTCGCCTATTACCACGCGAACATGATGCCGCCGCCCGACGCGCCGGCTCCGGTGCCGATCGACCGCAAGTCGGCGCTCGCCGCGGCGGAGGTCGTCGAGACTCCCGAGCAAGCGCGAACGCGCAAGGCTGCCGGCGGGCCGATGCCCGCGCACTATGCGCCGACTCCGCCGGCGGGCGGCGCGGCGGGCGGCGACGCTGCGCGCGTCAAGGGCCCGTTCGAGGCGGCGAAGGAGACGGCTTCGGCCCGTTGAGGAACCACGTCTTCATCCGCCCCTTGCCCTTGACCTCGATCTCGCCGCGCGCTTCGAGTTCGAACTCGTCCTCGAGCCGGGCGTGGGCCGCTTCGGACACCTGGATCCTGCCGGGCTCGCCGGTCGATTCCATGCGGCTGGCGACGTTCACCGTGTCGCCCCACACGTCGTAGAAGAACTTCTTCGTGCCGACCACGCCGGCGACGACGGGGCCGGAGCTGATGCCGATGCGGATCGACAGCGGCCGCCCGGTGCGTTCGGCGATCCGGGCGACGGCCGCGCGCATGTCGAGCGCGAGCCGCGCGAGCGCCTGGGCGTGATCGGCGCGCGGCGCCGGCACGCCGCTCACCACCATGTAGGCATCGCCGGTCGTCTTGATCTTCTCGAGGCCGTAGCGCTCGACGAGAAGGTCGAACGCCGTGAAGAGATCGTTCAGGAACAGCACGAGATCGACCGGCAGGGTCTCGGCCGCGCGCGCGGTGAAGCCGGCCATGTCGGCGAACAGGATCGAGGCCTCGGCGTGGCTGTCGGCGATCACCGGCTCCTTGGCCTGCTTCAGGCGCGCGGCGATCGCCGGCGGCAGGATGTTCGTGAGCAGCGCCTCGGAGCGGGCGAATTCGCGCTCGGCCGCGGCCTCGGCGCGCGCGATCGCGCGCACCGCGTAATAGACCACGGCGAACAGGATCGCGATCGTCACGGCCGCGGAGACGACGAAATTGACGATCAGCGTGGCCGGCGGCACCAGCAGCGCGTTGAACGGAAGGTAGAGCTGCGCCGCGACGAACATGATCGCGCCCAAGGCCACCACGGCCGCCGACAGCTTCGCGCGCTCGACGCCGAAGAACAGCACCGAGAGCGCCGCTGCCGCGATGTAGTAGAGGTGAATGCCGGACCCCGTGCCGAGCGCCGCGGCGAGCGCGAAGCTCGACACGTAGACGCTGCCCGCCAGGACCAGCGGGCCGGCGAGCGGCCCGAACCGGTGCAGGAACGGCACCGCGGCCCAGACCAGCGCGTCCGCGCCGTTGATGGCGACCAGGATCCAGAGCGTCTCGAGATCGTCGAGCGCCTGGAACAGCGCGAACGCGGCCGCGACGGGCGCGGCGATGAACGCGGTGATGTTCACCGCGCGCAGGCGGCGCGCGATCTTCTCGGGATAACCCGCGGTTCCGAACGCGATGTTGGGCCAGAAACGCAATGCTCGGCCTTTCGCCCGATGGCGTGCCGCCGCCCGGCCGGCGGCGCCGGGTGCCGCGCCGCCGGTGGTCAGCGGTCGTCGCGATCCTTGTCGCCGTCTCCGTCGTCGCCCTCGCCGTCGACGTTGTCGCCGATGATGTCGTCGGCGAGCTCGCGCAGGAACTCGGCGAGCTCCTCGGGATCGGCGATTTCGGCGGACTGGTTCACCGCCGCCTCGATCATCGCGACCGGAAGATAGTCGGCGAGGTCGCCGCTCGACTTTATCGCTGTCTCGAGGTGCTTCTCGGCCAGCGCAAGCGCCTTGTCGTAGGACTTGTCCTCGCGCAGATCGATCAGGTCGGCCATGGCTCGATTCCGCTCCGTGCCCGTGATTTCCGTCGGGGAGGAACGAACGATAGCGGCCGCCGTCCGCGCTGGCGAACGGTTTTTTCTCAGCCCCCGGTGCGCGCGATGAGGGTCTTGAGCGCCCGCTTCAGGGCGGCCGCCTCGCGCGCGGAATAGCCGGCGAGCACGCGCGCCTCGTGCGCGCGCGCCAGCGGCACGAGCTCGCCGGCGAGCCGCCTGCCCTTCTCGGTGAGGCGCAGCAGAACC
This sequence comes from Candidatus Odyssella sp., assembly GCA_016792765.1. Lineage (GTDB taxonomy): Bacteria > Pseudomonadota > Alphaproteobacteria > Bin65 > Bin65 > SBBV01. Next base: position 6,781 of record JAEULD010000035.1, read on the forward strand.
CGGCGCCGGTCGGCGGCGTCGCCGAGGCGGACGACGAGGCCGTCCGCCGCCATGCGGTCGAGAACCTTGGTGAGCGTCGGCTGCTGCGAGAGCGCGCGCTCGGCGAGCAGGCCGACCGTGGCCGGGCCGCCGGCGAGCTGCCCCAGCACGCGCCATTCGAGCACCGAGAGGCCCTTGCGCTTCACGATCCCGTGGAACTGCGCGCTCGCCTCCATGCTGGCGCGGGCGAGCAGATAGAGGAGATAATCCTCGACGAAATCGTGCGCCGGCTCGGCGGCGGGCTGCGCGCGGGCGGGGCTGGCCATCGGCCTCTCGCTCAAAACATGAAAATTCATATTATGACTTTTCATGTAAATCAAGCCGTGCTAGGAACCCGGCGAGCCGAAGGGAGCGATGCCATGCTGCAGGAACGCATCGAAGGCAAGTGGATCGACGCCTTCGCCAGGGTCTTCACGCAATGCGACGTGAAGGCCGGCGACCCGGTCGCGATCTTCTCGGAGACGCAGTCGCGGCCCGTCAACGTGCACCTCGCCGAGCTGGCGCTGCTGCGGCTCGGCGCACGGCCGTTCCACGTCGTGGTGCCGAGCCCGGCGCAGAGCATCGCGGTGCCGATCCGCTCGACCGGCGCCACGAACACGATCGGCGGCCTGAAGCCGATCGTCCAGGCGCTCGGCGGCAGCGTGCTGTTCGCCGATCTCACCGTGGAAGGCATGATGCACGCGCCCGAGCTGCCCGAGATCCTGAAGATGGGCGCGCGCGGCCTCTACATTTCGAACGAGCATCCCGAGGCGCTGGAGCGCCTCGCGCCCGACCCCGCGCTCGAAGAGCGCGTCAAGGCCGGCATGAAGATGCTGCGCGGCGCGAAGCAGATGCGCGTGACCTCGCCGGCCGGCACCGACCTCACCGTGGCGCTCGAGAAGGCCGTCGTCGGCGGCGTGTGGGGCTTCACCAAGCGCCCCGGCACGTTCACCCACTGGCCGGGCGGGCTCTGCCTCTGCTTCCCCGCCAAGAACACGACGAGCGGCCGCCTCGTCATGGCGCCGGGCGACGCGAACCTGACGTTCAAGCGCTATCTCGAGACGCCGGTGACGCTCACGATCGAGAACGACTACGTCACGAAAGTGGACGGCGACGGCCTCGACGCCGAGCTGTTCCGCAGCTACATCGCGGCGTGGGGCGACCGCGAGGCCTATGCCGTCAGCCATGTCGGCTGGGGCATGAATCCGGGCGCGCGCTGGGACAGCCTGCCCTTCTACGACAAGCGCGACTTCAACGGCATCGAGCTGCGCGCCTTCGCCGGGAACTTCCTCTACTCCACCGGCGCCAACGAAGTGGCCGGCCGCCACACGCTCGGCCATTTCGACCTGCCGATGCGCAACTGCACGGTGACGCTCGACAACCAGACCGTCGTCAAGGGCGGCGTGCTGCAGGCGCCGCTCGCCTGATGCCCCGGCGCGTTCCGACACCGGCCTATGCCGCCGCGGGCACGGGCCCGCGCACCGTGCTGTTCCTGCACGGGATCGGCGGCAATCGCGGTTCGTTCGCGGCCGATCTGCCGCGGCTCGCCGCGGCGTGGCGCGCCTTGGCCTGGGACATGCCCGGCTACGGCGCCTCGCCGCCGATCCGGCCGCTCACCTTCGCGGCGCTCGCCGAGGCCGCGATCGCCGTGCTCGACGCCGAACGCGCGGACAAGGCCGTGCTCGTCGGCCATTCGCTCGGCGGCATGATCGCGCAGGAGACGGCGGCGCGCTTCCCGGAGCGCGTCTCCGGGCTCGTGCTGTTCGCGACCAGCGCCGCCTTCGGCGGCAAGGACGATTCGTTCAAGACCGCGTTCCTCGCCGATCGCCTCGCCCCGCTGAACGCCGGCAAGACGATGCCCGAGATCGCCGAACGGCTGACGAAGGGCCTGTTCGGGCCCGCGCCGCCCGAGGCCGCGCGCCGGCAGGCGATCGCCAGCATGGCCGCCATCCCCGAGGCTTCCTATCGCGCGGCGCTCGAATGCATCGTGACCTTCGACCGGCGCGACGACCTCGCCCGCATCGCCTGCCCCACCCTCGTGCTGGCCGCCGAGCACGACGCGCTCGCGCCGCCCAAGACGATGGCGCGCATGGCCGAGCGCATTCCCGGCGCCGCCTTTCGCTGCATCGCCGGCGCCGGGCATCTCGCCAATTTCGAGCAGCCGGCCGCCTTCGCCGCCGCGCTCGACGAATTCCTCGCCGCGATCCCCTGACCGGAGACACCCATGCCCGCCGTCGCCGACATGTTCTCGCCGCTCAACGCCAATCAGCGCCGCTTCGTCGATGCGGTGCGGGCGATGGGCCCCGAATTCCAGCGGCGCGGCTTCGCGAACGACGCCGAGGGCAAGTTCCCGGCCGCGAACTATGCGGACCTCAAGAAGCACAAGCTGCACGCGGTGAACGTGCCGTCGCGCTACGGCGGCCTCGGCGGCAGCTACATGGATTACGGCGTGTTCAGCGCCGAGCTCGCGCGCTGGGACGGCGCGACCGCCCTCACCTTCAACATGCACGCGGCGACGATGATGTGGTCGAGCGTCATCGTCGACGATTTCGACCTGCCCGCCGAGGCGAAAAAGAAGCACGAGGCGAACCGCGCGAAGGTCTACGAGAAGGTCGTGAACGAGGGCGCCATCTTCGCGCAGCCCTTCTCCGAGCCGAACAGCGCGGCCGCGGCGGGCCGCGCGCCGTTCGGCACGGCTGCCAAGCGCGTGGACGGCGGCTTCGTCGTCAGCGGCACCAAGCATTTCGCGTCGCTCGCCGGCTACGCCGACTACTACGCCGTCGTCTGCACCGAGGAAGACAAGGACGGCATGCACGACGTCACGAACACGGTGCTGATCGCGGTTCCGGCCAAGGCGAACGGCGTGAGGCTGTTCGGCGGCTGGGACGTGCTCGGCATGCGCGCCACCGATTCGCGCTCGCTCGAGTTCGATGACGTGTTCGTGCCCGACGAGAACATGCTGATGCCGCCGGGCATCTACTACCAGGCGGCCGTGAAGTGGCCGCACATGTTCGTCTCGCTGACGCCGTCCTACCTCGGCATTTCGCAGGCGGCGTTCGACTTCACCGTCGCCTATCTGCGCGGCGAAGCCGAGGGGGCGCCGCCGGCCGGCGGCCCGCGCCACAGCGCGGCCAAGCAGATGGCCGTGGCCCAGATGCGGATCAAGCTCGAGCAGTCGAAGGCGCTGTGGTGGAAGATCATGCACGAGGCGCGCATGAATCCGACCAAGGAGGAGCGCTTGCGCGCCTATGCGTGCCAGTACACCGTGATGGAGCACGCGAACGAGATCTGCCAGCTCGGCCTGCGCGTATGCGGCGGCCGCTCGATCTTCAAGAATTTCCTGATCGAGCGGCTCTATCGCGACAGCCGCTGCGGCTCGCTGATGCTGCCCTGGACCGCCGAAATCTGCCTCGAGCGCATGGGCCGGGAGAGCCTGTTCGAGCCGGGCGAGAAGTAGCGGTCGCGCCTTCGGAGGGGGAACGCGGCATGGACATTTCGAACTGGGTCGCGCACCGCGCGCATTGGGCGCCCGCGCGCACCGCGCTCCGCTTCGAGCGCGGCGACTGGACCAACGCCGAGTTCGAGGAGCGCGTCGGGCGGCTCGCCGCCGCGCTGCGGACCGATCTCGGCATCGGCGAAGGCGACCGCGTCGCCCATCTCGGGCTCAACTCGCCCGACCTGCTGGCGCTGTTCTTCGCCTGCGCGCGCATCGGGGCGATGATCGTGCCGCTCAACTGGCGGCTCACGCCGTCGGAGCACGCCTACCAGCTCGGCGATTCGGCGCCGGCGGCCCTCCTCGTCGAGCCCGAGTATTGGGACCACGTCGCGCGCATCCGCGGCCAGTTCGAGCAGCTCCGCTACGTCGCCTACCGCGGCGCGGCCGAGCCCGGGCCCGGCTGGCTCGATTACGAAGGCATGATCGCCGCGCACGCGCCGCTGCCGCCCGACCCCAAGCGCGATCTCGGGACGCCGTGCGAGATCAAGTACACCTCGGGAACCACCGGCAAGCCCAAGGGCTCCGTGCGCACGCAGGAGGGCGTGTTCTACAACGCGATCAATTCGGGCTACGTGTTCGAGCTGACGCCGCAGGACCACGTGCTGACCGCGATCCCGATGTTCCACGCCGGCGGCATGCACATCCAGACGACCCCGGCCGTGCATTGGGGCGCCACGGTGACGATCCACCGCCGCTTCGAGCCCGGCGCCGTGCTGGCGGAAATCGCGAAGAGCCGGCCCACGCTGCTGCTGGCGGTGCCCGCCGTCTCGGGCGCGCTGATCGCGCATCCCGATTTCGCGAAGACGGACGTCTCGTGCCTCAAATGCGTCTGCGGCGGCTCGTCGGTGGTGCCCGAGGCCGTCATCCGGCCGTGGACCGAGCGCGGCATTCCGTTCAACCAGGTGTACGGCATGACCGAGACCGGCCCGACCGCGATCGCCACCTCGATCGCCGACGGCCGGCGCAAGAGCAGCTCGGCCGGCAAGGCCGTGCCCTACATGGAGGCGCGCCTCGTCGACGACGCCGGCCGCGATGCCAAGCCCGGCGAGCGCGGCGAAATCTGGCTGCGCGGGCCGGCGCTGCTGAAGGAATACTGGCGCAACCCAGAGGCGACGCGCGAATCGTTCGACCCCGACGGCTGGTTCAAGACCGGCGACGTCGCGCATTGCGACGAGGAAGGGTTCTACTACGTCGACGATCGCAAGAAGGACATGATCATCTCGGGCGGCGAGAACATCTATCCCGCCGAGCTGGAGAACGTGCTGGCCGACTGCGCCGACATCGCCGAATTCGCCGTGATCGGGCGCCCCGACGAGCGCTGGGGCGAGATCCCGGTCGCCTGCGTCGTGCCGAAGCCGGGATGCGCGATGACGAAGGAGCAGGTGATCGGCCTGTACCAGAACCGCCTCGCGCGTTACAAGCATCCGCGCGACGTGCTCTTCCTCGAGGGCCCGCTGCCGCGCACCTCGCTCGGCAAGGTCCAGAAATTCGAGCTGCGAAAGCGGCTCGGAGTCGTTTGATTCTTGCGCGTACTCGTGGGGGCGGGTCCCCGACCCGCCCGCGGCGCCGTCGAGCGGAATTGCGCGGTTTGATTCGGTGTCGGAACGGGCGGGTCGGAAACCCGCCCCTACCTCGCCAATGTAGCAAGTGAGCCCTTCTCATCCGTTGCTTGAGAAGCGCTCGCGTGTATCGCGGGCGGATTGCTGCTACGGACTGCGGCCCGCCGCGCGTCGTGACTTGCCTCGCGACGGCTTCGCTCCGCATGGCGCACATGCGCGGCGCGGGTTGTCGGCTCCGGGGCCGCAACCTACTATCCGGGTAAATACCCGCGTTGCCCGTTTCAGGGCCAGGATCGCCCGATGAGCTTCGTCCCCTCCGCGTGGCGCCTTCCGATCGGCGTCATCGTGTTCTGCGGCTGCCTGATCGGCATCGTGTCGTTCGGGGCGCGGGCGGGATTCGGCCTGTTCCTCGCGCCGATCTCGACGGAGCTGGGCTGGGGCCGCGAGATCTTCGCGCTCTCGATCGCGATCCAGAACGTCGTCTGGGGCGCGGCGCAGCCTTTCGCGGGCATGCTGGCCGACAAGTACGGCTCGGGCCGCGTCCTCGTCCTCGGGGCCCTGATCTACGCCGGCGGCGTGGCCCTGATGGCCTACTCGTCCGAGCCCTGGCAGATGCACATGACGGCCGGCGTCGTCGTCGGCCTCGGCACCGCCTTCGCCTCGTTCATGATCGTCATGGCGACGATGGCCCGGAAGGTGACGCCGCGGTGGCGGACGCTCGTCATGGGCATCGCCACCGCGTCGGGCTCGATCGGGCAGTTCACGATGGTGCCGCTGGGCCAGTCCTTCCTGAAGGCCTATGGCTGGCACACGGCGCTGCTGCTGCTCGCGGCGATCCTGCTGATCGTCATTCCGCTGGCGTCGACCGTGACCGGCAAGGGCGCGCCGGCGCCGGGCATGCGCGACCAGACCGTGCGCGAGGCCTTCGGCGAGGCGTTCGGACACAAGAGCTACAATCTGCTCGTCGCCGGTTTCTTCGTGTGCGGCTTCCACGTCGCGTTCATCCTCGTCCACATGCCCGCCTACATCGCCGACAAGGGCCTGCCGCCCGAGACCGGCGCCACGGCGCTGGCCTTCGTCGGGCTGTTCAACATCGTCGGCAGCCTCGGCGCCGGCTATGTCGGCGGAAAGTTCAGCAAGAAGTATTCGCTCGCCGCGATCTATCTGCTGCGCTCGGCGGCGATCGCGCTGTTCGTGCTGCTGCCGGTATCGACGCTGACCGTCTACGTGTTCGCGGCCGCGATGGGGCTGCTCTGGCTTTCCACCGTGCCGCTCACCTCGGGCCTGGTCGCGCAGTTCTTCGGCATGCGCTACATGGCGATGCTGTTCGGCGTGGTGTTCTTCTCGCACCAGGTGGGAAGCTTCGTCGGCGTCTGGCTCGGCGGGCGGCTCTACGACGCCTACGGCACCTACGACGTCGTGTGGTGGCTGAGCGTGGCGCTCGGCATCGCGGCGGCGATCGTCCATCTTCCGATCCGCGAGGCGCCGGCACCGCGCCTCGCCGCGGCGCCGGCATGAGCGCGACCCCGCTCGCGGCGCCGCCCGCAACCGGAAACTGGCGCACGCCGGGGCTGATCATCGCCTGCGGCCTGGTCCTGAGCTTCGTCGCGTTCGGCATCCGCTCGGGCACCGGCCTCTTCCTGACGCCGGTCTCGCAGGAGTTCGGCTGGGGCCGCGAGGTGTTCGCGTTCTCGGTGGCGCTGCAGATGCTCATCTGGGGCGCCTGCGTTCCGGTCGCCGGCGCCATCGCCGACAAGTTCGGCTCGGCGCGCGTGCTCGCGACCGGCGCGATCTTCTACGGGGTCGGCTTCGCGCTGATGGCCTACTCTTCCGAGCCGTGGCACATGCACCTCACGGCGGGCGCGCTGGTGGGGATCGGCCTCGCCGGCACGTCGTTCACGATCGTGATCGCGGTGCTGGCGCGCATGGTGCGGCCGGAGCGGCGTTCGGTCGTCGTCGGCCTCTGCTCCGCGTTCACCTCGCTCGGCCAGTTCGCGATCCTGCCGCTCGGCCAGGGCTTCATCGGCGCCTATGGCTGGCACACGGCCGCGATCCTGCTCGGCGCCATCGCGCTCGGCATGCTGCCTTTCGCGTTCGTCGTCCGCGCCAACGGGCGGCCGCCGGCGGGCGTGGCCGATCAGAAGCTGACCGCGGCGCTCCACGAGGCCTTCGGCCATCGCTCCTACGTGCTGACGGTGATCGGCTTCTTCGTGTGCGGCTTTCAGCTGTTCTTCATCGTCAACCACCTGCCGTCCTACATCTCGGATCAGGGCCTGCCGCCCTGGGTGGCGAGCTGGACCCTGGCGCTGGTCGGCCTCGCCAACGTGGCCGGCGCGATTCTCGCCGGCGTCATCGGCGCCCGCTGGCCGCACCACAAGCGGCTCTGGCTGGCCGCGATCTACGTGACGCGCTCGGTCGTCACCGTCGCCTTCGTCTTGCTGCCGCTCGCCCCGGCGAACGCGATGATCTACGGCGCGATCATGGGCCTGCTGTGGCTCTCGACCGTGCCGCTCACGCAGGGCCTCGTCGCCCAGTTCTTCGGCCTGCGCTGGCTGGCGACGCTGTTCGGCATTGCGTTTTTCAGCCACCAGGTCGGCGGCTTCCTCGGCGTCTGGCTCGGCGGCCTGCTGTTCGACCTCTACAAGTCCTACGACATCGTCTGGTGGCTCAACGTGGCGCTCGGCGTGTTCGCCGCCGCCGTGCATATCCCCATTCGCGAGGCGCCGGCCCCGCGCCTTGCGGCGGCCGCCGCCGCGGGAGCAAGATAGCCCCGCACATCGGCGCGAAGGCATGCTCGACCTCTCCATCTCCCTCGACGACAAGTACAAGCGCGACCGCGGCCCCGTTTACATGAACGGGACGCAGGCGATCGTCCGCCTCGCGATGCTCCAGGCGCAGCGCGACCGCGCGGCCGGCCTCAACACCGCCGGCTTCGTCTCCGGCTATCGCGGCTCGCCGCTGGCGGGGCTCGACTTCGAGTTCTGGCGCGCGCGCAAGTTCCTGGAGCCGCTCTCGATCCGGTTCCAGCCGGGCCTCAACGAAGACATCGCCGCGACCTCGGTCTGGGGCACCCAGCAGGTCCACTTCTATCCGAAGCCGAAATACGACGGCGTCTTCGCGATGTGGTACGGCAAGGCGCCGGGCGTGGACCGCGCCGGCGACGCGATCAAGCACGCGAACCATGCCGGCACCGCCAAGCACGGCGGCGTGCTGTGCGTCATCGGCGACGACCACGCGCAGAAGTCGACGTCGACGACGACGCAGAGCGAATACGCGATGATGGACGCGATGATCCCGGTGCTGGCCCCGGCCAACCCGCAGGAGTTCATCGACCTCGGCCTGTTCGGCTTCGCGCTCTCGCGCTATTCGGGCCTCTGGGTCGCGTTCAAGCTCGTCGATTCGAACATCAGCGCGTCGGGCACGATCGTCATCGATCCCGACCGGCCGCCCTTCGCGCTGCCCAACGAGTTCGCGATGCCGCCCGACGGCGTGCACGCGCGCTGGCCCGACGACCGCATTCCGCAGGAGTGGCGGCTCAAGCACGTCAAGGTGCCGGCCGCGCAGGCCTTCGCGCGCGCCAACGGCATCGACCGCATCGTCTACGACAGCCCCAGGGCGCGCCTCGGCATCGTCGCGTCGGGCAAGTCGTGGCTCGATCTCGAGCAGGCGATGGCCGAACTCGGCCTCGATGCCGCGGCCTGCGCCTCGCTCGGCCTGCGCATCCTGAAGCTCGGCATGGTCTGGCCGCTCGAGACGGGCACGATCGCGCGTTTCGCCGACGGACTCGAGGAGATCCTCGTCGTCGAGGAAAAGCGCGGCTTCATCGAGGACCAGATCAAGACGATCCTCTACGACCGGCCGGCGCGCCCGCGCCTCGTCGGCAAGCGCGACGAGACCGGCGCCGAGCTGCTGTCGGACTGCCTCGAGCTCGAGCCGAACCAGGTCGCGCTGGCACTCGCCGCGCGCATCCTGCGCTTCGCCGACCATGGCGATCTGCGCGCGCGCCGCGCCGCGATCGCGGCGCGGCAGCCGGCGAAGCTCGCGCCGGTGCACGCGCGCACGCCGTTCTTCTGCTCGGGCTGCCCGCACAACACCTCGACCGTGACGCCGGAGGGCAGCATCGCCGCCGCCGGCATCGGCTGCCATTCGATGGCGATCTGGACCGGCCGCGCCGTGGCCTTCACGGAGATGGGCGGCGAAGGCACGCAGTGGATCGGCATCGCGCCGTTCACCGATTCGCCGCAC
>JAEULD010000102.1 GCA_016792765.1 Candidatus Odyssella sp.
ACGGATGCGAAGTCCTTCCGAATGCGACATCCCTGCTGGCCTCCTTCCCAGCAGGAATCTTGAATCAGACTTCCGCCCACTTGGGAATCCCTCGATTCAATCAGATAGCAACTCGCTCTAGGTATCCAAAAAGCTCCTGAGCTTCCGGCTGCGGCTCGGGTGCTTGAGCTTGCGGAGCGCCTTCGCCTCGATCTGGCGGATGCGCTCGCGGGTGACCGAGAACTGCTGGCCGACTTCCTCCAGCGTGTGGTCGGTGTTCATGCCGATGCCGAAGCGCATGCGCAGCACGCGCTCCTCGCGCGGCGTCAGCGTGGCGAGCACGCGCGTCGTCGTCTCGCGCAGATTGCTCTGGATCGCCGCGTCGATCGGCATCACCGCGTTCTTGTCCTCGATGAAGTCGCCGAGATGCGAATCCTCCTCGTCGCCGATCGGCGTCTCGAGGCTGATCGGCTCCTTGGCGATCTTCAGCACCTTGCGCACCTTCTCGAGCGGCATGGCCAGCTTCTCGGCCAGCTCCTCGGGCGTCGGCTCGCGGCCGATCTCGTGCAGCATCTGGCGCGAAGTGCGCACCAGCTTGTTGATCGTCTCGATCATGTGCACGGGGATGCGGATCGTGCGCGCCTGGTCGGCGATCGAGCGCGTGATCGCCTGCCGGATCCACCACGTCGCGTAGGTCGAGAACTTGTAGCCGCGGCGGTACTCGAACTTGTCGACCGCCTTCATCAGGCCGATGTTCCCCTCCTGGATGAGGTCGAGGAACTGCAGGCCGCGGTTCGTGTATTTCTTGGCGATCGAGATCACGAGGCGGAGGTTGGCCTCCACCATCTCCTTCTTCGCCTGGTTCGATTCGCGCTCGCCCTGCTTCACCGAATCGATCACGCGGCGGAATTCGCTGATCGGCAGCTGCGCGGCGTCGGCGATCTCGCCGATGCGGTCGCGGAGCTCGGTCACCTCGTTGCGGTAGCGGGTCGAGAAATTCGACCAGCCCTTGCCGGTCTTCTGGCCCATGCGCGCGATCCAGCGCGGATCGAGCTCGTAGCCGAGATAGGACTTCAGGAACTCCTCGCGGTCCACCTTGCAGTCCATCGCGCGGCGCAGCAGGCGGCCCTCGAGCTGCGTCAGGTGCCGCGACAGCTCGTAGAGCTGGTGCACGAGCTGCTCGATGCGCCCGTTGTTGAGGCGCACTTCCTTCACCTTCTCGACGAGCTCGTGCTTCACCTGCTCGTAGCGCTTCTCCATGCGCGGCTCGATCTTGTGGCCGCGCTGGAGGATCGCGAGGCGCTCTTCCTGCAGCTTCTGCAGCTTCTTGTAGATGCGCGCGATCTCGTCGAGCGCCTCGACGACGTCGGGCATCAGCTGCGCTTCCTTGGCCGCGAGCGAGAGGTTCGCCTCGTCTTCCTCCTCCGGCTCCTCGGGCGGCTGGTCGGGCATGATGTCGTCGATCAGCGGGTCGTAGTTCTCGTCCTTCCTGACAGCCTTCTTCTTGGCCGCTTCCGCCTTCGCGCGCTCCTGCTGCTCGCGCTCCTTCTCCTTGTCGTTGCGGTCCTTGATGTCCTGCGCCACGCGCGCGGCGGCGGCGGCGCGCGCCGCCGCGATCTGCTGCGCCGGCGTCGGCGGCGGGCCGGGCGGGTTCGCGGAATTGTCGGGGATCGGGCCGTTGTAGGTGCCCTCGAGGTCGATGATGTCGCGCAGCAAGACGCGCTTGTTGAGCAGGTCTTCGCGCCACTGCACGATGGCCTTCATCGTGAGCGGGCTCTCGCAGAGGGCGCCGATCATCTTCTCGCGGCCGGCCTCGATGCGCTTGGCGATCGCGATCTCGCCCTCGCGCGAGAGCAGCTCCACCGAGCCCATCTCGCGCAGATACATGCGGACCGGGTCGTCGGTGCGGCCGATGTCGTTCTCGTCGACGTTGCCGGCCTTCCTCTCCTCGACCTCTTCGTCCTCGGCCTCGGCGCTGTCGGCGCCGTCGGCCTGCTTGGCCTGCTCGGCCTCTTCCTGCTCGTCGGTGTCGACGATGTTGATGCCGAGCTCGGCGAGGCGGGCGAGCGCGTCCTCGATCTGGTCGGAGGTGAACTGGTCGCCGGGCAGCGCCTCGTTCATCTCGGCTTCGTTCACGTAGCCGCGCTGCTTGGCCTTGGCCACGATCTTCTTCACCGCGGCCGCGAGGCTGTCGAGCATCGGGTCTTCGCCCGCGGTCTCGACCTGGGGTTCGGCCGTGGTCTCTTCCGCTTCGGCGGCAGTCTTGGTGCTCATCTCGGTCCTTCGTCCCCGTCTCTGTCGCTGCGCGCGCAGAGATGCGCGCGGCAGCTCTTGGCCAAACGATGCGGAACCGGATGCTCCCGAGGCTTCGCGCCCGCGGAACTCCGGTCGCCGCGCTCTAGCTTCCCTCGCGATCCCGCCGGAGTCCGTTTTCTGGTTCGCGGTCCTGCGGCGCATCGAACGTCGTGGCGTTCCCGCGCGCGGCCGCGGTCTGACTCTTTACGGCATTCAAACGTCCAAGGTTCCTCGCGCTCGGCTCTTCCGCCAAGCGGCGCTCGGCGGCTGCCAATTCCTTTTCCATGGCCGGCCGCTCCGTCAGTCCGGCCGACACGGCGCGCCAGAGCGCCGCGGGCTCGAGTTGCGTTCTCGACATCGGGTTCCGGAACGCGTGGTGAATTTCGGGATTCATCACCTGCTTCAGGGCGTCCGAAAAACCTAGCTGTGCCAAATGGTTCTTGAGCGCTTCGGTGTCAAGATCGGCGGGGCTGTTTAGGAGAGCGTTTCGCAGCCTGTCAAGCTCGCCGCCGGGCGGAAGTTCGAGTCGGCCGGCCTCCTCGTGCAGCGATTCCAGCAGGTTCGGGTAAAGGATCAGCAGGCCGAGCAGCGCCTGCTGCGCGCGCAGCCGCATGCGGTCCGTGTTACCGTCTGATTTCAAAAGGAAATTCGAAAGGCTCGGGGCGGGGGCCCGGCCGCCATAGCGCGTGCCGGCCGGCGCGGCCCGCCCGGTCCAGCGCGCGGGCCGCGGCGCCGGCGCGAACAGCCGGGCCAGGCGCTCCTCGAATTCCGCGGCATATTGCGCCTGCACACTGCGCTCGGGGATCGCCGCCGCGCGCTCGAGGACCGACTTCCGCAGCGCCGCGCGCCGCTCGGGCGTGTCGAGCGGGCGGGCATGCGTCTCCATGCGCCACAGCCACTCGACCAGCGGCACGGCCTGGCCGAGCACGCTCTTCATGGCGGCGGCGCCGCCGTCGCGGATCAGGCTGTCGGGGTCTTCGCCCTCGGGCAGGAACACGAAGCGCAGCGAATGGCCGGGCTTCAGGATCGGCAGCACGCGCTCGGCGGCGCGGGCGGCGGCCCGCCGTCCGGCCTCGTCGCCGTCGAAGCACAAGAGCGGCTCGGGCTTCACGCGCCACAGCTCCTCGATCTGCGCCTCGGTCAGCGCGGTGCCGAGCGGCGCCACCGCGCCCTCGAACCCGCCCTGGTGCAGCGCGATCACGTCCATGTAGCCCTCGGCCACGATCACGTCGGCGCCGGCATGCGCGGCGGCGCGCGCCTCGCGATAGGCGTAGAGCACGCGCCCTTTGTGGAACAGCGGCGTATCGGGCGAGTTGAGGTATTTCGGCTTCTCGTCGCCGAGCACGCGCCCGCCGAACGCGATCACGCGCCCGCGCTTGTCGGCGATCGGGAACATCACGCGGCCGCGGAACCGGTCGTAGGGGCTGCGGCCGTCGTCGGGCTTGATCAGCAGGCCGGCCTCGACGAGCTGCGCCTCGCCGTAGCCTTTCGGCACCAGCGCGCGCTTCAGCGCGTCGCGCGATTCGGGCGCATAGCCGAGCCGGAAGCGCGCGATGGTGCGGTCTTCGAGGCCGCGGCGCTTCAGATACTCCAGCGCCGTGCGGCCCTCGGGCGTGTAGAGCTGCGCGGCGAACCACTCGGCCGCCGCCTCGTTGGCGTCGTAGAGCGTCTTGGCGATGCGCGCGTGCTCTTCGGCGCGCGGGTCGCGCTCGGGCAGCGCCAGGCCGGCCTCGCCGGCGAGCCGCTCCACGGCCTCGGGGAACGGCAAGCCCTCGGTGCGCATCGTGAAGCCGATCACGTCGCCATGTGCGCCGCAGCCGAAGCAGTTTCCGGTGAGGATGTTGTCTTCCAGCGCAAAGGCGTGATGTTCCGGCACTTCAGCGCAATAGACGGCCTCGATGCGATCGGTCGGCTTCACCGAGAGCACCGCCCAGCGCAGGCGTTCGAACGCCTTGGCGGATTTTTCCCATCGCTGCCGCGCCTCGCGGCGCAGCAGCATGTCGGGCGCGAGCGTGCTGGCCACGAAGTGAATGCGGTGGACGGGCGCCTCGTTCGCGAGATAGCCACGGCGCGCTTGCGCGGTCATGCCGAACGTACCGATCCCGAGCCGTGTCGCCGTGTCGCGAACCCAGCGCAAGACGGACGGATCGATGCAGTGCAGCATCACGGTGCCGTCTTTCGCCACGTGACCATCGGTGGCCAGATAGCCCGCGAGGAATCCCAGCACGTAATCCTCGGATTCGTCCGGCGCCGGCAGGGCCTTCATGCCTTCGAAGTCGCGGCCGCCATAGACGCGCAGATACTCTTCTCCCCCTTCCCGGAAGCGCTCGGACGGATTGTAAGCCGCGAACCACCGCGCCAGGTCGGCGGCTTTCTCGCCGTGGAGGTTGACCGTCCCGTAGCCGCTTTTCCCTTTTCGCTGCACCGTGCCGTCGCCGAACACGATTCCATGCCGGACGCCGCGGGCATCCAATGACCAATTCTCACGGGTGCGTGGCGCGACGGCCTCCAGCCGATTTCCTTTTCGAAGCTCGGTCGTGACCAGGGCGCTCTTGCGGCCCCGAACGAACCAGCGATGACCGGAGGTCGCGAACAGCGTTTTCGGCACGCCGTTGCGGGACAGCTCGATGCGGTAGAGGCGCTGACGGCCGTATTCCTTGAACGGCGCGCGGACCCATTGGCCGCCGCGGGTCAGGACGGTGGCGGCTTTCCCCGCGAGCGACGCGATCGGAACGGTTCCGTCACGCGTGAGCACGCCGGTTTCGCCGGCAAAGCAATGATAGAAGTTCTTCTCCTCCACCACGGTGAAGGACGGCGATTTCTCGTGGTGGAACGGGCAGAGCCCGACGAATTCGCGCCCGCGCCGCGCGAGCTTCACGCGCCGGCCGATCGCCTCGGCGAGCGAGAGGCGGTTGCGGATTTCGTCGAGGAACCGGGGCGGAAACGCCATGCGCTCTCCGAGGGACGCGCCGCCCGATGCGCGGCCGGGCGGGCCATAGGCGCTCCTTATAGCACGGTGCGATGCGCCGCGTGCGCCCAATCGTGCCCGGCGCCGCGCGAATCTGCGGCGGGGGTAACGGGGATAAGCAGGCGGTTCGGCCTGCCGGCCGCTACTTGGTGAGCGCCTGCTTCACCAGCGCGCTGGCCTTGGTGAAGTCCATCTGGCCGGCGAAGCGCTCGCGCAGCGCGGCCATCGTGCGGCCCATGTCCTTGATCGAGGCGGCGCCGAGCTCGGCGATGAGGGCGGCCACCGCCTTCGCGGCCTCGGCGTCGCCCATCTGCTTCGGCAGGAAGCCCTCGATGACGGCGATCTCCTCCTGCTCCTGCTGCGCGAGCTCGAGCCGGCCGCCCTGCTCGAAATGCGAGATGCTTTCCTTGCGCTGCTTGATCATCGTCTGCAGCATCGCGAGGATCTCGGCCTCGTCGATGCCGTCCATCTTGCCGCGCCCGCGCGCGGCGATGTCGCGGTCCTTGAGCGCGGCATGGATCAGGCGCAGCGTGGACGTGGCGCGCTCGTTGCGCGACTTCATCGCGCTCTTGAGCGCTTCCTTGAGATTCTCCCGCAGCATTGCCGCACCTCCGAAAACGTGCGGCGGCCGCGCCTCGCGGCAGGCCGCCGTAGCGCGCAATCTAGCCCAACCCGCACGGCGGCTAAAGCCCGCCGCGCAGGGCGATCCGGCCCGCGTGCGAACCGCGCCTGCCGGCTGTAATATCCGCCCCGCCACAGCCGGAGATGGGCCATGAACTTCGCGGCGGCCACGCGCGACTACGAGCGCTGGATGAAACGCCAGCTCGCCGCCAACGGCCTCGCGGTCGATGCGGGAGACCTCCGCGACAAGCACCGCACGATGGCGAAGAAGAAGCGCAAGCACGCGTTCGGCTTCCTGCGCGCCACGTATTACCGCTGGGCGCAGCTCTGGCCCGAGATCTGCGCCGGCGAGGCGGCCGCGCCGCGCGTGCTGGCCGTGGGCGATCTCCATCTCGAGAATTTCGGCACCTGGCGGGACGCCGAAGGCCGGCTTTGCTGGGGCATCAACGACTTCGACGAGGCCTGGCGGCTGCCCTACACGAACGACCTCGTGCGCCTCGCGGCGAGCGCGCTGCTGGCCGAGCGCGCGTCGCGCAAGTTCAACGCCGCGCCGGCCGCGATCGCGCGCGCGATCCTCGCCGGCTACGCGGCTGGGCTGGCGTCCGGCCCGAAGCCGTTCGTGCTCGAGGAGCGGCACGCGGCGCTCCGGGCGATGGCCTATTTCGGCGAGAAGAAACCCTCGAAATTCTGGTCCGGCATCGACAAGAACTCGAAACCGCGCAAGGCGCCGCCCGGCGTGCGCAAGCTGCTGGCCGCCGCGATGCCCGAGCGCGGCCTCGCGATCGAATTCCTGCATCGCGAGGGCGCGGGGCTCGGCAGCCTCGGCCGTCCGCGCCATCTCGCGCGCGCCCAGTGGCGCGGCGGCCTCGTCGCGCACGAGGCCAAGGCGCTGGTGCCCTCGGCCGCGGCGTGGGCGGAGGGCGCCCGTGTGCCGCGCTCGCGCGCCAAGGACCTGCTGGACGCCGTGACGCGCGCCGGGCGCTGCCGCGATCCGTTCCTGCGGTTCCGCGAAGGCTGGGTCGTGCGGCGTCTCGCGCCGCGTTCGTCGAAGATCGAGATCGGCAGCCTGCCGCCTCGGGCCGATCCGCTCGATCTGCTGGAGCAGATGGGCAAGGAGCTGGCCAACGTGCACCTCGCCGAACCCCGCGCCGCCGCGATCGCGCGCGATCTCGCGCGCCGCAAGCGCGGCTGGCTCGAAGCCGCCGCGCGCCGGATGGCGGCGCAGGCGTTGGCCGACTGGAAGGCGTGGCGCGCGCGGCACGGCTGAGCCGCGGGGCGCGGCGCTCCCGATAACCGCGCCCTATCGTATCCAGAGCCAGACGGCATTTCTAAACGGCGCCCGGTTCTCCGATGGTGCGGCTCGGCGCTGCGGCCAATTCCGGCGGCAGCCGATTGAGAAACGAGGAGAACCACCATGCAGATCGAGATCGGCCGCGCCTGGCGTGGCTTCGTTGCCGTTACCGCCCTGGCCGGCAGCTTCGCGCTCGCGGGCAACGCGCTCGCCGGCGAATGCCCGGCCGGGCAGACCAAGGCCGACGTCACGAAGAACGCCGGCCACGCCGCCAAGGCCGTCACCGACACGGTGCTGGCGCAGATCGACCTCGGCGCCGAGAAGGTGGCGCTCAAGGGCCACAACATGCGCGTGCGCAAGCTCGTGATCCAGCCCGGCGGCATCGTGCCCTGGCACAGCCACGCCGAGCGCCCGGCGCTGATCTACATCGTCTCGGGCCAGGTCTTCGAATATGCCAGCAACTGCGCGGTGCCGATCCTGCACAAGGCCGGCGAAGTCGCGCGCGAGACGCACGCCACGGCGCATTGGTGGAAGAACACCGGCAACGTGCCCGTCGTGCTGCTGTCGTTCGACATCCAGCGCGATCCCAACGACAAGAACATGTGAACCGCGCGGCCGGCTTCCGTTTCCCTCACGCGGAAGCCGGCCCCGCGCCGTGGCCGGAGCGCGCCGCCCGCATCGCCCCCGCCGGGTCCGCGCTCCGGCCCGCACTTCGCTTCGAGAGGCCATGTCGATGCTCGACGGTGCCGCCCTTGCTCCCGCGGTTCCCGCGCGCGCGGCCGGCGCCGCGCTGCGCTTCGCCGTCATCGCGTTGACCGCGCTGCTGACGACGGTCGATCTTTTCGCCGTGCAGGCGATCCTGCCGGCGCTCGCCGCCGCCTATGGCGTGAGCCCGGCGGCGATGGGCACCGCGGTCAACGCCAGCACGTTCGGCATGGCGGTGGGCGGCCTCGCGGTTGCGCTGCTCAGCCGGCGCATCGACCGCCGTTGGGGCGTGCTGATCAGCCTCGCGCTGCTGGCAATCCCCACCGCGCTGCTGGCGAGCGCGCCCGACCTCGCCGTGTTCACGGCGTTGCGCGTGGCGCAGGGCCTCTGCATGTCCGCGGCCTTCACGTTGACCCTGGCATATCTCGGCGAAAACTACGGCGCGCGCGACGCGGCCGGCGCCTTCGCCGCCTACATCACCGGCAATGTCGCGAGCAATCTGTTCGGCCGCCTCGTCGCGGCATCGGCGGCAGACCATCTCGGGCTCGCACCGGGTTTCTACGTCTTCGCGCTGCTCAATCTCGCCGGCGCGGCACTCGTCTTCGTCACGCTGAAGAGCACCAAGAAGATGGACTGCGCGCCGATGCCGCCGCCCGGAGGCAGGCCGGCGTCGCCGCTGTCGATCTGGGCCGCGCATGTCCGCAACCCCGCGCTCGCGGCGGGCTTCGCGATCGGCTTCTGCATCCTGTTCGCGTTCATCGGCACCTACACCTACGTCAACTTCGTGCTGGCGGAGCCGCCTTATTCGCTCGGCATGCAGAGCATCGGCCTCGTCTACTTCGTCTTCCTGCCGTCGATCGCGACGACGCCGCTGGCCGGGCGCGCCGTGGCTCGGTTCGGCGCGCGGCCGACGCTCTGGGCCTCGCTCGCCCTGGCCGCCGCCGCCCTGCCGCTGATGCTGCTCGGCAGCGTCGCGGCGATGATGGCCGGCCTCGTGCTGATGGGCGTCGGCACCTTCCTCGCGCAGGCGACCGCGACCGGCTTCGTCAGCCGCGCCGCCACCGCCGATCGCGGCGCGGCCAGCGGCCTCTATCTCGCGAGCTACTTCATGGGCGGACTCGCCGGCGCGTTCCTGTGCGGCCAGGCCTACATGGCGTTCGGCTGGGCCGGCACCGTCGCCGCGGTCGGCGCGTCGCTGGCAGCCGCGGCGCTGCTGGCCGTTTGGGTTGCGACCGCGCGACAACCTTGAAGCGAACGCGAAGAACGGCCTTAATGCCGCGCGGCGCAATTCGACCCCTCCGCGCGAGGCTCCGTCATGGCATTCCCCAAGCTCGCTGCAAGCTTCCTGGCCTGCGCCGCCGCGTTGCCCGCATTCCTCCTGCCCGCAGCGCCGGCACGCGCGCAGAGCGGTTACGTCGAGCACGTATGGCAGGATCACGGCGATTGGGCCCTGTACCTCGATCGGCGCGCGATTCGGCTCGTCCTGGTCAATGCGCTGCCCAAGACGCGGCTTGCGCGCATCGCTTGCGCCAGCGAAGTGCTCGGCGCCGACCCCAAAGAGATGGGCGTCGCCGATGTCGGCCGTGCCGCGGCGGAGGGGCTCCTCGCGCAGCCCGATGCGGCCTGCATCGTCCTGCGCTGCTTCTGGAACCGGCCGCAACGCGGCTTCACGCTGCTGCTCAATGTCGCGCGCCACGCCGGCGAGGCGGTCACGGCGCCCGGGCGCTTTTCGCTCTATCGCCGGCTCGGCACGGACTCCGAGCGCGAGATCTTCGCCAGCGCTCCGGCGCGCGGGCCGGCCGCCGCGCCGGACGGCAGCATCGTCCTCGACGCGTTCTCGTTTCAGGTGAAGGATGCCGCGAGCCCGATCGCGCTCCACCTGTCGGCCAATGCCGAGCCGGCTTTCGTGCGCGCGCTGGCGGGGCCCGACCAGCTCGTCTTTCGCATACCGCCGGGCCGCGATGCGCGCGGGCGGCCGGAGCTCGACGTCGTCCATGCGGGGCGCAGCGCGGCCTTCGGCCTCGCCGGCACGCAGGCGGCGCTCGACGAATTCGAGCGCCTCTGCCAGCGGCGGTAAGCGGCGCCCGGCGCCGTCGTCGGTGCCGCCGCGCGCCTCAGAGCTTGGGATCGTTCGACGGATTGCCGAGCAGCACGCCGGCATAATTCGCGGCCTGAACGTCCCAGGTGAGCGCCACATGCGCGCAGCAGGCGTGGATGTCGCGAAAAGCCCGTTGGAACGGGCTGTCGGCAGCCAGGCCCGTGGCGCCGGCGAGCGGATGGAGACGCTCGACCGCGCGCAGGCAGAGATTGGCCGCGTAGGCGCCGTCGCGCCGGAACCGCACCCGCTGCTCGACGGTCGGAACGATATCGCGCTCGGCGAGCGCCGTCGCATCGTCGCTCGCGCGCTTCAGGATCGCGCGCGCCGCATCGATCTCGGAGATCGCTTCCGCGAGCCTGATCCGGACCGACTGGTTCTCGCCCACGGATAGGCCCGTCTGGCTGAGCCGCGCACGCTTCAACGGGTCCACGATGGCGTCGAACGCTCCCAGCGCCATGCCGACGGCAGGGCCGACGATGCCGTGCGCGAAGAGCGAGTACAGCGGCAAGCGATAGAGCGGGCCGGGATGCAGCCGGCTGCCGGGCGTGATCCCGCCCACCGCGGCGTGTGTGTCGAGAATGCGGTGGCCGGGAATGTGGGTCCTCTTGAGGCGGATCGATTTGCTCCCGGTCGCGCGCATGCCCGACGCATTCCAATCGTCGATGATCTCGTAATCGCGTGCGGGAACCAAGCCGAAATAATGATGCACCGGCTTTCCGGCCTGCGCCACGAACAGGTTGAGATGCGTCCACTGGCAGTGATCGACGCCGCTCGAAAAGGTCCACACGCCTTCGACGACGAAGCCGTCGGCGACCCGCGTCGTCGTCGAATCGCGGGTCGGCGAAGCGCTGGCGACGAGCGCATGGGAATCCTTGGCCCACACCTCGTCCTGTGCTTCCTCTACGAACATGCCGTGGACCCAGGCATGGCTGCCGAGGATGCTCTGGACCCAGGCGCTGGAGCCGCAGCCACGGCCGATTTCCGCCGCCACGTCCACCTGGAGCTGAAAGTCCATCTCGAAGCCGCCGTAACGCCGCGGCTGATAGAGGCGATAGAGATCGGCGTCGATGAAGTCGCGGTGGGTCTCATCGGGCAGCCGGCGAAGCTGCTCGGCGGCGCCCGCGCGCTCGCGCAAGCGCGGGATCAACGCACGGGCCCGCTCGACGAAGATCTCGCGATCGAATGGTCCATTCCGCATCGTCGCCGCCTCTCGAACGAACCCGGCCCGGCGATCTCGTCCTAGCACGCATGCCGGCCGGCGTCTCGGGAAAGCGCGTCAAGCGCCGCGTTGCGCGCCGCGCGGCGCCGCGGTAGAACGCGCGCCTCACTCCGCACATCCCCGCTCGACGAAAGGCGCCGCCGCGATGGCCGCTTACCAGTACATCTATGTGATGAAGGGCCTCGGCAAAGCCTATCCGGGCGGCCGGCAGGTTCTCAAGGACATCTGGCTCTCGTTCTATCCCGGCGCCAAGATCGGCGTGCTCGGCCTGAACGGCGCCGGCAAGTCCACGCTGCTGCGCATCATGGCCGGCCGCGACCAGGAGTTTCTGGGCGAGGCCTGGGCCGCCGAGGGCGTCAAGGTCGGCTTCCTCGAGCAGGAGCCGGCGCTCGATCCCGCCAAGACCGCGGGCGAGAACGTGATGGAGGGCGTCAAGGAAACCAAGGCGCTGCTCGACCGCTTCAACGAGGTCTCCGCGAAGTTCGCCGAGGAGATGAGCGACGATCAGATGAACGCGCTGATCGCCGAGCAGGCCGAGTTGCAGGAGAAGATCGACGCCGCCAACGCCTGGGAGCTGGAGCGCACGGTCGAGATCGCGATGGACGCGCTGCGCTGCCCGCCGGCCGACGCCGACGTGAAGACGCTCTCGGGCGGCGAGCGCCGCCGCGTGGCGCTCTGCCGCCTGCTGCTGAGCAAGCCCGACATGCTGCTGCTCGACGAGCCCACCAACCACCTCGACGCCGAATCGGTGGCGTGGCTGGAGCGCTATCTCAAGGAATTCCCCGGCACCGTCGTGGCGATCACGCACGACCGCTATTTCCTCGACAACGTCGCCGGCTGGATCCTCGAACTCGACCGCGGGCAGGGAATCCCGTGGGAAGGCAACTACACGTCCTGGCTCGACCAGAAGAAGAAGCGGCTCGAGCAGGAGGGCAAGCAGGAGGCGGCGCGGCAGCGCACGCTCGACCACGAGCTCGAATGGATCAAGGCCAGCCCGCGCGCGCGCCAGACCAAGAGCAAGGCGCGCATCGCCGCTTACGAGGCGATGCTCGCCGAGCAGACCGAGCGCCCGCCCGATCAGCTCCAGA
The DNA here is from genome assembly GCA_016792765.1 of Candidatus Odyssella sp. Classification (GTDB taxonomy): domain Bacteria; phylum Pseudomonadota; class Alphaproteobacteria; order Bin65; family Bin65; genus SBBV01. The sequence continues at coordinate 12,265 of JAEULD010000102.1, forward strand.
TCTGGATTCCGCCGGGCCCACGCCTCGGCAGCAACGTCATCGAGGCGAAGAACGTCAAGAAGGGCTTCGGCGGCAATCTGCTGATCGACGATCTCTCGTTCCTGATGCCGCCGGGCAGCCTGGTCGGCGTGATCGGCCCCAACGGCGCCGGCAAGACGACGCTGTTCAAGATGATCGCCGGCCTCGAGAAGCCCGACGCCGGCACGTTCAAGGTCGGCTCGACCGTCAAGCTCGGCTATGTCGAGCAGATGCGCGAGACGCTCGATCCCAACAAGACCGTGTGGGAGGAGCTGTCGGACGGCCTCGACGTGATCCAGATCGGCAAGAAGGAAATGCCGAGCCGCGCCTACGTCTCGAACTTCAACTTCAAGGGCACCGACCAGCAGAAGAAGGTGGGCGTGCTCTCGGGCGGCGAGCGCAACCGCGTGAACCTCGCCAAGGTGCTGAAATCGGGCGCCAACCTGCTGCTGCTCGACGAGCCGACCAACGACCTCGACGTCGATACGATGCGGGCGCTCGAAGAGGCGCTGCTCGAATTCGCGGGCTCGGCGATCGTCATCAGCCACGACCGCTGGTTCCTCGACCGCATCTGCACGCACATCCTCGCCTTCGAGGGCGACAGCCGCGTGATGTGGTTCGAGGGCAACTACCAGGATTACGAGGCCGACCGGAAGCGCCGCCTCGGCGCCGAGGCCGACCAGCCCCACCGCATCAAATACAAGCCGCTGGTGCGGGCGTAACGCCGGCGCTTGCCTCCGCGCGCAATCGGTTGACGCTGGCGGCAAGAAATCCGGCGGGCGGACTCTGCCCGCAACGCATGGGGCAAGGGGCCGCCGGCGCGCTATAACCGCGGCCGGAACGCCAGCGGGAACGCGCCATGATCAAGCCGTGGGTCTTCGAATTCTTCTTCGCGCCCGGCGAGCACGGGCGCCCGGTCGATTCGTCGCCCGCGGCCGAGCACGCGCATTTCCAGCGCTATCTCGCGCTGTGGGAGCGCGCCGAGCCGCTCGGCTTCGAGGGCATCTTCTTCAGCGAGCACCATTTCGGGCGCGCGTTCAGCCCGTCGCCGAATCTGCTGATCGCGCACATGGCGACGCGCACCAAGCGCCTGCGCCTCGGCACGCTCGGCATGGTGCTGGCCTACTACGATCCGTGGCGCGTGGTCGAAGAGATCGCGATGCTCGACCATCTCACCGGCGGGCGGCTCGAGATCGGCACGGCCGCGGGCATTCCGAACGAGCTGAAGCTGGTGGGCCTCAGCTACGAGGAGGCGCGCGCGCGCTTCGACGAATCGCTCGAGGTGATCGACGCGGCGCTTGCCGGCCCCGTCGTCACCCATCGCGGCAAGTACTGGAATTTCGAGAACCTGCGCATCGCGCCGCGGCCGCTGCAGCAGCCGGCGCCGCCCAAATGGACGGCGGTGCTGAGCGTCGCCTCGGCGCGGAAGTCGCTGCGCCGCGGCTCCAAGATCTGCACCAGCTTCCAGTCGCGCGAGCGCGTGAAGGAGATCTTCGACGCGTATCGCGACGAGGCGGACCGCACGGGCGTGGCGGCGGGGCCGGAGCAGCTCGCGGTCCGCCGCATCGTCTCGATCTCGGAGTCGGCGGCGGCGGCGGAGGGCAGGGCGCGCGCCGCGATCGAGCAGATGAAGACCGGCGTGGCGATCGACCCGCGCGCGGCGGTCAAGACCGTGCTGCTCGACGTCCCGAACCCCGCGGCCGGCTTCGTCGTCGGCGACGACGAGTTCGTGACCGGCACCCCGGCCCAGGTGGCGGAGCAGATCGTCGAGCAGTGCCGCTACACCGGCGCCGGCCACTTCGTCGCGATGATGAACCACAAGGACGACGTCGAGCGGGCGTGGACGCTGTTCGGCGAGAGGGTGAACCCGATCCTGCGCAAGGCCTCGCTCGGCGGGTCGCCGGCGCGTGCGCGCGCCGGCGCGGCCTGAACGCGCGGCGCGCGCCCCGGCGCGCGTCGGCGGCGCTTCAGCGCTTGTCGAGGTCGGCGATCTTCTCGCGGATCGCGGCGATGAGGCCCTCGGCTTTGCCGCCGCGCTGCTGCAGCACGGACGCGAATTCGCGGCGCTGCGTCTGCGCCATGCTGATGTTCTCGATCAGAACGTCGCGCACCTTCATCTGTCCTCCGGCGGGGCGCAGGCGCCACTTGATGTCGACCGTCCGCCCCGATTTGGGGTCGACGATGCGGCTCTCGATCGTGGCCCCGTTGCCCTCGGCCTCGCCCTTCGTCACGTCGAGCTTCTCGCCCGTGTAGGTCGAAAGCTGCGCGGCATAGACCTTGGAGATGTAGACCTCGAACACGTCGAGGTATTCCTGCTGAACCTGCGGCGCCGTGGATTTCCAGGTGGGGCCCATCACCGCCGCGGCGATGACCGCGTGGTCGAAATTCAGGCGGTAGATCTGGCGGAAGCGCTCCTCGCGCTGCGCCTTCGGCAGGCCCTTGTTGGCGAGGATCGCGATCACCGTGTCGCCCAACGCGCGGATGACCTGCGTGCCTTCGCCGACCGCGTCGGCGCGCGCCGGGGCGGCGAGCGCGAGGGCGGCCAGCAGCGCCGCGGCGAGGGAGAGGCGGAGTTTGACCATGGCGATCGTCCTGGGCTGCCCGGGCGCGCCGCCCCAAGGCGGCGGCCGCGCATGGATTTGTCATAGCCCGGCCCGCAAGACCAGGGACGTTTTTGGGGCAAACGCGGCGAATTCCGGACACCGGCGATTATGGTACGCCGGCGCCGGTCAGATTATTTCCGGTCGAGCTCGGCGATCTTCTCGCGCAGCGCGGCGATGAGGCCGTCGACCGAGTTGCCGCGCTGCTGGAACACCGACGCGAATTCGCGCCGCTGGGTCTGCGACATGCTGATGTTCTCGATCACCACGTCGCGCACCTTGAGCTGCTTGCCGGCGCCGCGCAGCCGCCACTTCAGTTCGATCGTGCGGTCGTTCTTGGGATCGGCGATGCGGCTCGTCACTTCGACGCCGCTGCCGTCGGCCTCGGCGCCGGTCACCGTCACCTTCTCGCCGGAATAGGTCGAGAGCTGGCCGGTGTAGACCTTCACGATGTAGGTCTCGAACAGCTTCAGATACTCGGTGCGCTGGGCGGGCGTGGCGTCGCGCCAGGGCGGCCCCATGACCCAGGCGCCGATCGTCGGAACGTCGAAATTCTGGGCCAGGATCTGGCGGAACCGCGCTTCCTTGGCCGCGCGGTCGATGCCCTGCGTCGCCAGGATCTTCACGACCTCGTCGGCCATGCGCTGGACGAGCGCCTTGCCGTCGTCCTTGGCGTCGGCGCGAACCGCCGCGGGGGCGGCGAACGCCAGCGCGGCTGCGGCGATGAACAGCGCCTGGAACAGGCGCCGCGTCGGTGCGGTCATTCAACCCTCCCCTTGCCGAGGGGCACGCACGCGGCCGGCGGGAGACCTATTCGTCTTCTCCGGGCAGCGGCGGCTTCTTGATCTTGCCATTCGAAATTTCGGACTCGCGGTTCTGCCGGGAAAGGCTGCGCACCGCGGCGTAGAAGTCGAGCGACGTGCGGCGAAGCTCGTCCACCTGCTCGATGATGCCCGCGCGCTCGTCGACCCGGTCGATGATGCCACCGGCCAGTTCCAGCCATGCGCCGACCGGCGGCAGGAAATAGCTGATCGGGTTCGAGAACGAGTCGACCACCCGGCCGGTCGTGTCGCGCACGTTCGAGGGGCCCATGAACGGCAGCACGAGGTAGGGGCCTTCCTTCACGCCCCAGACCGCCAGCGTCTGCCCGAAATCTTCCTTGTGCTTCTTGAGGCCGTATTGCCCGGCGACGTCCCAGAAGCCCGCCATGCCGAACACGCTGTTGACCCAGAAGCGCGTCGCGGTTTCCGCGGCGCGGCCCGATTCGAACTGCAGCACGTCGTTGATGAACGTCACCGGCGCCTGGAAATTGTCGTAGAAATCGCGGAAGCGGTCGCGCACGAATTTCGGCACGTTGTCGCGGTAGGCGATGGCGACCGGCTTGCCGACATTGTCGTCGACCCAGAGATTGAACGCGAACATGCGCCGGTTGAACGGCTCGATCGGATCGTTCGCGCGCTCGAACTCGGCCCGGGCCGCCGGATCGGCGGGCGCCGTCGCGCAGGCCGCCAGCGATGCGAGAACCATCGCGAGCGCCGCGACGCGCAGCGCCTTGCCATGCATTCCCGTCATGACCTGATCCCTCTTCCCCCACAATCCGTGGCGGGCCGTTCCGGCCCACGCTAGGCCTCGATGGAACGGTTCCGTCTCACACAGCCCATGGTTAGCATAGCGGAATTCCTTTGGCGAGGCCCTGCGGCCATGCCCCGTCCCGATGCCCGACGAAGATGTATCAGCGGTGCCGCGCGCGCACGGCGCCGCCGTGCTCAGGCCCGCGCCGCCGACGCCCAGCGATAGAGCGGCTTGGCGAGCGGAGTCAGGTAGACCGGGATCTGGCCGAGCGCCAGATACAGCACCACGTCGAAGTCCGCCGCGGCCCCGAGCGCGGCCAGCAGCAGCCCCATGTTGCGGTTGCCCGACAGCAGCGCCGCGGCGAGCGCCTGCCGGCGCGCCAGCCACGCGAACGCGACGAACCCGGCGACTTGCATGCCGGCATTGGCGGCGCACGCCGCGATCAGCGTCGCCGCGACGTAGCCCGGCCG
>JAEULD010000121.1 GCA_016792765.1 Candidatus Odyssella sp.
GTCGTCGGCGATCTCGGGCACCAGCGACGCGGCGTAGGCCAGCGTCTTCGCCAGCATGTCCCACGCGAATCTGCCGCCCTTGTCGGGATGCGAGACGAGCTTCCGGAGATCCTTGCCGCCGACCGACACGCTTTCGAGCTGCGCCTTCTGCGACGCGGCGTAGGCGCCGGTCTTGAGATCGATCGATTCCTTGACGCGCTCCTTGCCGGCCTTGTTCATGCGGTAGAAGCCGCCCTTGCCCTTCCGGCCGGTGTAGCCTTCGGCGATCATCTTCTCGATGAACTTCGCGGAATCCTCGCGGAACTCGGTGACGAGCGGATCGGAGCCCGGCAGGTTCGCGCGCATGCTCTTGCCGACATGCGGCATGAGGTCGATGCCGACGAGATCGAGCAGGCCGAAAATGCCGGTCTTGGGGAAGCCCATCGGGCGGCTGGCGACCGAGTCCGCTTCCTCGACCGTGAGGCCGTGATCGGCGGCGGCGTTCACCGCGGCCTGGATCCACATCGTGCCGATGCGATTGCCGACGAAGCCCGGCGTGTCCTTGGCATGGATCACGCCCTTGCCGAGCCGCACGTCGCAGAACTGCGCGATGCTCTGGACGACGTCTTTCTTCGTCTTGGCGCCGGCCACGATCTCGAGCAGGCGCATGTAGCGCGGCGGGTTGAAGAAGTGGGTGATGACGAAATCCTGCTGGAAGCTCTCGGGCAGGCCCTCGACGAGCTTCGCGAGCGGGATCGTGGACGTGTTCGACGAGACGATCGAGCCTTTCTTGCGGTTGGCCTCGAGCTTCTTGAACACGTCGTGCTTGATGTCGAGCCGCTCGATGACCGCTTCGACGATCCAGTCGCAATCGCCGAGCGCCTTCAGATCGTCTTCGAGATTGCCGGGCGTCACCAGCTTCGCCGCGTCGCGGTGCATGAACGGCGCCGGATCGGTCTTGAGCATCTTCGCGATCGCGTTCCTGGCGAGCGCGCTCCGGTCGTTGGCGCCCTTCGGCACGATGTCGAGCAGCATCACCGGCACGCCGGCATTGGCGATGTGCGCGGCGATGCCGCTGCCCATCACGCCCGAGCCGATCACCGCGGCTTTCTTGATGTCCATTCCGGTCTCCCTAGCGGCCGTCACCCGGCCGGCGATCGAAGAAAAACTCACCACGGAGACACGGAACCACGGAGAAGAGGAGGTTTGCGCGCCGAAGGCGCGCGAAGTTCTTCCTCCGTGTCTCCGTGCCTCCGTGGTTCCCCTTAGACTTTCTCGAGGACGGTCGCGATGCCCTGGCCGCCGCCGATGCACATCGTGGCGACGGCGTATTTCGCGTTCTCGCGCTTCAGCACCGCGGCGGCCTTGCCGGTGATGCGCGCGCCCGAGGCGCCGAGCGGATGGCCGAGCGCGATCGCGCCGCCGTCGAGGTTCACGCGGTCCGGCGAGATGCCGATCTCCTGGATGCAGGCGACGGCCTGCGACGCGAAGGCCTCGTTGAGCTCCATCACGTCGATGTCTTTCGCCTGGAGGCCGGCGCGCTTCAGCGCCTTGCGCGTGGCTTCCACCGGGCCCATGCCCATGATCTCGGGCTGGAGGCCGGTGCCGGCGATGGCCTTGATCCGCGCGAGGATCGGCAGGCCGTGCTTTTTCGCGTACTCCTCGGAGCACACGATCGTCGCCGAGGCGCCGTCTGTCAGCGGCGACGAGGTGCCGGCCGTGACCGTGCCGTCGGCGAAGAACGCGGGCTTCAGGCCGCTCAGCGTCTCCATGTTCGTGTCGGGGCGGATGCCGCCGTCGGCGTCGACGATGCCGGCCTTGGTCTGGATCGGCACGATCTCGTCCTTGAACCTGCCGGCGTCGCGTGCCTTGGCCGCCTTCTGGTGCGAGCCGATCGCGAACAGCTGCTGCTTCTCGCGCGTGACCTGATACTTCTGCGCGACCGCCTCGGCCGTCTGGCCCATCGAATGATAGGTCTCGGGCCACTTGTCCTTGAGCGCGGGATTGGGCGAGGGGTTGTAGCCGGTCATCGGCACGCGCGTCATGCTCTCGACGCCGGCGCAGACGAACACTTCGCCTGCGCCCAGCTGGATCATGCCGGCCGCGTTGTGGATCGCCTGCATCGAGGAGCCGCACCAGCGGTTGATCGTGGTGCCGCCGGTCGTGATCGGCAGATCGGCCAGGAACACGATGTAGCGGCCCATGTTCATGCCCTGCTCGCCCTCGGGATTGGCGCAGCCGAGGATGAGGTCTTCCACGTCGTCCTTCTTCACGCCGGTTTCCTTGACCAGCGCCTTCACGACGCCGGCGACGAGATCGTCGGGGCGCACGCGGGTGAGCCCGCCCTTGTTCGCGAACTGGAACGGCGAGCGCTTGTAGCCGGCGATGACGACATTCTTCTGCATGGTTCTTCCTCCTGAGCTCTAGGCGCCGGCCGGGGCCGCCTCGCGGGCGGGGGCCAGCAGTTGTACGGTTTCGCGGCTGGCGCGGCGCAGCGGCCGCTCGTCCTTGTTCACGCCCATGATCATGATGGCGCCCTGCACGCGCGCCACGATGTCTTCGGCGAGTTCTTCGGCGCGGGCGCGGCCATGCCTGACTTCGAGCAGGGCCGCCAGCGCCCCTTTCCAGTCGTTGAAATAGGTGCGGATGCGGTCCTGGAATTCCGGGATCGCGTCGCCGACCTCGAGCGCGAGATTGCCCATCACGCAGCCGCCCTCGCGGCCGATGAAGTAGCGCTCGACGCGCTCGGCGAGATTGGCGAGGCGCACCTCGGCCGGCACCGAAGGATCGAGCGCCGGGCGGAACAGCTTCTCGCGCGTCTCGGCGATCACGCGGTCGAGCGCCGCGATCGCCAACTCCTTCTTGCCGGGGAAGTAGTGATAGATGCTGCCCTTCAGCAACCCGCAACTGGCGCTGATGTCGGCCATCGACGTGTTGTGATAGCCGTTCATGCGGAACAGCGTCAGCGCGGCATCGATCACCGCATCGCGGTCGGTCTTCTTCATTGATTTCGCTGGATTTCCTGTGCGCCCGGCCGGAACGAAGGCCGAACCAACCGTTCGTTTGGATAAACCTAACGGTCGTTTGGGAACGAGTCAAGCGGGAATCGCAAGTGCTCTTTCCCGTCATCCTGAGCGAAGTGAAGGATCTCTGGACGCAAAGCGGGGCGCGTGAGGCGGCGCCGCTTCGGCCCCGCCGGCGAGAGCTCCTTCAGCTTCGCTGCGCTCGGCGTCAGGATGACGGGATCGGCGCTGCGGCCGCTACTCCGCCGCGGCGCCGGTCTTGCGCGGCGGCATCGGGTAGCCGCGCTTGGCATAGGCGAAGCCGCCGAGCTCGTGCACGGCCTGGCCGCGATGCTCGTCGGCGGCGTAGTAGGCGCGCACCTCGGCGATGAGGCCGGACTCGCGGTCGAACACGTACCAATCGACGCCGCGCAGAAGCTTGCCGCTCTTGGTGCGGAACTGCGTCCATTCGACGACGGCTTCCGCCTTCTTGCAGTCCACGAGCAGCGCGTCGATCGTCCAGTGCGCCTTGCTCTGTTTGGCCACGGCAGCCCAGTTTTCCGCGATCTCTTTCGCACCCTTCCACGGCCCATAGCGCTCGTTGGCCGGGAAATAATGGACGGCGTCGGGCGTGAGGCACGCCTTCACCGTCTGGGCGTCGCCGGCGTTGCAGGCGTCGAAATAGCCGCGCAGCAGCGATTCGAGATGCTGCGCCGTGACCGGCTCCGAGCAGCGTTGCGCTCTATCCATGCCCGCATGCTGCCATGCCCGGGCGCCGCCGCCGATAGACGAGTCGGCATTCCCGCCCTAGCATCCGGACATGACCGGCGGGGGAATGGCAGGCATGAGCGGACGCGATACCGGAAACGACGCAGACCGCATCGGCAGCGAGCAGCAGCTGCGCGCGCTGCATGCGCCGCCCTCGGACCTCGTGAAGCGGAAATGCGTGGACCGGCTCGACAAGCATGCCCGGGACTTCGTCGCGCTCTCGCCGTTCCTCGTGCTCGGCACCGCGAACGCAAAGGGCGAGGCCGACGTCTCGCCGCGCGGCGACCCGCCCGGCTTCGTCAAGGTGCTCGACGACCGCACGCTGCTGATCCCCGACCGGCCCGGCAACAACCTGCTCGATTCGCTCTCCAACATCCTCGCCAATCCCGAAGTCGGCCTGCTGTTCGTGATTCCCGGCTTCGACGAGACGCTGCGCGTGAACGGGCGCGCCGCGGTAGTGCGCGAGCCGGCGCTGCTCGCCCCGCTCGCGGTGGACGGCAAGGCGCCGAAGGTGGCGATCCGCGTCGACGTTCGCGAGGTCTATCTCCACTGCGCGAAGTCGTTCCGCCGCGCACGGCTCTGGGACCCGGCCGCGCGCGTGCCGCGCGGCACGCTGCCCTCGCTCGGCAAGATGGTGATGGACATGACGGCGATGAACTACGACGACGCGACTGCGCGCGCCATCGAGGGCCGCGTCGAGGAGTCGATGAAGAAGCTCTACTGATTCCGCGCCACGGCCGTACGGCCGAGGCACATCGTCCGAATTGAGCGGCCGGTCTCGACCCTCTAGAATCGCGGGCCACGAAGCAAACAGGCGGACGCGCCGGGACCATGCAGAACGACGCCGTCATCCGGCCGCTGGAAGCGGGCGAGCTCGCCTTTCCCGAAGCCTTGCCCTCCATTCCGGCCGTGGTGGAGCGCCGCCCCGGCCGGGCCGACCTCGCGCTGCTCGCCTTCGTGCGCGCGCGCCGGCCGGAGATGCGCGCGCTGCTCGACGAGCACGGCGCCGTTCTGTTCCGCGGCTTCGGCGTGGCCGCGCCCGACGAATTCGAGAGCGTCCTGACCGCCTTCGGCCTCGACGCCTCGGCCGAGTATCCGTTCGGCGTCTCGCCGCGCTATGCGGTGACCAAGCGCGTGTTCAAGTCGACCGAGTACGCGAACTTCATGGTGATCCCGCCGCACACCGAGATGGCGTATCTGCGCTACCGGCCGCGCTGGATCGCCTTCTATTGCGACATCGAGCCCGAGCGCTTCGGCGAGACGCCGCTCTACGACATGGCGGCGGCGTTCGACCGGCTTCCGCCGGCGCTGCAGCAGCGCCTGCTCGGCCTCGAGATGAGCTATGTGCGGCACATCCGCCACAAGAAGGCGCTCGTGACCTTCGAGCGCACGATCGAGGAGACGTTCGGCACCCGCGACCGCGCGGCGATCGAGGCCTTCTGCCGCGAGTACGACATCCGCACGAGCTGGATCGGCGACCGGTTCCTGCGCGCCGAAACCGTGCTGCCGGCCGTGGCGATCCACCCCGAGACCGGGCGGCGCTGCCTCAACGCGCAGTTCATCAACGCGCACAGCCTCATCTCCGGCATCGCGCGCATCGCGCGGCGCTATCCGGCGCCGATGCGGATGCTGTTCAACGCCTACATCCGCTTCCAGTACGGCAAGCCCACCGTGCACTACCGCTCGAAGCCGGCCAGCGGCCCCGATTTCACCGCGGCGGAGACGGCGGAGATCGACCGCGCGATCCACGGCTCGTCGACGGTCTTCCGCTGGCGGCGCGGCGACATGATCGTGATCGACAACGTGCGCGCGGCGCATGGCCGCCTCAACGTGAAGGGCCCGCGCCGCATCCTCACCGCGCTCGGCGACATGTACGACGTGCGCGCGCCGGTGAAGGCGAAAGAGCAGGCGGCGGCGTGAATCGGAACGGCGCCGAGTAGGGGCGAGCCCCCGACCCGCCCGCGGTGCCACGCGTCGCGTGCCGACATTGCGCATGCGGCGGCGAAGGCGGGCGGGTCGGGGACCCGCCCCTACGCGATTTCCGCCCAGAACTCCTTCAGCATCCCGGCGAGCGCGGCCGCGTGCGATTGCGGCGCCATGTGGCCGGCGCCGGGAATCGTCGCGCGGCGCGCGTTCGGCAAGGTGGCGAAAACGAGCTCGGCCATGCGGCGCGCCGCCGGCGTGGTGCGCTCGGCCGAGAGGACGAGCGCCGGCGGCGCGACGCCGGCATAGGACGAGACCGGCGTGCGGTCGGCCCACACCGCCTCCACGTCGGCGCGCATCTTGCCGGCGCGCGCGAAGATCGGCAGGCGCTGCGCGAGCGGGATCGCGGCCCAGGCGCCGGCGCCGTACCAGTAGTCGGTGAAGCGCTCCATCGCCGCGGCCGTATCGCCGCGCGCGAAGGCGGCGAGCACGCCTTCGATCATCGCCCCCACCTCGGCGAGCGGCGCCTCCTCGCCGGACGCGCGCAGCGCGCCGAGCACCACGGGCTCGATCAGGACGAGGGAGCCGAGCTGCCGCGGCCGGCGGCGCGCGAACTCGAGCGCGAGCCACGCCCCCATCGAATGGCCGACCAGCGCGAGCGGCGACCCGGCCCGGTCGGCAACCGTTTCGAGCAGCGCGAGCTCCGCCGCAACGTCCGCCGGACGGCCGCTCGGCCAGGGCGAGCTGCGCCCGTAGCCGCGCTGGTTCGGCGCGAGGCAGCGGCAGTCGGGCGCCAGCATCTTAACCAACGCGCGCCATTGTGCCGCGCCCGTGCCCGCACTGTGAACCAGCAGCACGGGCCGACCTTGACCGATGTCAATGACATCGGCGGTCAGGTCTGGTTGATATGTCAACAGCATGTAGGGCCTATCGCCGCAACCGCAATATCTGGCTACAGAGCAGCCGCAAATGTCCAGGAAGCAACGTCAAGCATTCACCAGTTTACGGTTAATATCCACTTCACATTATATTAACGAAACGTGAAGTTCGTCTTGAGCCGGTAATAGTTTTTCTGCATGCTCCCATGACCGGCGTATTCGACGCAGCGTTTTCTCCGGCCGACCGGGGCGGCCTCGACATGACCTCCAAGGGCGCGGATATCATTCCGTTCGAGCGTGGCGGCGGCGCCGGCGAAAGCGATGCCGCGGCGCGCGGCACGCCGCCGGCGGGCGAAACCTCGCGCCGGCTCGACCGCGCCCTCGCCCAGGCCAGCCTCAGCGAACTCGACTGCGTGCTCGACACGCACAACGAGGCGCTCTGGGTCTATCAGCAGCATTTCCAGTCGCTCGGCTATTCGCGCGCGCTGCTGCACGACGTGCGCAAGTTCCAGAGCACGGTCGTCTCCGTCTATGCCGATCCCGCGCTCGAGAACGAGCGCCCGTTCAATTTCCTGATCTGGGGCTCGCGCCGGCCCGGCGTGTTCAATCTCGGCGGCGACCTCAACCTGTTCGTCAACCTGATCCGCAACCGCGACCGCGGCGCGCTCGCGCACTATGCGAAGACCTGCGTCGACGCCTGCTTCGCCCACGCGATCGATCTCAACCTTCCGATCGTCACCGTGGCCATGGTGCAGGGCGACGCGCTCGGCGGCGGCTTCGAATCCGTGCTCGGCAGCGACGTCATCATCGCCGAATCGCATGCGAAGTTCGGCCTGCCCGAGATCCTGTTCGGCCTCTTCCCGGCGATGGGCGCCTACAGCTTCCTCGGCCGGCGCATCGGCGCCAAGGCGGCCGAAGAGATGATCATGAGCGGCCGCATCTTCACCGCGCGCGAGCTGGCCGACCGCGGCATCGTCGACCGCGTGGCCGAGCCCGGCGAGGGCGAGGCCGCGGTGCGCGCGTTCCTGGGCGAGGCCAAGCGCAAATTCGCGGCCTATCGCGCGATCTACCAGGTGCGCCGCCGCTTCCACCCGCTCACCTACGACGAGATGATCGACATCGCGAACCTCTGGGTCGAGGCCGCGCTGTCGCTCGAAGACGCGCATGTGCGCCGCATGACGACCTTGGCGTCGGCGCAGCTCCGCCGCCAGGCCCCGGCCGCCGAGACGAGCGCGGAAAAGCCGGCCAAGCCGGTGGCGTAACTTCCGATTGCGTCCATCCTTCGAGGCCGCGCCAAGAGGCGCGGCACCTCAGGATGAGGTCGCATTTGTTCGCGCAATGATTGCCTCATCCTGAGGTGCCCGCCCCGCTTCGGGCGGGCCTCGAAGGATGGACGCGGCTTCGGCGCCGTCGGCGCCCCTACCCGCGCTTCGCCTCGCGCGACGAGAGGCCGGTGTGGCGGTAGAGCTCTTCGACCGCGAGGCGGTATTCGCGCCGGAGATCGGCGAGGAACGCCTGGCCTTTCTTGGCCAGCGCGTCGTGCGTGATGCCGCTCACCGAGACGCAGAGCTGGTGCAGGCGGCGGGCGCCGAAATGCGCGGCGCTGCTGCGGAGCGCGTGGGTTTCGAAGCGCACCGTGTCGGCGTCGTTGCCGTTGACCGCGGCGACGATGCGATCGACGATGTGCGCCGAATCCGAGATGAACTCGTCCACCAGCGACTCGAAGAAGCTGGCGTCGCCGCCGATCGCGCGCAGCGATTCGATCGCCGTGGGATCGATGATCGGCGGCAGCGGCGCCTTGTGGCGCGGATGCAGCGCCACCTTGCCGTCGTCGGCCTGTGCGGCCTCGGCCGCCGCCGTCTCGGCCGCGGCTTCGGTTTCGGGTCCGGCCGACTTCTCGGCATAGCGCTCGACGAGGCGCACCAGCTCGTCGGCCTCGATCGGCTTCAGCGCCACGCCGTCCATGCCGGCCTCTTCGCAGCGCCGGCGGCCTTCCACCGTCGCGTCGGCGGTGAGCGCGATGATCGGCAGATGCGGCGCGTCCATGTGCGCGAAGCGGTAGAGCTGCGTGGCTTCGAGGCCGCTCATGCGCGGCATGTTGATGTCCATCAGCGCCACGTCGATGCCGCCCTTCTCGAGCAGCGCCAGCGCCGCCTCGCCGTCTTCGGCCAGGATCGGCTGGTGGCCCGAGGTCTCGAAGATCTTGGCGAAGAGCTTGCGGTTGACGGCGTTGTCTTCGGCGACGAGGACGCGGAGGCTGCGCTTGCGCCGCTTGGGATCGGCGCGCTCGACCGGCGCGCGCCCCGAGACGCCGAGCGCGATGAGGTCGGCGAGGTAGAGGACCGGCGGCAGCGCCTCGGCGATGCGCTCGCGCGCCACGGCGGCGAGGAAGTCGAAGCGCCGCGCGTCGGACGCCGCGGCGTGCGACGCAGCCGGCTCGGCCGCGCCGATCGCGGCCGCCGCGTCGACGCGGATGACGAGCGGAGCCAGGCCCGGCAGCGCCTCGCGCAGCGCGGCCGCGAACTCGGACGGGTTCTCGCCCGCGCCGGGGCCGAGCGCCAGCACGATGGGCCGCGGGCTGCCGCCCGAGGCGAGCTTGACCGCGGGGCCGAGCGCCGCCGGATCGCGCAACTCGACCGGCTTGCCGCCGGCGCTTTCGACCGCGGCGGAGACCTCGCGCGCGAACGCCGGATCGGCGCCGACGACGAAGATGCGCTCGCCCTGCGTGAGCACCTGCCGGCGCACCGCGGCATCGGAGCGCGCGAGCGGCAGCTCGAGCGTGAAGACGCTGCCCTTGCCCTCGTCGCTGTCGACGCTGACCGTGCCGCCCATGAGGCCCGCGAGCTGCTTGACGATGGCGAGCCCGAGGCCGGTTCCGCCGAAGCGGCGCGCGATCGATTCGTCGGCCTGGCGGAAGCTCTCGAAGATCGTGCCGAACTTGGCGCGCGGAATGCCGATGCCGGTGTCGCCGACCGAGATCGTGAGCTTCGTGTGCCTGGCGTCGATCGGCGCGCCGGCCACGTCGATCCAGACGCGGCCCTGCTCGGTGAACTTCAGCGCGTTGCCGCAGAGGTTCACGAGCATGCTGCGCAGGTGGTCGATGTCGCCGACCAGGCCGGTGGGCGTGCCCGGCGCCACCCGCACCGAGAACGCGACGCCCTTGGCCTGCGCCTGGATGTGGAACATCGCGTCGATTTCGGCGATGAGCACGGCGAGATCGAACGGCTCGGACTTGGCCGTGACCTTGCCGGCGTCGATCTTCGAGAAATCGAGCACGATGTTGATCTGCGAGAGCAGCGTGCGCGCGGCGCTGCGGATGCTGCGCGTCATCGCGCGCTGCTCGTTGTCGAGCGTCGTGTGCTTGAGGAGGCCGCCGGTGCCGATGATCGTGTTGAGCGGCGTCCGCAGCTCGTGGCTGACCGTGGCGAGGAAGCGCGATTTCGCCTGGCTCGCCGCCTCGGCCGCGATCTTGGCGGCATGCAGCATGCGGATGAGCTTGAAGACGTAGGCCGGGACGACGATGAGCGTGATCCAGAGGCCCGCCGCGAGCGCCGGATGCTGATACCAGAGCGGCGTGGTGGCGATCACGGCGCCGAAGCCGAGCGCCGAGATCACCGCCGAGACCAGCAGATAGTTGGTGCCGTAGCGGAACCCGTTGCCGAGCGTGACCCAGAGATAGATGCCGTAGAGCGGCGCCGTCACCTCGTCGCCGAGATGGAGCGCGGCCGAGAGCGTGATCGCGTCGAGGAAGGCGGCGGCGATGCGGCGCGGGACCGAGACGCCCCTCGGCTGCAGCACGAGCCACAGCAGCAGCGCCAGCGAGGCGGCCTCGAACGCGCCGAGCACGAGCAGCGAGACCTGCATCGCCTCCGACGTGTAGCCGGCGAGCAGCTGCGAGACCGTGACGTAGCCGCACAGCACCAGCCCGATGCCGAGCCGGACCATGATCTGTTCGTATTCGCTGTCGGGCCGGCGCTGGATCAGGCCGAGCAGGATGGCGAAGCCGCGGCGCGCGGCGGCGGCGCCGACCGCGATCGCCGTAGGCACCAGCAGCGCCAGGACGAGCAGCGCCAGATACGAGTGGAGGTGACCGGCGGGGGCGACCAGGAGAACGGTGGCGAGGTGCGCCATGCCGAGCACCGCGCCGAGCGCGGCGATCGCGGCCGCGATCGCGCCCTTGACGCGGCGCGGCTTGGCCGGCGCGGCGCCCGACGACGGCTCCGCCGCTTCCGCCGCGCGCGGAGCGCCGGCGGGCGTGCGGGCCGTGAAGTTGACGACGGCGCTGCCCATTCCCTCTAAGCCACTGTTCCTGGCTTCAGAA
>JAEULD010000155.1 GCA_016792765.1 Candidatus Odyssella sp.
GGCCGGCGATGGTGCCTTCCTTGGTGACGTGGCCGACGAGCAGCAGGGCCGTGCCGCGCCGTTTGGCGACGCGGATCAGCTCCTGCGCCGCCGCGCGCACCTGGGCCACGGTGCCGGGCGCCGAATCGAGCGTGTCCACGAACATCGTCTGGATCGAATCGATCACCGCGGCGAGCGGCGCGTCGGGCAGGTCGAGGCTCGCCACGATGTCGCGCACGGCCGTGGCCGCCGCGAGCTGCACCGGCGCCTCGGCGAGGCCCATGCGCCGCGCGCGCATCCGCACCTGATCGACGGCCTCCTCGCCGGAGATGTAGGCGACCGGCCCCTGCTGGGCGAGCGCCGCCGTCACCTGCAGCAGGAGGGTGGACTTGCCGATGCCGGGATCGCCGCCGACCAGCGTCGCCGAGCCGGGCACGAGGCCGCCGCCGGCCACGCGGTCGAACTCGCCGATGCCCGAGACCAAGCGGCGCTCCTCGGCCGAGGCGCCCGAGAGCGCCACGAAATCGATCTTGCGCCCGCCGCCGGCCACGCTCTTCGGCAGCGCCTCGCTGCCGGCCGCCTCCTCGACGATCGAATTCCACGCGCCGCAATCGTCGCACTTTCCCGACCATTTGCGGTGCACCGCGCCGCAAGCCTGGCAGACGAAGCGGGAGGAGGGGGCTTTGGCCATGGGATCAGCGCGGCGCTGCGCCGTGCGTGTCCATCCTTCGAGGCGCGCCCAAGAAGGCGCGCACCTCAGGATGAGGCCTATTTTGTGCGAACAAGAAAGCCTCATCCTGAGGTGCCCGCCCTGATTGGGGCGGGCCTCGAAGGATGGCCGCAAACGAGGCGTTCCCGCTCATTTCTTCAGCGCCGCGGCGAAGAATGCCGTGGTTTCGCCGAGCAACGTCTCGACATGCGGGCTGCGGCGCTCGGCGGCGCCGAAGAAGTGGTCGGCGCCGTCGATGATGCGCTGCGCGCGCGAGCCGGCCTTGACGGCGGCGTCGTGCAATGGCGCCACGTGCTTGGCGAGGCGGTCGGCGCTGCCGGCGACGACGAGGAACGCGCCCTCGTAGCGCGCGACGCCCTCGAGCGGCTTCAATTCGCCGAGGCTCTGGAAGAACGCGCGCTTCAGGCGGATCTCGGCCTTGCCCCACGGCACGGAGACGGCGCCGGCGCGCTCGGCCTCGGCGGCGCGGTCGGCGCCCAGCGATTCGAGCATGTCGGCGGCGGGATCGCCGACCGGCGCCCACAGCGCGAGCGCGCGCGTGCGCGGCGCGTCGCCGGAGAGGCAGGCGGCGGCGATGGCGCCGCCGAAGCTGTAGCCCAACAGGCCGAGCCGCTCGGGCCGCATGCCCGGCGCCGAGCGCGCATAGCGCATCGCGGCGATCGCGGCGCGGCGGTAGAGGCCGGCCGTCGCGTCGCCGAACTCGCCGCGGGACTTGCCGCAGCCGGGGAAGTCGAAGCGCAGCGACGCGATACCGCCGGCGGCCAGCCGGCTCGCGAGCTTGCCGAACAGGTCGCCCTTCTCGTCGCGGTGCCCGCCGAAGCCGTGCAGCAGCACGACGCAGGGATGCGGACCGTCGCCGCGCGGCAGGGCGAGCGTGCCGGCGATGCCGGAAGCGATCTCGACCGCGCGCTCGGCGCCCGCCACCTAGGCCCTCACCGCCATCTTGATCGGCCCCTCGGCGCGGCCGTGGATGAACTGATCGACGAACGCGTTGCCGGAGCGGTCGATGTCCGCCACCGGCCCGGCCCAGACGATGCGGCCCTGGTAGAGCATCGCGATACGATGCCCGATCTTGCGCGCGCTCGCCATATCGTGCGTGATCGTCAGCGCCGTCGCGCCCATCTCGTGCACGGTCTTGACGATCAGCTCGTTGATGACGTCGCCCATGATCGGGTCGAGGCCGGTCGTGGGCTCGTCGAAGAACAGGATCTCGGGCCTGGCGCAGACCGCGCGCGCGAGGCCGACGCGCTTCCTCATGCCGCCCGAGAGATCGGCCGGCCACATTTCGCCGACGTCGGCGGTGAGCCCCACCTGGGCCAGCGCCTTGAGCGCCTCGGCCTTGGCGCTCTTGCGATCCGCGCCCTTGCCCTCGATGAGGCCGAACGCGACGTTCTCCCACACCGGCAGCGAATCGAACAGCGCCGCGCCCTGGAACAGCATGCCGATCTTGGCGTTGACGCGCTCGCGCTCGCGGCCGGCGAGCTTGGTCACGTCCTCGCCGTCGATCTCGATCCGGCCCGCGTCGGGCTCGAGCAGGCCGAGGATGCATTTGAGCGTCACCGATTTGCCGGTGCCCGAGCCGCCGATGATGATGACCGATTCGCCCGGCGCCACCTCGAGATCGACGCCGTCGAGCACGACCTTATCGCCGAACCGCTTCTTGACGCCGCCGAGGCGGATCTTGGGGACGGGCGCCATCTCTCAGGTCCCGAAGAACGCGGCGGTGATGAAGTAGTTGGCGCCGAGGATCAGCACCGAGGAGGAGACGACGGCGTTGGTGGTGGCCACGCCCACGCCCTGCGCGCCGCCCCGGCTGTTGAAGCCGTGATAGCAGCCCATCAGGGTCACGATGAAGCCGAACGCCGCGGCCTTGACGAGGCCGGAGACGACGTCGAGCGTCTCGAGATACTGCCAGGTGAGCTTCAGATAGTTGGCCGGATTGAACTCGAGCCGGTAGATGCCGACGAGGTAGCCGCCGAACACGCCGACGATGTCGGCGAGCAGCACGAGCACCGGCAGGGTCACGAGGCCGGCGATGAGGCGGGGGGCGACGAGATACTTGAACGGGTTGGTCGAGAGCGTCGTCAGCGCGTCGATCTGCTCGGTGACGCGCATCGTGCCGATCTCGGCCGCGATCGCGGCGCCGACGCGGCCCGCCACCATCAGGCCGGCCATGACCGGCCCCAGTTCGCGCGTGATCGACAGCACGACGACGGTCGCCACCGCCGATTCGGCGTTGAAGCGCGCGAAGCCGCTGTGCGATTGCAATGCCAGCACCATGCCGGTGAACAGCGCGGTCAGGCCCACCACCGGCAGCGAGAAATAGCCGATCTCGAGCATCTGCTTGCCGACGAGGCGCGGGTAATAGGGCGGGCGCACCGCGTGCCCGATCCCCGCCGCCGCGAACAGCGCGAGCCGCCCCGCCACCGCGAGCAGCGCGAGGAACGCGCGGCCGATCGGCGCCAAGACCGGCATGCCTACGCGGCCTCGCCGAGATAGGCGCGGTGATAGCGGTGGCCGAGGCTCGTCAGGATCTCGTAGCCGTTGGTGCCGGCGCGCTCGGCCACGTCGTCGACGCCCAGATGCGCGCCGATCAGCTCGGCGAAATCGCCGACCTGGCAGTCCTCGGGCGGCACGGACGAGACGTCGAGCGTCACCAGATCCATCGAAACGCGGCCGATGAGGGGAACGCGGTGCGGCCCGATCCAGGCCTCGCCGCGGTTGCTCAGGGAGCGGAGGTAGCCATCGGCGTATCCGACCGCGATCGTCGCGATGCGGCCGCCCGCGCCGATCCGGGCGGTGGCACCGTATCCGACGGTCCCCGCTTTATCAACCTCGCGCACCGCGATCACGCGCGCGAGCAGCTGCACCGCGTGGCGCATCGGGTTCGGCTGGCCGGGCGTGGGATTGCCGCCATAGAGCGCGTGGCCGGGCCGCACGAGATCGAAGTGATAGCCGTGCCCGAGGAAGATGCCCGAGGAGTTGGCGAGGCTCGCCTTCGCCTTCGGGAAGCGCGCGCGGAGGCGCCGAAACTCGGCGAGCTGCCCCGCGTTGAGCGGATGCTCCGGCTCCTCGGAGACGACGAGGTGGCTCATCACCAGCACGTCGCTGAACGCGCGCAGCGCATCGCCGTCCTCGGCCAGCGCCTCGGCGTCGGCCATCGCGAGGCCGAGCCGGTTCATGCCGGTATCGACGTGGATCGCCACCGGCGGCGCCACCTCGTTGGCCGCGCAATAGGCGGTCCAGGCTTCGACCTGACCGGGATCGTTGAGCACCGGCACGATGCCGGCCGCGGCGTAGTCGTCGACGAGGCCGGGCAGCAGGCCGTCGAGCACGCACACTTCGGCGTCGGGCAAATGCGGCTTCAGCGCGAAGCCCTCGTCGGCGCGGGCCACGAAGAAGACGCGGCAGCCCGCCGCGAACAGCCGCTTCGCCACCGGAATCGCGCCGCAGCCGTAGCCGTCGGCCTTCACCACGCC
>JAEULD010000249.1 GCA_016792765.1 Candidatus Odyssella sp.
CTGCACGTTTTCGACGCGGGCCAGCCTGCGGACTATGCGCCCGCCTTCGACAGGATGCGCGGCGCCGGCGCCGAGGCGGTCGTGATCGGCGCCAACGCCACGTTCTACCGCGACGGCCGGCGGCTCGCGGCGCTGGCCCTCGAGGCGAAGCTGCCCAGCATCTGCGAATGGGCGGACATGGCGGAGATGGGGTGCATGATCGGCTACGGCCCGAGCCGCACGGAAATGCGGCGCCGCCTGGCCTATTATGCCGCCCGCATCTTCGGCGGCACGCCGGCGGGCGAATTGCCGGTGGAGCTGCCGACGCATTTCGAGCTGGCGCTCAATCTCAAGGTCGCGCGCACGCTCGGCGTCGCGATCGCCGCCGACGTGCAGGCCCGCGCCGACAGCGTGATCGAATAGCCGCTACCGCGCATCGTGAAAGATCACGCCGAGCGTGAAGCGCTCGCCGCCGCGCAACCGGCTCACGCCGTGCCGCAGCTTCACGCGATAGGGCCCGCGCTTGCCCTGCACGGGCCGATCGTTCACCGCGAAAATCACGGCTTCGCCTTGCCCGAGCGGCACCACGTCGGCGCGCGATTGCATGCGCGGGCGCTGCTCGACGAGGACGAACTCGCCGCCCTCGAAATCCGCGCCCGGGGCCGAGAGCAGGATCGTGGCCTGGAGCGGGAACGCGTGCTCGCCGTAGAGGTCCTGGTGCAGGCAATTGTAGTCGCCGGCGCGGTAGCGGAGCAGCAGCGGGGTGGGCCGCGTCTGCCCCGCGGCGTGGCAGCGCTCGAGATAGAGATCGAGCGTCGCGGGCAGATCGCCGGCGCGCCCCATCGCGGCGTTCCAGCGGCGGGCGATCGGCACGAGGCGCGCGTAGAGCGCCGCACGCAGGCCGGCCACGAGCGGCGGCAGCGGATAGGAGAAATACCGATACTCGCCCTGGCCGAATCCGTGCCGCGCCATCACCACCCGGCTGCGGAAGCCCGATTCGGCGGCGTAGAGCGCGGCCAGCGCGCGGCATTCGGAGGGCGAGAGCAGCGGGCCGGCCACGGCATGGCCGCGCGCCTCGAGCGCGGCCTCGAGCGCCGGCCAGTCGAGGCCGGCGACGCGGTCGGCGGGGGCAGGGCGGCGTCCGGACATGCGGAAACCATGCGCCGGCCCGCGCCGGCGCGCCATCCGATCCTTGCCGATGCGCGCATGGCCGGGGCCGTCCGCTCCGCGCACGAGGCCCGGCCGCGCCCGGCCGACGGCGCGGCCGGAGCGCCATGCGGCATTTAGCCTTGCCAAATGGCGCGTGAGGCCCAGAATCACTCCCGTGAATGCCGGCCTGCCGCCGGCCCGCGCGACGGGCCGGCGGCGGCCCTTTGCCATGGTGGGAGCGCAGCGGCGATGGCGGAACGGTCTTTTGCCAAGGAAGTACAGGCCCTCAAGCTCGGCGAGGGCGAGATTTTCGAGGGCGAGGGTATCCTCGCCGTCACCAAGGGGGCGCTCCAGGCGGGCGTCTCCTATGTCGGCGGCTATCAGGGCTCGCCGGTCTCGCATCTGGTCGACGTGCTCTCCGAATCGAAGGAGATCATGGACCAGTACGGGGTCCATCTCGAAATCTGCGGCAACGAAGCCGGCGCCGCGGCCATGCTCGCGGCCTCGATCCACTATCCGATCCGCGGCCTCGTCACCTGGAAATCGACGGTCGGCACCAACGTGGCGTCCGACGCGCTTTCGAACATCGCCTCGTGCGGCGTCACCGGCGGCGCCGTGATCGTGATCGGCGAGGATTACGGCGAAGGCGCCTCGATCATCCAGGAGCGCAGCCACGCCTTCGCGATGAAGTCGTCGATCTGGCTCATGGACCCGCGGCCGAACCTCACCTCGATGGTCGATTGCGTCGAGAAGGCGTTCGAGCTGTCGGAAGCCTCCAACGAGCCGGTGTTCGTCCAGCTCCGCATCCTGGCCTGCCACGTGCAGGGGCGCTTCGTCGCCAAGAACAACCGGATGCCGAAATTCTCGGGCAACAAGAAGCTCGAAACGCCGCTGTTCGACTACATGAAGGTGGCCAACGCGCCGTCCACGTTCATGCAGGAGCGCATCAAGCTCGACAAGCGCCTGCCGGCGGCGATCAAGTACATCAAGGACAACAAGCTCAACGAGTTCTTCCCGGGCGATCTCTCCGAGATCGGCATCATCACCCAGGGCGGCCTCTACAACTCGGTGATCCGCGCGCTGCAGCATTACGGGCTCGCCGACAACGACGGCAATTCGCGCATCCCGATCTATTCGCTGACCGTCACCTATCCGCTGGTCGACAGCGAGATCGTCGAGTTCGCGATCGGCAAGAAGAATCTCCTCGTCGTCGAGGAAGGCCATCCCGACTACATCGAGCAGGCGATCCACACCGCGCTGCGCAAGGCCGACGTGCAGACGAAGGTGCACGGCAAGGGCCCGCTGCCGATGGGCGGCCAGTACAACGCCGACGTCGTCCAGAACGGCATCGCGAAGTGGCTGGCCGAGGTGAAGCCGGCGGGCGTCAATCTCGATCGGGCGCAAGCCCGCCCGAACGTGATCGGCAGCATCAAGGGCAAGGCGATCGGCTATCTGGGCGGGCCGGTGCCGATGCGGCCGCCCTCGTTCTGCACCGGCTGCCCGGAGCGCCCGGTGTTCAGCGCGATCAAGCTCGTCGAGCGCGAGCTCGGCCGGCACCACATGAGCTGCGATATCGGCTGCCACACCTTCTCGACGCTGCCGCCGTTCAACCTCGGCCAGACGGTGGTGGGCTACGGCCTTGGTCTCGCGTCGTCGACGGGCATCGGGCCGAACTTCGGCAAGCGCGTCATCTCGATCATGGGCGACGGCGGATTCTGGCACAACGGCCTCGCCACCGGCGTCGCCAGCGCGGTGTACAATCAGAACGACTCCGTGCTGATCATCATGAAGAACGGCTACACCTCGGCGACCGGGTGGCAGTTCCTCCCGTCCTCGCCGAAGAAGGGCGACTTCTCCGGCTCGCGCATGTCGATCGAGAACACGCTGCGCGGCGTCGGCGTGCGCTGGCTGCGCAAGGTGCGCACCTACGGCGTCTCGAAGATGGTCGACACGCTCAAGGAGGCGCTGACCACGGCCGAGAAGGGCCTGAAGGTCATCGTCGCGGAAAGCGAGTGCATGCTGGCCAAGCAGCGCCGCGTGCGCTCCGAGCGCGCGAAGCTGCTGGCGGAAGGCAAGCGCGCGACGCGCGAGCGCTTCGGCATCGACGAGGACGTGTGCACGGGCGACCATTCGTGCATCCGCCTCTCGGGCTGCCCGTCGCTGACGATCAAGGAGAACCCGGATCCGCTGCGGAAAGATCCGATCGCGCACGTGAACACGGGCTGCGTCGGCTGCGGCCTGTGCGGCGAGGTCGCGCATGCGGCGATCCTGTGCCCGTCGTTCTTCCGCGCCGAGATCGTCTACAACCCGACCAAGTTCGAGCGGTTCATGGCCAGCCTCCGCCAGAAGATGATCCGCCCGTTCATGACCAAGGAGGCCATCCGCCTCGCGCCGCCCCTGGCGCAGCAGGTGATGGAACCCGAAGAAGCCGCCAAAGCGGCGTAGTGAAAGATCGCAGGGAGGCGGGGAGGCGGGGAGGAAAGGAATTGCGCGCGTAGCGCGCAACGAGTCTTCTCCCCGTTTCCCGTCTCCCTGCATCTTCCCTTAGATCGCGGCACGGCGCCGCGCAGGTAGATTGAAATGGCGAAAGATACACCGCGTCCGATCACGCTTCTGATCGCGGCCATGGGCGGCGAGGGCGGCGGCGTGCTCACCTCGTGGATCGTGAGCGCGGCGCGCAAGGCCGGCCATCCGGTGCAGGCGACGTCGATCCCCGGCGTGGCCCAGCGCACCGGCGCCACCACCTATTACATCGAGCTGGTCCCGGCCACCTATGCCGAGATCCAGGACCGCGAGCCGGTGCTCGATCTCCATCCCGCGCCGGGCGACGTCGACGTCGCGATCGCGACCGAGCTCGTCGAAACCGGCCGCGTGATCGAGAGGGGCTTCGTCAGCCCCGACCGCACGCTGCTGATCGCGTCCACCCACCGCATCTACGCGCTCGCCGAAAAGATGGCGATGGGCGACGGCCGCTTCGACAGCGACAAGATCCTGTCCGCCGCCAAGTCGATGGCGAAGAAGACGCTGCTGTTCGACATGGAGAAGGCGGCGGCCGACGCGGGCAGCGTCGTGAACTCGGTGATCCTCGGCGCCATCTGCGGCGCCGGCGTGCTGCCGATCGGGCGCGAGACGTTCGAGGAGACGATCAAGGAGGAGGGGATCGCGGTCAAGGCGAACCTCGCCGGATTCGCCGCCGGCTTCGCCTACGGCAAGGGCGAAGTGGTGGAGCTGAAGCGCAAGCGCGACATCACGCTGGCGCCCGCGGCCCCTGCCGCGCCGGCCTACCGCACGCACCCGGCCGGAGACGCGCTCAAGGCCCGCATCGAGAAGAGCTTCCCGAACGCGCTGCATCCGCTGGTCCTCGAGGCGTGCGGCCGCACGCTCGACTATCAGGACGCGAAATACGCGACGCTCTATCTCGACCGGCTCGACACGGTCGCCGCGATCGACCGCGCGCGCAACGACAACGACTGGCGCCTCACCTCGGAGACCGCGCGCCACCTCGGCCTGCGCATGACGTTCGAGGACGTGATCCGCGTCGCGCAATTGAAGACTCGGCCGTCGCGCATCGCGCGCGTGCGCCGCGAGGTGCAGGCGGCGCCCGACCAGCTCGTCAAGCAGACCGAGTTCCTGAAGCCCGGCATCGACGAGTTCGCCTCGCTGATGCCGCCGTTCATGGCGCGGCCGCTGCTGCGCTGGGCCGAGAAGAAGCCCGAGCGCAAGAAGAAGACGCATATCGGCCTCTACGTCCGCACCGACACGTTCTGGGGCTACATGAAGCTCCGCATGATGGCCGGCATGCGCTGGTGGCGCCGCGCCGGCCATCGCTACAAGGAAGAGCAGAAGCAGATCGAGCACTGGCTCGATCTCGTGCGCCGCGCGGCGGCGGTCGGGCGCGATTTCGCGCTCGAGGTCGTCGAGCTCGCGCGGCTCATCAAGGGCTACGGCAGCACGCACAAGCGCGGCAGCGGCAATTTCGACCGCATCGTCGCCGCGATCGTCGAGCCGGCGCTGGCCGCCAAACGGCCGGCCGCGGCGGCCGTCAAGAAGGCGCGCGATGCGGCGCTGGCCGACCCCGAGGGCGAGACGCTCGGCAAGACGCTGGCGGAGCTCGCCGCGCCGGTGCCCGCGCGGGCGGCCGAGTAGTTCCGCGGAGCGCGGGCGATGGTGCGCATCGCCGCGGCTCTGCTGGTTCCGGCTTGCGTCGCCGCCTTCGGCGCGCGGGCCGAGGAATTCTCGGCCCACGCGCTCGCGTTCCATCCGTCGTCCCCGGCGCTGGTGCTGGTGCGCGGCCGCGCCGGCGGCGTGCGCATCGTCGATTTCGCCGATCCCGCGAAGCCCGCCGAGCGCGAGATCTCGGCCGGGGCCGAGGCCGCGGATTTCGTCGGCGACGGCGCGCGCATCGTGCTCGGCGAGAAGGGGCGGCTCCGCCTCGTCGCGCTCGACGGAAAGGACGCCGGGCCCGGCGCCGAGGCCGCGCGCGAGCCGATCATCGCCGTGGCGGTCTCGCCGCGCGAGCGGGCCGTGGCGCTGCTCGACCGGAAGCTCGGGCTCCAGCTCTGGGAGTGGCGCGATGGGCCGGTGCGGCGGCGCTGGCAGGCCGTGCTCGATCGCACCACCGACTACTGCATCGCCGGCGACGTCGCGTTCGCGCCCGACGAAAGCGCGGTCGCCGCGATCACGTGCTTCAACAACGTCCATGTCCGCACGCGCGCGGGCCAAGCCGTCGCCGTTCCGCGCGGGCGCGACGGCTACGAATCGTGCTGCGGCGTGAAGATCCGGTTCAGCCCCGACGGCGGCTTCCTGGTCGCGCGGCGCGGCGCCCAGCCGGGCTGGTCCGCCCACCTCTGGACCTATCGCGGCGGCGTCCTCGCCGGCGGGCGCGAGTTTCCAGGCACGGAATA
>JAEULD010000186.1 GCA_016792765.1 Candidatus Odyssella sp.
AACATCGTGCCGGTGAACAGCACGAAGCCGTCGGGATACTGGTGGTGCTTGCCGATCGTCTGCGCGACGAGGTCGGTCACGTCGCGGCTGATCCGGCCGAGATCGCTCACCGCCTCGAGGCGGAAATTGTCCTTGCCCGCGACCGTGACGCTCACCTCGGCACGGCGCAGATCGTCGAGCGTGAACGTGGAATCGAACAGGCGGATGAACGGGCCGATCGCGGTCGAGGCGTTGTTGTCCTTCGATTTGCCGAGCAGCAGCGCGCTGCGGCCCTCGAAGTCGCGCAGGTTCACGTCGTTGCCGAGCGCGGCGCCCCTGATCGTGCCGGCCGGATCGACGACGAGGACCACTTCGGGCTCGGGATTGTTCCACGACGAATCGCGGCGGATGCCGATCGCGGCGCCGGTGCCGACGGCGGACATCGGCGGCGCCTTCGTGAACACCTCCGCGTCGGGCCCGATGCCGACCTCGAGGTATTGCGACCACAGGCCCTCGCGCTGCAGCAGGGCCTTCGCCTGGTCGGCCTCGGCCGAGCCGGGCTTGATCGCGCCGAAATCGATGCCGATGCGCTCGGCCAGTTCGCGGCGCACCGCGTCGGCGCGCGCGGGATCTCCTTTCGTGCGCTCCTCGATCACGCGCTCGACGAGGCTCGCGGCGAAGGTGACGCCGGCCGCCTTGATGCACTGCAGATCCACCGGCGCCAGCAGGTAGGGCCGGGCGGGGTCGGGCCGCGACGCGAAACTGTTCGCGAGGATCGGGGCCAGCTCGCCGATGAACGCGCCCTGCGTCCGGGCGAGCGCGGCCGGGTCGGGAGACGCGATCAGCTGCGCCATCGTCGGCGCCGCGCGCGCCAGATCGAACACGCCCTCGGCGCGGAACGCCACGACCGCCGGGCCGCCCGGCGTGCCGGGCCGCCAGACGCGGCCGACGAGCGTTCCGGCGAAACCGTCGCGCGGAGCGAAGGATTGCAGCAAGGCGTTCATGGGCTCTCCCCGGCGGCCGAATGCGGCCAGTCTCCGCCATTGCAACGCCGCCGTGCAAGCGCCGCGCCCGATTCGCCTTGACCGAAACCCCTGCCACCGCCCATTTTCCCGCCCGGCGCAGCCGCCTGAGAGTGTCTATGTCGAAGGAAGATCTGATCGAGTTTTCGGGCACGGTCACCGAAATCCTGCCCAACGCGATGTTTCGAGTGAAATTGGATAACAACCACATCATTCTGGCCCACACCTCGGGCAAGATGCGCAAGAACCGGATCCGCGTATTGGCGGGCGACCGGGTCAATGTCGAGATGACGCCCTACGATTTGACGAAGGGCCGCATCACCTTCCGCTTCAAGTAGCGCGATGACCGGCGCCAATCCCGCGCAGCGGGACGGCGCCAAGCAGATTCTCATCCTCGCTTCCGCCTCGCCGCGCCGGCGCGATCTCCTCGCCCAGATCGGCATCGTTCCCGACCGCATCGTCCCCGCCGATCTCGACGAATCGCGCTTGAAGGACGAAGTGCCCGAGCATCACGCGAAGCGCCTCGCGGTCGAGAAGGCGCGCGCGGTCGCCGCCGCCCATCCGGGCAGCTTCGTGCTCGGCGCCGACACGGTGGTGGCGCTCGGCCGCCGCATCCTGCCCAAGGCCGAGGACGAGGCCACGGCCCGCCGCTGCCTCGAAACGCTCTCGGGCCGGCGCCATCGCGTGATCGGCGGCGTCTGCGTGATCGCTCCGGACGGCGTGCAGCGCACGCGGCTCGTCACCAGCATCGTCGCGTTCAACCGCCTCGCCGAGGCCGACATCCGCGGCTATCTCGCCAGCGGCGAGTGGCGCGGCAAGGCCGGCGGCTACGCGATCCAGGGCCGCGCCGCGGCCTACATCCGCTTCGTCTCCGGCTCCTACAGCAACGTCGTCGGCCTGCCGCTGTTCGAGACGTTCAACCTGCTCACCGGCGCGGGCTATCGCCGCCCGCCGGCGGCATGAAGGTCGAGATCCTGCTGGCGCGCGACGGCGGCGAATGCCGCGGCGCGGTGCTGACCGACGGCGTTCTCACCGATTATCGCGCGCAGCACGCCGCCGCGCCGAGCCGTGCGGGCGGCGTCTATCGCGCGCGCGTGAAGAAGATCGTGCCGGGGCTCGCCGGCGCGGTGGTCGAGATTCCGGGCGCCGAGGCCTGGCTCGATCTCGCCCGCACGCGCGGCGCCAGGCCGCGCGAAGGTGCGATCGTGACGATCCAGATCGTGCAGGACGCGCAGGGCGGCAAGCTCGCCCGCGCCGCGCCCGATCCGATGCTCGCCGGCCGCTTCCTGGCGTTTCAGCCGCACGCCGCGAAGCCCGCGCTCTCGCACCGCATCGCCGACAACGACGCGCGCGCGCGGTTGGGCGCGCTGCTCGGGAAATTGGGCAAGGACGGCGCGTTTCTCGCGCTGCACGCGGCGCCCGCCGCCGGCGATGCCGCGCTCGCGGCGGAGGCCGAGCGGCTGCGCGCCGCGTGGGCGCGCGCGGCGCCGGCGCTCGGCGCCAACCGGCCCGCGGAAGCGATCGCGCCCGCCGATCCGGCGCTCGACCTGCTCCGCCTGTTCGTCGGCCCCGCGGCCATGCGCATCGCCGCGGACGGCGAGCCGTTGGCCGCATCCGCGCGCGCATGGCTCGCCGAGCACGCGCCGGAATGGAACGGCGCGGTGGATCGCGAGCCGGTCGGGCGCACGACGCTCGAGAGCGAAATCGTGCAGGCGGAGCTGGCTGCGGCGCTCGAGCGCGACGTGCCGCTGCCCGGCGGCGGCGCGCTGACGATGGAAGGCGCAGGCGGCATGACCGTCGTCGATGTCGATACCGAAGGCGCCGCCGCCGCGTCGGCCAAGGCGACGTTCGCCGCCGTCAACCGCGCCGCCGCGCGCGAGATCGCGCGGCAGATCCGCCTGCGCAATCTCGGCGGCCGCATCGTCGCGGATTTCGCGGGCCTCGGCGAGGCACGCGCATTGCCGGCGGCGCTCGGAATCCTGCGCGCCGGCGTTGCGGCCGATCCGATGGCCGTGCAGATCGCGGCGCCGAGCGAGTTCGGCCTCGTCGAGATCATGCGCCGCCGCGAGCGGCCGACTCTCGCCGAAATGCTCGGCAGGGATTAGATAGCCGCCATGGCGCCCTACGATCACGAACCCCCGGAACGCGGATCAGGCGGCCCGCGCTGCCCGATCTGCAAGCAGCCGGCGGTCGCGGCGTACAAGCCGTTCTGCTCGAAGCGCTGCGCCGACATCGACCTGCATCGCTGGCTGTCCGGCGTATACGCGGTGCCGACGAACGAAACGCCCGACGGCGAGGGCGAGAGCGAAAAATAGTCAGGCCAGCGCGACCAGCGCCGCCGCCTCGGCGGCCAGGATCGCCGCGCCGAGCACGTCGCCGGTGACGCCGCCGATGTGGCGCAGCGCAAGCATCGTGACGAACAGCACCGCCGCGAACGCGGCCGTCACCGCGTAGCCGAGCGCGCGCCAGGAGAGATCGTAGCCGGCCGCCGCCAGCGTCGCGGCGGCGACCGCGAGGATCAGCGCGAGGCAGGCGGCGAAGCCCGGCGCGCGGCCGGCGGCGCGGCCGAGCCCGTCGGCGCGGGCGGGCGGCAGCAGGCTCATCGGCAATGCCGCGAAGCCGCGCCCGAGCGAGGACGCGGCGATCAGCGCCGCGAAGCCGTCGGGCCCGCTCATCGCGGCCAGCGCGCCCGCGCGCAGCAGGCTCGCGATCACGAGTGCCAACACGCCATAGGCGCCGATGCGGCTGTCGCGCATGATCGCGAGCTTCCGCTCGCGCGTGCGGCCGCCGCCGAAGCCGTCGGCCGTGTCGGCGAGGCCGTCTTCGTGCAATGCGCCGGTGGCGAAGGCGAGGAAGCCGATCGCGAGCGCCGCCGCCACCAGCGCCGGCAGGCCGGCCTCGCGGCCGAGCCAATAGGCGCCGCCGCCGAGGCCGCCGAGCAGCGCTCCCACGATCGGGAACGCCCACACGCCGCGGCCGATCGCGCCCGGATCGCGCGGCACCGCGAACGGCCAGGGCAGGCGGGAGAGGAGCGTCCACGCCGCCGCGAACTGGCCGAGCGGGCCGGCGGCGCGTTCGGTCGGGGGCGCGGCGGGAGGGTTCATCGCTTCGAGATTGCGCATGCGGCGCGGGGCCGCTAGACCGCGCGCCGGGATTGCGGGCGGGGATTCGCACCATGCGCGACTTCAGCGAGCGGCTCAAGCGCCTGCCGGGGCCGGACGAAGCCAGCGCCGCCGCCGCGGCCGCGCGCGAGGCGCGGCTCACCAAGCCGCCCGGCTCGCTCGGCCGTCTGGAGTCGCTCGCCGCGTGGCTGTCGGCATGGCAGGCGCGCCACCCGCCGAAGCTCGAGCGCGTGCGGATCGCGGTCTTCGCCGGCAATCACGGCATCGTCGCGCGCGGCGTCTCGGCCTATCCGCCCGAAGTCACGGTGCAGATGGTCGCGAATTTCAGGGCGGGCGGCGCGGCGGTCAACCAGCTCGCGCGCGCGATGGGCGCCGAACTCGTGGTGACGCCGCTCGCGCTCGAAACCCCGACCGCGGATTTCACCGGCGGACCGGCGTTGAGCGAAGGCGATCTGCGCGCCGCGCTCGCGGCCGGCGAGGCCGCCGCCGGCGCCGGCATCGATCTTCTCTGCGTCGGCGAAATGGGCATCGGCAACACGACGGTGGCCGCCGCGCTGGCCGCGGCGCTGTTCGGCGGCAGCGGCGCGGATTGGGTCGGGCGCGGCACCGGCGTCGACGAGGCCGGCCTTGCGCGCAAGGCGGCAGCGGTCGATGCGGCGCTCGCGCATCACGGCGCCGCGCTGGCCGATCCGCTCGAAGCGCTGCACCGCGTCGGCGGGCGCGAGCTGGCGGCGATCGCCGGCGCGGTTCTGCGCGCGCGCGAAATGCGCATTCCGGTGGTGCTCGACGGCTTCGTGGCCACGGCCGCAGCGGCAGTCTGGGCGAAAGCGCGTCCCGGCGCGCTCGATCATTGCCTCGCCGGCCATTGCTCGGCCGAGGCCGGCCATCGGGGCCTGCTCGCGCGGCTCGGCCTCGTGCCGCTGCTCGATCTCGGCATGCGCCTCGGCGAAGCTTCGGGCGCCGCCGCCGCCATCGGCATCCTCCGCGCCGCCGTCGCCACGCACGCCGGCATGGCGACGTTCGAGGAGGCGGGCGTCAGCGACAAGCCGCAGTAGCGGCCGAGGCGCTACGCGTGGACGAATCCCTTGCCCGTGCGGTCGAGCGGGTCGGGGCCGAGGCCGAGGCAGCGCCGGCGCAGATCGTCCCAGGCGGCGAGCCGCGCCCAGTCCGGCCGGCGCAGCGGGCGGCCGTCGTCGCCGAGGAACGGGTTGGGCAGGAACACGGTCATCTGCTGCTCGCCGCCGCCATTGTAGAGGCGCAGGCCCCAGGAATTCGGCGCGCCGTCGCGCGGGTTGAGCATGCGATACAGCTCGGCGCGCGCGCAGCGGCGGTAGCGCGCGAGGTCGGGCGGCGTCGGCGTGGCGCCGATGCCCTCGGTTTCGCCGATGCAAAGATGAAAATGCCACGCGCCGAAATCGACCGTGACATAGCCGTCGAAGAGCGCCACCTTGCGCGGCGGGCCGGGCGCCTTCACCTCCCACGCCGCGCCCTGGATGAGGATCCCGCAGAACACCGTCGCCCAATAGGTTTCGAAGATGTGCTTGACGAGATCGAACAGTGCCGCCTCGCCGGTCGGGATCGGAAAAATCTCGACGCGGCCCATTCCGGGCTCGTCGGCGACGTGCGGCAGCGGGGCTTGCATGCGGACCGGACCGGCGACTGATTGCGGCGGGACTGTGGCACCCGCCGCAAGTAACCATCAAGCCTAACCTTTCTCTATCGCTTCATGCCGTAATCGCGCGCCATGGCGGGCAAGTTTCCGAAAGTCATGCTGATCACCGGCGGCGCGCGCGCCGGCAAGAGCCGCTACGCGGAGCGCCTGATGGCCGCGCGTCCGGCGCGCCATGCCGTGATCGCGACCGCCACCGCCGGCGACGCCGAGATGGCCGAGCGCATCGCGCGCCATCGCGCCGAGCGCGACAAGACGTGGGAGACGATCGAGCAGCCGATCTCGGTGCGCTCGGCGATCCGCAATTCGGCGCGGCCCGACCGCATCGTCCTCGTCGACTGCCTGACGCTCTGGATCAGCAATCTCATGGCCGAGCAGCGCGACATCGAGGTGGAGATGCAGGGCCTCGTCGGCACGCTGAAGATCGCGGCGGGGCCGGTGATCATCGTCTCGAACGAGGTCGGGCTCGGCATCGTGCCCGACAATGCGCTCGCGCGCGCGTTCCGCGACAATCTCGGCCGCGCGAACCAGCTCGTCGCCGCGGCGGCGGAGGTGGCCGTGTTCATGGCGGCGGGCATCCCGATCGTGCTCAAGGGCTCGCTGCCCGGGTAGCGGGCCTCGCTTCCCAGCCGCCGCAAGTGCGGCGCATGGGAAGCGAGGGGCCGGCGCTAGCCGCGCATGACGCGCTTCCACGGCAGCACGTAGTCCGCGCCCTCGTGCCGGCCGCGCACGGCTTCGACGCGATACACGGCGGCGAGGCGCTCCGGCGTGAGCACGTCGGCGGGCGCGCCTTCGGCCGCGACGGCGCCGCGGTCGAGCAGCACGAGGCGGCGGCAGAAGCGGGCGGCCAGCGCGAGGTCGTGCAGCACGACGACGATGCCGGTGCCGGCCGCGGCGAGGCCGGCGAGGTGCTCCATCACTTCGAGCTGGTGATAGGGGTCGAGCCCGGCCACCGGCTCGTCGGCGAGCAGGATCTCGGGCGCGCCGGCGAGCGCGCGGGCGAGCAGGACGCGCGCCTTCTCGCCGCCGGACAGGCGCGTGGCCGGGCGCTCGGCGAGGTCGGCGATGTCGAGCGCTTTCATCGCGTCGGCGGCGATCGCGCGGTCGCGCTCGCCCGCGCGCTCCCAGCCGCCGAGATGCGGCATCCGGCCCATCGCGACGACGTCGGCGACGGGCAGGGCCCAGTGGATCGTGCCGTCCTGCGGCAGGTAGCCGAGGCGCCGCGCGCGCTCGCGGCGGCCGAACGCGGCGAGCGGGCGGCCGTCGAGCGTCACGGCGCCGCCGGCCGGTTCGGCGAGGCCGGCGAGCGCGCGCAGCAGCGTCGTCTTGCCCGCGCCGTTGGGTCCGATGAGGCCGACGAACGCGCCCGAGTCCACGCCGGCGCTGACGCCCGCAAGCGCGGTGCGCGCGCCGAGCTTCACGACGAGGTTCTGGGCGGCAAGGCGCGTCACGGCTCGCTCCGCCGCGCCTGCAGCACCAGCGCGAGGAAGAACGGCGCGCCGATGAGGGCCGTGAGCACGCCGAGATTGATCTCGCGGTCGGTGAGGATCAGGCGGGCCGCGAGATCGGCGAGCAGCGTCAGCGTCGCGCCGCCGAGCGCGCTCGCCAGCAGCAGCGCGCCCGGCCGGTGCCCGACGCGGCCGCGCAGGAGGTGCGGCACGACGAGGCCGACGAAGCCGATCACGCCCGCGACGGCGGTGGAAGCGCCGACCGCGAGCGCGGTTCCGAAAACGAGGCGCAGGCGCACGCCGGCGAGGCCGATGCCCATGCTCCGCGCGGCCTCCTCGCCGAGCGTGAGCGCGTCGAGGCCGCGGCCGAGCGTGGCCAGCGTCGCGATTCCGGCCAGGACGAACGGCAGCGCGAGCCAGACATGCGTCATGCCGCGGTCGGTGAGGCCGCCGAGCATCCAATGGATGATCTCGAGCGTCGCGTAGGGGCTGGGCGCCACGCTGAGCGCCAGCGCGGTGAGCGCTCCGGCCAGCGCGTTCACGGCGACGCCGGCGAGGATCAGCGTCGCCGTCGAGCCGCCGCGGCCGGCCAGCGCGTAGACCAGCCACACGCCGACGCCGGCGCCGACGAGGCCGCCGAGCGGAAGCGCGAGCGGGAACGCGCGCGATAGCCCGAAATAGAACACGACGACGGCGCCCAGCGCGCCCGCTGCCGAGACGCCGACGACGCCGGGCTCGGCCAGCGGATTGCGCAGGTAGCCCTGCAGCGCCGCGCCCGCGATGCCGAGCGCGGCGCCGATCGCGAGCGCCAGGATCGCGCGCG
>JAEULD010000262.1 GCA_016792765.1 Candidatus Odyssella sp.
TGCGCTTCGAGCGCCGCAATGCGGCGTTCGAGCTCGCTCTTCTCGGCGGCGCCGCGCGCGCGGTCGGCCTCGGCCGCGCGCCGCTGCTCGGCGCCGTCGCGCTCGAGCGCCGCGATGCGGGCCAGCGCGGCCAGCCGCTCCCGGTCCAGCCCGGCGAGCCGCGCGAGGATATCCGATCTCTCGCCCTCGAGCGCGGCGATCCGGCGATCGGCATCCGCCTTCAGGCTCTGCAGCGCGCCTTTTTCGCTTTCGAGCGCGGCGATGCGCCGTTCGGCGTCCGCTTTCTCGGCTTCGAGCGCGCTCTTGTCGCGCTCGAGGCCGGCGGCGCGGCTTTGCAGCGCCATGCGCTCGCGCTCCACGGCTTCGCGCTGCGCGGCCAACGCGCTCAGCCGGTCGCGAAGCCCGGCGATGTCGCGTTGCGCCTGCTCCATCAGCGCCGTCTCTTCGGCGAGCCGCTTCGCGAGCTGCTCGCGCTGCGACGAGAGCTGCGTGATCGTCTTGTCGCGCCCGGTCAGCACGTCGCCGAGAAAGAGCTGCATGGCCGTGAAGACCGTGAGCACGAACAGCAGCATGATGAGCAGCGTCGACAGCGCGTCGACGAAGCCGGGCCAGATGTTGAAGCCTTCGCGGACTCGGACGCGGCCGGGCATGGGCGCCTAGGCCTTCGGCGTCAGGCGCTGCTCGACCTCGCGCCGCTCGCGCTGACCGGCCAGCGTCGCGATCGCCTGCGCGAGAATCTCGGTCTCGGAGCGCATTTCGCGGATCATCTCCTGGCGTCCGATCGCATTGTCCTTCGCCATCTGGTCGAGATAGGGACGCATCTGCAGCTGAACTTCGGCGATGCGCGCAGCGAGACTCTTGAACTCGGTGCGCAGCGCCGTGACCAGCTCCTGGCGCCCGAACGACTGCTCTTCCGAAAGGCGGCCGAGAATCGGCTTCAACTCGATCTGCGTGTCGGCGAGGCGGGCCAGCAGCGCCTGCTGCGTGTGGAGCTGGTCGACGAGGTGCCCGAGCCGCTCGGCGAGCGCGCCGACGCTTTCCGCCGACTTCGCGCGCTCCGCCTCGCCGCGCACGATCGACTGCGAGAGTTCGTCCATCGTCGTGGCGGTGTGCTCGAGCAGCGCCTGGAGGTAGCTCGACACCGATTCGAACGAATCGCCCGAGCCGTCGGTCGGCAGCGCGCTGATCCGCGTCATGCCCGAGAGCCAGTCCTCGAGATCGGTGTAGAAGCGGTTCTGGGCCTGCGCGGCCTGGAGGTCGAGGAATCCGAGGATCAGCGAGCCGCCGAGGCCGAACAGCGACGTGCTGAAGGCCACGCCCGCGCCCTTCAGCGTGTCGTAGAGCCCGGCCTTGAACCGCTCGAGCACCTTGCCGACGTCTTCGCCCGAGCCGACGGAGAGATTCCCGATGACCTTCACGACCGCCTCGACCGTCTCGAGCAGGCCCCAGAACGTGCCGAGCAGGCCGAGGAACACGAGCAGCGCGATCATGTAGCGCGAGATTTCGCGGCCCTCGTCGAGCCGGATGCCGATGCCGTCGAGCAGCGTGCGCATCGTGCCGGCGGTGAGGCGCAGGCGCCGCCCCTCGCGCTCGCCGAGCATCTTCGCCATCGGCGCGAGGAAGCGCGGGCCCTTGCCCGGCAGGGCGCGGTTCTTCGTGTAGTTCTCGATCCAGCTCACCTCCGGCCACAGCACCAGCACCTGGCGCAGCGTGTAGAGGATGCCGATGGCGAGGATGCCGATGATGAGCCCGTTCAGGAACGGGTTGGCCTGGAAGAATTTCTCGAGCTCGCCGCGGATGAGAAACAGCCCCCCGGCGACGACGACGAGGAACGCCAGCATGCGAATGAGATAGCGGCCGGGTCGGGTCATCGCTCGGTCGGTTGCGGCGGGGGAAGGATCGAGAAGGGCGCGATCCTACTGCATCTCCCGCCGGCGCGCCAAGGAACGGATGCCGCCGTAACGAGTTCGTAACCCTGATTCAGCCCTTGGCGGCGGCGGAGATCAGTCGCGCGAGCGGCTTGTGCAACGAACCGTTGGCGGCGAGGATGTCGCCCTTGCTCAGCATCGCGTCGCCGCCATCCATGTCGCTGACCGCGCCGCCGGCCTCGCGAATGAGCAGAATGCCCGCGGCGATGTCCCACGGGTAAAGCCCGTACTCCCAATAGCCGTCGAAGCGGCCGGCCGCGACCCAGGCGAGGTCGAGCGCCGCGGCGCCGAAACGGCGGATGCCGGCCACTTCGGGCACGACTGCGGCGAGCGTATCCATGTAGCGCGGATGCTTTTCCTTGCCCTTCCACGGAATGCCGGTGGCGATCAGCGCATCGCCGAGGGTCTGCCGCGCCGAAACGCGCAGGCGGCGCCGGTTGTGATAGGCGCCCATGCCCTTCTCGGCCCAGAACAGCTCGTCGCCGATCGGCTGATAGACGATGCCGGCGACAATCTCGCCCCTCCGCCAATGCGCGATCGTGAGGCAGAAATGCGGAATGCCGTGAAGGAAGTTGGTGGTGCCGTCGATCGGGTCGACGATCCACGCGTCATCTTTGTCCACCGGCAGCTTGCCGCCGTGCTCTTCGGTGACCAGCGCCCAGCCGGGCCGCGCCTTGGCCAGCTCCTCGCGCAGGATCTTCTCGACGCGAAGATCGGCCGCGCTGACGAAATCGGCCGGGCCTTTCTTCGACACCTGGAGGTGCTCGACCTCGCCGAAATCGCGGATGAGGCCGCGCGACGCCTTGCGCGCCGCGGCCTCCATGACGTTGATGACGGGGGACTTGAGGGCCATTGCGCCCGGCTTTCGCCGGTCAGCCCTTGAAGCGTTCGACGTATTCGCCGGTCTCGGTGTTCACGACCACCTTGATGCCCGCTTCGATGTGCGGCGGCACCATGATGCGCCGGCCGTTCTCGAGCTTCGCGGGCTTGTAGGACGACGCCGCGGTCTGGCCCTTCACGACCGGATCGGCCTCGACGAGCTGCATCACGACCGTCTGCGGAAGGTGCACGGCGACGGGGTTGCCCTCGACGTAGTCGATCGTCACTTCCATGTTGTCCTGGAGGAAGTCGGCCTGGTCGCCGACCGTTTCGCGCGTGAGGTTGAACTGCTCGTAGGATTCCTGCTCCATGAAGGTGAGCATATCGCCGTCGGCGAACAGGTAGTTGGCCGTCTTCTGATCGGTCGAGAGCTTTTCGACCGTATCCGCCGTCCGCCAGCGCTGGTTGGTCTTCACCCCGGTCTTGATGTCGCGCATGTCGACCTGGATGAACGCGCCGCCCTTGCCCGGCGTGATGAGCTGGATCTTGAGCACGCCGAATTGCTTGCCCTCGTGCTCGATGACGTTGCCGGGGCGAATCTGGTTTGCGCCGATCTTCATGGTGTGCTGCGGATTGTTGGGAAGGGCCGGATTGGCGGCGGTTTCTAGCAAGGGGATACCTCGGGCGCAACGCCCCGCCGGCGCGGCAATGCGCGCGCTCAGCCGCGTTCCGGCGGATAGCGATGGCGCTTGCCGCGAGGGTCCTCGATCGTCCAGGCCCCGTCCTTCGCCTCGGCATAGACGGGGCCGACCGGCACCTTGCCGTGGCCGCCCGGCACGTCGAGCACATAGGCCGGCTGCGCCAGGCCGGAAAGCCGCCCGCGCAGCCCGCGCATCAGCGCCTGCCCGGCCGCGAGATCCACGCGAAAATGCGCGGTGCCGGGCGCGAGGTCGGGGTGATGCAGGTAGTAGGGCTTGACCCGCGCGGCCAGAAGCGCGCGGAACAGCGCCTGCAGCGTGTCCGCGTCGTCGTTGACTCCCTTGAGCAGAACCGATTGAGAGAGCACCGGAACGCCCGCCTTGACGAGGCGCAGCACCGCGGCGGCGAGCGCTTTCGTCACCTCGCGCGGATGGTTGCAGTGGAGGACGACATACACGGCCTTTTCCGATCGCAGGGCCCGCGCCAGCGCCGGCGTGACGACGCCGGGCCGCGCCACCGGCGCGCGCGTGTGGAGGCGGATCGCGCGGACGTGCGGGATCGCGCCCAGCGCCGCCACCAGCGCGCCGAGCTTGCCGGGCGCGAGCACCAGCGGGTCGCCGCCGGTCAGGATGACCTCGAAGATTTCGGTGTGCGCACGGATGTAGTCGAGCGCCGACGCGGTTTCGGCGCGCGTCAGCGCCGCGCCGCCCGGACCCACTTTCTCGCGCCGGAAGCAGAAGCGGCAATAGACCGGGCACACATGCACCGGCGTCAGCAGCACGCGGTCGGGATAGCGGTGCACGATGCCCTTGATCGGGCTGTTGGCCGCGTCGCCGATCGGATCGTCGCGCTCGTCCGGCGCGCGCCGCAGCTCGCGCGGATCGGGCAGGAACTGCCGTGCGATGGGGTCCGCCGGATCGGCCGGATCGATGAGCCCGGCGAGATCGGGCGTCACCGCCACGGCATAGCGCGCGGCGACGCGCGCCAGTTCGGCGCGCCGCGTCGCCGCGACGAGGCCGGCGGCGGCGAGATCGTCGGCGCTGCGCAGAGTCCGCGCGGCCTTCGGCCGCCGCGTTTTCACCTTTCCCATGGCGCGCGATATAGACCCGCCGCGCGAGGTTCGGAAGCATGACGTGGTGGCGCCGCGACGAATTCGCCCGGCGCCGGCCGCGCCTGCTCGCGCGCGCCGCGGCGCTGGCGGCGATCCGCGGCTGGTTCGCCGAGCAGGGTTTCGTCGAGGTGGAAACGCCGGCCCTGCAGGTCTCGCCGGGCATGGAGGTGCATCTCAAGGCCTTCGCCACCGAGCTCGAGGAGCCGTTCGGCCAGGCGCGGCGCAGGCTCTACCTCCACACCTCGCCCGAATTCGCGATGAAGAAGCTGCTGGCGGCCGGCGAGCCCCGTCTCTTCCAATTCGCGCGCGTCTACCGCAACGGCGAGCGCGCGCCGACGCACCATCCCGAGTTCACGATGCTCGAATGGTACCGCGCCGGCGCCGCATGGCCGGACCTCGTCGGCGATTGCGAAGGCATCCTGCGCGCGGCGCTCGCCGCCGTGCCGCCGGCGCTGTCGGGCGGCGCGCTGCGCTGGCGCGGCGGCGCGGCCGATCCGGCGGCGCCGTTCGAGCG
>JAEULD010000300.1 GCA_016792765.1 Candidatus Odyssella sp.
CGCACGCCGGTGGCCGCCGCCGCGCCGGCCGCGGTCAGCATCGAGTGCTCCGATTCGAACATCGTGATGCGGCCCGGCATGTCGCCCGACCGCGCCCATGCCGAAATCGTCTCGATGATCTCGGTCTGCGGCGTGATCGGAAACGCCGGCACGTAGTCGGCCGCGGCGAGGCGCGCGCCCCAGGCGGCGGCGGCATTGCCGGTGAGCAGCGTGCGCGTCATGCGGCCTTGCCTGCGGCTTCGGTTTCGGGGATGGCCGCGATCGCGTGCGGCGGGCACTGCGCGACGCAGATCATGCAGCCCTTGCAGTGATCGTAGTCGATCGCCGGCCTGCCGTCGGTAACGGCGATCGCGTTGTCGGGGCAGAACGTGCTGCACACCCACCAGCAGCGCCGGCAGCGCGCGTGGTCGATCACCGGCCGCATCGAGCGCCAGAGTCCGGTGCGCACCTGCACGCTGGTCAGCGGCGCATGGATCGCGGGCGCGGCCACATCGGCGTGATCGAGCGGCACCTCGATCCAGTCCGGCTTCGCCGGAGCCGGCGCGGCGCGTTCGCGCACGCAGCCCTCGTGCGCGGCCATGGCGTCGTAGGCGGCCAGCGCGATTCCGCGGTTGCGCTCCGCCACGCCGGGCCCGAAGCCGGCATATTCCTCCGCCACCGCCGCGACGATGCTGTCGCGCGAGACGGCGCCCACGAGGCGCGCGGCGGCGCCGGCGCAGGCCGCGCCGACATACTTGAAGTCTTCGGCCGAGCCGCTGCCGGGGCGGGGCAGCGCCAGGATCGGGCCGGCGAGCGCGAGGCGCCCGCGCCAGACTTCGGCCGGCTCGGCGCTGTCGATCAGCAGCACGGAATGCGCGTCGAGGCCCTGCAGCACGCCGGCCGCCGGCACGGCGACGAGCGTGTCGTCGGCGACGACGACGAGGTCGGGATTGGGCATCGCGCCGCGCTCGTCGATGGAACGGCGGGCGGCGCGGACATAGGCGAACACCGGAGCGCCGCGCCGCTCGGCGCCGTAGCGCGGCGCATCCTGCACGGTGAAGCCTTCGCGGTGCAGGGCCGTGCCGAGCACGCGGCTCGCCGTCTTCATGCCCTGGCCGCCGCGGCCGTGGAAGCGGATGCGGAACATCTTTCCCCTGTATTCCATTCCGCGCAAATCCGCCTTGACCTAGCTCAAGCGCGCGGGCGCGCCGGAGTTCGCCGTTGTTACGGCAATCGCGGCGGTCCACACTCGCCGGCATGAGCGACACCGCGCACAAGCAAACCCTCGCCGCGCAGGCGATGGGCTTCGTCGATGCCGAGAGCAAGGCGATCGTCCCGCCGCTGCATACGGCCACGACCTTCATCCGCGATCCCGACAACCAGTATCGCAGCGGCCGCGTCTATGGCCGCGCCGACAATCCCACCTACGACCACGCCGAGGCGGTGCTGGCGGCGCTCGAGGACGGGGCGGAGGCGCTCGTCTTCGCCTCGGGCATGGCGGCGGCGACGGCGGCATTCCAGACGCTGGCGCCGGGCGATCACGTCGTGGCGCCGAAGGTGATGTATTGGGCGCTGCGCAACTGGCTGACGGGCTTCGCGCGGCAGTGGGG
The DNA here is from genome assembly GCA_016792765.1 of Candidatus Odyssella sp. Taxonomy (GTDB): domain Bacteria; phylum Pseudomonadota; class Alphaproteobacteria; order Bin65; family Bin65; genus SBBV01. The sequence continues at coordinate 1,590 of JAEULD010000300.1, forward strand.
TCTCGCGGTCGATCTCGTGGACACCGACCGGCTCGACGAGCTTCGCGCGGCGATGCGGCCCGGCAAGACCAGGCTGGTGTGGATCGAGACGCCGGCCAATCCCACCTGGGTCGTCACCGACATCGCCGCCGCGGCCGAGATCGCGCACGCCGCCGGCGCACGGCTCGCGGTCGATTCCACGGTGGCGACGCCGGTGCTGACGCGGCCGCTGGCGCTCGGCGCCGATCTCGTGATGCATTCGGCGACGAAATACCTCAACGGCCATTCCGACGTCGTCGCCGGCGCGCTGGTGACGCGCGCGAAGGACGAGTATTGGGCGCGTGTCAGGACGTTGCGCGCGCAGCTCGGCGGCATTCTCGGGCCGTTCGAGGCCTGGCTGCTGCTGCGCGGCATGCGGACGCTCTATCCGCGCGTCGATGCGGCCGCGCGCGCGGCGATGGCGATCGCGGCGCATCTCGAGAAGCATCCGCGCATCGAGCGCGTGCTCTATCCGGGCCTCGCGAGCGACCCCGGCCACGCCGTCGCCCGGCGGCAGATGCAGGGCGGCTTCGGCGGCATGCTGTCGATCCGCGTCAGAGGCGGCGAGGGCGCCGCGGTCGGTGCGGCGGCGCGCGTGAAGGTGTGGAAGCGCGCGACCTCGCTCGGCGGCGTCGAGAGCCTGCTCGAGCATCGCGCCAGCGTCGAGGGCGCGGGTAGCCCGGCGCCGCCCGATCTGCTGCGGCTCTCGGCGGGGCTGGAGCATGTCGGCGACCTCGTCGCCGATCTCGAGCAGGCGCTCGGCGGGCGATGAGCCGCGCGCGGACGAGGGGCCGCGCGCCGCCCGCCACCGGCGGGCGCAGGGCCCCGGCGCGCCGGCCGGCCGATCCGGTGCAGGCGAAGCTGCTGGCCGCGATCGCCTGCGTGTTCGGGGCCGGCGCCTGGATCCTGCCGCTGCCGCTCGGCCTCGCCGCGATGCTGCTCGCCGGCTGGGGCCTCTGGCGCCACGGCCGCACGCCGTTCGGCGTGGTCGCGCTCGCCGCGGTCACGGCGCTCACGCTGGCCGGCTTCGCCGTCGGCATGGCGCTCTAGGCCGCGGCGTTTCGCACGCGAAACCGAAGCACGCGGGCGATCCTCACGCGATTGTCAGCCCGCCGCCCCGGGCTTTCCGCTTATAGAACCCGGCCCGCGGATGCTTCGGCGTCGCGCGGTGTTGATCGTTGGATACGGGGCGGCTGACGGCGGCATGGCGTTCTTCCAGAACCTCCTCGGCGATCCGGTGGGGCAGACGGCGGTCGTGCCGTTCGCGATCGGCGTCGCCGTCGCGCTGGTGCTCGCACTGGCCGGCGGGAAGCGGTTCGCGGCGCTCGGCATCGGCGCCGCCTTCTTCGCCGCCTACTACCTGATCCACGGCGGCGTGCCGGCGTTTCCGCCCGCGGCGACGGCGCAGAAGATGTTCTACGTCGCCGCGGCCGGTCTCCTGCTCGGCATCGCGCTCGATGCCGCCGGCGCCGCGCGCGGCGGCGGGCATTTCTTCGCGTTCGTCGTGCCCGCGGCGGCACTGGCCTGGATGCGCTGGCCGCAGATCGCGGCCGGGCCGGGCGGCGCGCTGATCGCCACCCTGGCCGCGCTGTTCTTCGCCTCGATCGTCGTCTATTGGCGCCAGGCCGCGTCGGCGCGCGGCGCGGAGACCGACGAGGCGAGCAGCGCCGCGCTGTTCCCGGCGATCCAGCTGCTCGTCGCCGGACTCGGGCTCGGCGGCATCGCGCTGCTCGGCATCTCGCTCTCGCTCGGCAGCCTCGCCATGGCGCTCGCGGCCGGCGCCGGCGGCTATCTGCTGGCCAGCTTCATCGCCCATCTCGCGGCCGGCCGCGGCTTCGGCTACGGCGCCATCGGCGCGTTCGGCGGGGGCGGCGTCTGGCTCGCCCTCGCCTACGCCGCCGTTTTCGCCGCCGACGCGCCCGCGAAGATCGCGCTGATCGGCGTCGTCGCGCTCGCCTTCGCGGTCGATTTCGTCGCGCGCCCGCTCGCGCTGCTCGTGGCGGCGGGCGGCGCCCCGGCGGCGGCGCGCTTCCTGCAGCCCGTCGCCTACGGCGTCGTCGTCGCGATTCCGCCGGCCGCGGCGCTCGCCTATGCGTGGTTCGCGCTGGGCTGGCGCATGAATTGAGCTCCGGCGCCGGCCGGATGCGAGGCAGGCCGGCGCCGTCCACCACACCCTCGCGAGGCTTCTTGGAGGACCATCGATGAAGTTCCGCACTCTTGCCGCCGCGGCCGCGCTCGCGGCGTTCGCCGCAGCACCCGCCGCGGCGGAAACGTTCCGCGTCGACATCACCCACAGCTCGTTCGTCTTCGTCGCCAATCACATCGGCTACACCGACGTCTACGGGCTCTTCCGCGACTGGGGCGGCGAGTTCACGTTCGACGCGAAAGCGCCCGAGAACACCAAGGTGCGCATCGAAGTGAAGACCGAGAGCATCGACACCAACGACCGCCGCCTGCAGGCGCAGGGCGGCGTCCGCGGCCGCGACGAGCACCTCCGCGGCACGGATTTCTTCAACGCGAAGGAATTCCCGACCATGGTGTTCGAGAGCACGAAGGTGGAGAAGACCGGCGAGAAGACCGGCAAGCTCCACGGCAACGTCACGCTGCTCGGCGTGACGAAGCCGGTCGTGTTCGACGTCACGTTCCACAAGGTGGCGCCGCATCCGGTGCCGGCCTACAAGGGCGTGCTCACCGTCGGCTTCACGATCACGGGCACGATCAAGCGCACCGATTGGGGCATGAAGTTCGGCGTGCCCGCCGTGGGCGACGAGATCAAGCTGCTGATCGGCGTCGAGGCGCAGGAGAAGAAGTAACGCCTTTCACCATGTGAATAGCGGCAGGGCCGGCGGGGCGCGCTCCGCCGGCCCTTTTTCGTCTCGCGGCGGCGTCGCCGGGCGGGCTATTGTCGGTGCCCCGCCAGCCGATTCGGGTCACCCGATCCCATGCGCCGCACCACGCGATTCCGCCTCCTCGTCGAAGCGCCCGAGATCCTCGTCATGCCGGGCGTGCACGACGCCCTCGGCGCCAAGATCGCCGAGCAGGCCGGCTTCGAGGCCGTCACCGAGGGCGGCTATTCCTCGACCGCGACCTTGCTCGGCCAGCCCGACACCTCGCAGCTCTCGATGAGCGAGCTCGCCGACCACTATGCGCGCATCTGCGACGCCGTCTCCATCCCGGTGTTCGGCGACGGCGACACCGGCTTCGGCAACGTCACCAACGTGCGCCGGACGACGCGCGCCTACGAGCGCGCGGGCCTGGCCGGCTTCTTCATCGAGGACCAGACGTTCCCGAAGCGCTGCGGCCACATGCCGGGCAAGGGCGTCGTTCCCGCCGAGGAGATGCTGGGCAAGCTCAAGGCCGCGCTCGACGCGCGCCACGACCCCGACCTCGTGATCATGGCGCGCACCGACGCGCTCGCCACGCACGGCATCGACGAGGCGATCGAGCGCGCGGTGCTCTATCGCGACGCCGGCGCCGATCTCGTCTTCGTCGAGGCGCTCGAGACGGCGGACGACATGCGCCGCGTCTGCAAGGCGGTGAACGGCCCGGTTTTCGCGAGCATCATCGACGGCGGCAAGACGCCCAATCTCACCGCGGCCGAGTGCCAGGAGATCGGCTTCGCGGTAATGACCAACGCGCTCGCGCCTACGTATGTTTACGCAAGGGCGATGCAGGACTACTACGCGCACTTCAAGCGCACCGGCAGCAGCAAGGGCTACGAGCAGCGCCTGCTTCCGTTCGATCAGTTCAACGCGCTGGTGGGGCTTGCGGCGCTGCGCAAGCGCGAGGAAGATGAGCTGGAGTTCGCCCGGCGCATCGCGCGCCGGCGGCGGAAGGCGCCGGAAGCGGCAGAGTGACGCCGGCCGGCGCGGCAATTGCCGAAGGAAACGGGGAGGATGGAACGATGCGTATCTCGATCGCGGCGCTGACCGCCGCTGGCCTCGCACTCGCCGCGGCGCAAGCGGGTGCCGCCGAATTCACGATGCGGATCAGCCATCAGGTCCCGACCGCACACCACATGCACAAGGCGCTGCTTCTGTTCGCCGAGGACGTCAAGCAGCGCACGAAAGGCGGCGTCGACGTCCAGATCTTTCCCGCCGAGCAGCTCGCCAAGGCCGGCGAGAATTTCCCGCAGGTCGCGCGCGGCGCGATCGAGGCGGCGCTGGTCGTCAACGCGCAGTGGGGCAATACGATCCCCGAGATGGCGGCGCCGACGATTCCGTTCTTTTTCACTGATCTCGAGCGCATCAAGAAGTTCCCCACCTCCGAGGCGCGGAAATATCTCGACGGGCTGCTCGCGAAGCGCGGCGTCCATTCGATCTCGTGGCTCTACATCACGCGCGTCTCGATCTTCACCTCCGGCAAGAAGCCGATCGCGACGCTGGCCGATTTCCAGGGCCTCAAGATCCGCGGCCTCAACGCGCTCACCGACAACAGCTTGAAGGCCGTGGGCGCGGCGCCCTCCACCATGCCGGGCTCCGAGGTCTATCAGGGCCTGCAAACCGGCGTGCTCGACGCCGGCCTCACCGACATCTCGGCCGCGGTCTCGCGCCGCTACTACGAGGTCCAGAAGTTCGGCACCGTGCTGCCCTATTTCACCGTCTACTTCCACATGTTCTCCAATCCGAAGTGGTATGCGAGCCTGAAGCCCGAATACCGCGCGGCGATCGAGGCGGCGGCAGCCAAGAACGAACAGGACATCGTTCCGATCACCGAGCAGACGGCGGCGGCGGCGGTCGGCCAGCTCCGCGAGAAGGGCATGCAGATTACCGTGCTCAAGGATGCCGAGGTCGAGGCCTGGAAGGCCAAGATGCAGCAGCCGGTGATCGACGCGTTCTTGAAGATCGCGCCCGAGGGCGGCGCCAAGATCATCGAGCTGATGAAGAAGCTCTGAGCCGCCGCGGCGTCGCGCGCCTGCGCATGGAGGCGTTCGACCGTGCCGTGCGCCGGATCAGCGCCGGCGCGCTGCAGATCGCTGCGGCCGCCTGCCTGATCTGCTTCGCGCTGATGTGCTACTCGGTGGCGATGCGCTACTTCTTCGGCGCGCCGCAGAGCTGGATCGACTACGCGGTCGGCTGGCTCGTCGTCGCGATGGTGATGTTCGCGGCGCCATCAGCGCAGCTCGCCGGCGAGCACGTCGCGGTCGATACCGTCAGCGAGCGGGTGCGCGGCCGACCGGGCCGAGCGCTCGCGGCGTTCGGCCTTCTCTGCATCGTCGCCACGGCCGCGATCATGATCTGGGAAGGCTCGGCGATGGTCGCCTTCTCGCGCATGACCGGCATGATGACCGAGATCTATCCGATCCCGCTCTGGTGGATCCAGGTGCTGGTGCCGGTGGGCTTCGGCCTCATGCTCGCGGTCGCGCTGATGCAGCTCCTGCGCGTCGCGCGCGGACTCGATGCCGGCGACGCGGCGGCGGCGGAGGAAGCGGCGCGGCTCAAGGCGGGCCCGCTCGAATGACGTTTCTGTTGCTGCTGGGCGGCCTCATCCTGCTGCTCTACCTCGGCATGCCGATGTATGCCGGCATGTTCCTGTTCTCGCTCGTCGTGCTGCTGCTCGTGGAAGGCAAGGTCGCGGGCGTGGGCGAGCTCGCCTTCGGCAAGCTCAACGTCTATCTGCTCGTCGCCATTCCGCTGTTCATGCTGATGGCGCGGTTCATGGTGAAGGGCCGCGTCGTCGACGACCTCTACAAGGCGGCGAACACGCTGTTCGGCCATCTGCCCGGCGGCCTCGGCGTGGCCACGATCGCGGCCTGCACGGCGTTCGCCGCCATCTCGGGCTCCTCGGTCGCGACCGCGCTCACGATCGGCACGGCCGCGATCCCGCAGATGCTGAAATACGGCTACGACCCCAGAAGCGCCTACGGCGCGGTCGCCGGCGGCGGAACGCTCGGGATCCTCATCCCGCCGTCCGCGCCGATGGTGCTCTATGCGGTCGTGTCGGAGGCCTCGATCGGCGCGCTGTTCATGGCGGGCGTGCTGCCCGGCCTCATGCTCGCCGGCATTTTCGCGGTCTATTGCATGATCACGGCTTGGCGGCGCGAGCGGCGGCTCGGCACGCGGCACCTGCGGCCGAAGCGCGCCAGCGGCGCCGAGATGATCGCGGCCGTGCGCGGCTCGTTCTGGGCGCTCACGCTGCCGCCGTTCGTACTGCTCGGCATGTATTTCGGCGTGTTCACCGCCACCGAGGCGGCGGGCACCGGTGCGCTCTGGGCGCTGCTGATCGCGTTCGTGATCTATCGCACGCTCGGCGTCCGCGACGTCTGGAACGGCGCCGCCGAGGCCGCCCGCACCTCGGCCGTGCTGTTCCTGATCATCATCGGCGCCGCGATGTTCGGCGACGTGCTCACCAAGCTGCGCGTGCCCGACGAGCTGGTGCGGCTGGTCGTCGATTACGGGCTCACCAAGCTCGAATTCCTCGTCGCCGTGATGGTGCTGCTGTTCGTGCTCGGCCTCGTGCTCGAGTCGATCTCGATCATCCTGATCACCACCCCGGTGCTGCTGCCGGTCCTCAATCAGCTCGGCATCGACAAGGTGTGGTACGGCGTCCTGCTGACGATCAACCTCGAGCTGGCGCTGATCTCGCCGCCCGTGGCCATGAACCTCGTCGTCATCAAATCGATCACCAAGGCCCCGCTCTCGGAGATCAACAAGGCCGCCGTCCCCTACATGCTGATGATGGCCCTGGCCATCGCGCTGCTGATCCTGGCGCCGGAGATCGCGCTTTGGCTGCCGCAGAGCATGGGCTATGTGACCAAGTGAAGGCCGGCCTCGCCGGGCTTCGCGATCCGGAGGAGAAGCGGTCGGACATGAGCTTCCTCGATCACATCCGTGCCTGCAATCGGCGCGATCTCACCGGGTTCCGGCCCTTCCATGTCGATGGTGCCTTGGCCGGATACGTACGCCACGACATGGCGGAAGCCATTCGATCCGCGGAAGACGTATTCGCCGTACGCGAGGACGGGGTTGCCTTGTCCCCAAATCTTCGTACGTTCGGGCATCGTACGGAAGCGGTCGCGAACACCATTAAGCGATTGGAAAATATCGGAATAATGTCGCCGTGGCGAAGCGAACCGTATCCCGTGACGGTAACGCCGGGGGGCCGGGCGCTGTTTGTCATCGAACGGGCGGCCGTCCCGCTCTTCGGCATACGTGCGTACGGCGTTCACCTGAACGGATACGTGCGCGAAGCAGGTCGTTTGGCGCTTTGGATCGCGCGCCGGTCACGCACCAAACAGACCTATCCCGGCATGCTGGACAATGCCGTCGCCGGCGGCCTGCCGCACGGGCTGACAGCGCGCGAATGCCTCGTCAAGGAATGCGAGGAAGAGGCCGGTATTCCCCAAGCCTGGGCCGCGGCGGCGCCGGCGGTCGGCGCCATTACCTATACCGGGACCATGCCCGAGGGCCTCCGGCGCGACGTCCTCTACTGCTACGATCTCGAGCTGCCGGCCGGCTTCCGGCCGGAGTGCCGCGACGGCGAACTCGAGGCGTTCACGCTGATGCCGGTCGAAGACGTGGCGGCCATCGTCCGCGACACGACGCAGTTCAAGTTCAACTGCAATCTCGTCATCATCGACTTCCTGATCCGCCACGGCATCATCGGCCCGGACGAGCCGGACTATGTCGCCATCGCGAAGGGGCTGCGCCAATGACCACCGATCTCGCGCTCGCGCCGGCCACGGAGCTGCTCCGCCTCTACAAGAGCGGCAAGGCTTCGCCGGTCGAGGCGGCCAAGGCCGCGCTCGCCCGCATCGCGAGGCATAATCCGGCGCTCAACGCGTTCGTCCTCGTCGACGAGAAGGCGGCGCTGGCCGCGGCGCGCGCGTCGGAGAAGCGCTGGGCCGGGAAGAAGCCGCTCGGCCCCGTCGACGGCGTGCCGGCGACGATCAAGGACATCATCCTCACCAAGGGCTGGCCGACCCTGCGCGGCTCGCTCACCGTCGACCCCCATCAGGCGTGGAACGACGATGCGCCGGTGACGGCGCGGCTCAAGGAATCGGGCGCGGTCATCCTCGGCAAGACGACGACGCCGGAGTTCGGCTGGAAGGGTGTCACCGACAGCCCGCTCACCGGCATCACGCGCAATCCGTGGAACCCGGAGACGACGCCGGGCGGGTCCTCCGGCGGCGCCGCCGTGGCCGCGGCGATGGGCATGGGCGCGCTCCATGTCGGCACCGACGGCGGCGGCTCGATCCGCATTCCGGCGGCGTTCACCGGCATTTTCGGCTTCAAGCAGACCTTCGGGCGCGTGCCGGCCTGGCCGCTCTCGCCGTTCGGCACGCTCGCCAATGTGGGCCCGATGACGCGCACCGTGGCCGACGCCGCGCTGATGCTCACGGTGCTGTCGCGGCCGGACTGGCGCGACTGGTACGCCCCGCGCCAGCCGGGAGAGGATTTCACGAAAGGCCTCGACGGCGGCGTCAGGAACCTGCGCATCGCGTGGAGCCCGACGCTCGGCGGCAAGCGCGTGATGCCGGGCGTCGCCGAGAAGGCCGCGGCGGCGGCGAAGCTGTTCAAGCGCCTCGGCGCGCGCGTCGAAGCGGCCGAGCCCGAGATCGGGCCGGCCGACGACATCTTCATGAAGCACTGGTTCTCGACCGCGCATGTCGTCGTCGCGGGCATCGCGCCCGAGAAGCGCCACCTGGTCGATCCCGGCCTGATCGAGACGGCCCGCGTCGGCGGCGCCTATTCGACCGCCGACTACATCCGTGCGCAGATGGCGCGCCGCGAGCTCGGCCTCCGGGTCAACCGCTTCTTCCAGAAATACGATCTGCTGCTCACGCCGATGGTGTCGGTCACCGCGTTCGGCGTCGGCAAGGTGGCGCCCGAGCCGCCCGGCGAAAGCGCCTGGGTGGACTGGACGCCGTTCAGCCATCCGTTCAACCTGTCGCGCAACCCGGCGGCCAGCGTGCCGTGCGGGCTCGCCGACGGGCTGCCGGTCGGCCTGCAGATCGTGGGCCGCCACGACGAAGACGCCCTGGTGCTGCGCGCCGCCCGCGCGTTCGAGCGGGCGCAGCCCTGGGCGCTGCCGCCGGCGGCGACGGCATCGGCCTAGCGGAAGGCGCATGGCGAGCGAGCGCACGGAACCTCTCGCACCGCAATCGGCCCTGCTGCCGGCGGGCCGCGATCTGTTGCGTCCCAAGGGCGTGCGCCGCGTCGCCATGGCCGCGGCCTATGTCGCGCTTTTCGTGCTGCTCGACTGGGCGAGCACGATCCATCCGTTCCTCGGCTACAACATCACGCCGTGGAGCCCGCCGCCGGGGCTGTCGATCGCGCTGCTCTGCGTGTTCGGCCTTTCCTACGCGCCGCTCTGGCTCGCCGCGGGCATCGCCGCCGACGTCGTGCTGCGCTTTTCCACCGTTCCGCTCCACATCTCGTTCCTGACGAATCTCGCGACGGCCGCCGGCTATGCCGGCATCGTCTGGATCCTGCAGCGGCGGCTGCGCTTCGACGCGACCCTTCCGTCGGTGCGCGATTTCGCGCTTCTGGCCGGCGCCGCCCTGATCGGCGCGGCGATCGTCGCGCTGCTCGTGATCGCCGTCTACTTCCTGGCCGGCGCGCTGCCGGCCCCCCGCCTGTCCGAGGCGTGGCTGCGCTACTGGGTCGGCGACGCGATCGGCATTGCGCTCACGGCGCCGCTGCTGCTGCGCATGCGGCACGTCGCACGGCCGTCGGTAGGGTCGGCAGAGATGATCGCGCAGGGCCTGGTGCTCGCCGCCAGCCTCTGGGTGATGATGGTCGTCGGCACCAAGGACCAGATCCGGTTCTTCTACGTGCTGTTCGTGCCGGCGGTGTGGATCGCGGTGCGCCACGGATTGACCGGCGCCGCGGTGGCCTGCTTCGTGATCGAGGTCGTGCTGATGGTGGGCGCCGTGCAACGCGAGATCGGCGCCGACGCGGTGCTCGATCTCCAGACGCTGATGATGACGCTCGCCGTCACGGTTCTCTTCACCGGCGTGCTCGTCGACGAGCTCCGCAAGCAGCAGGCGGCGCGCGAGCGGCTGCGCGACGAGGTGAGCCACCTGGCGCGGCTGAGCACCGGCGGCGAGATCGCGTCGGGCCTCGCGCACGAGCTCAATCAGCCGCTGACGGCGCTGCTGAACTACGTGCGGGTGAGCAAGGCGCAGGTCGAGCGCGGCAATGCCGCGGCGCAGGTGCTCGACTCGATGCTCAAGGCCGAGGCGCAGGGCGTCCGCGCGGCGGAAACCGTGAAACGGCTGCACGATTTCCTGCGCTACGGCGAATTCTCGCTGAGCGACTTCAATCTTGCCGAGGCGGCCGGCGAGGCTGTCGCGCTGGTGCGCGTCGCCAAGCGCGGCACCGACGTCGCGGTGCGCGTCGGCCCCGAACTCGCCGGCTGCGTCGTGAACGCCGATCGCGTGCAGACTACGCAAATCTTCGTAAACATTATCACGAATGCCCTGGAGGCGCTCGTGGAGCACAATGTGGCGGCCGGCGCGATCGAGATCTCGGCCGCCAGGCGCGGCGGCGAGGTGGAAATCTCGGTCGCCGACAATGGCCCGGGCGTGCCGGCGGAGGACCGTGGCCGAATCTTCGATTCGTTCTTCACGACGAAGACCGAGGGGATGGGCCTCGGACTGGCGATTTGCCGCAGCTTGGCGGAGGCGCAGGGCGGCCGCATCTGGTACGAACACGGGGCCAAGGGGCCGCATCGCTTCGTGTTCACGTTGAAACTCGCAGGAGGCTGATTCCATGGCACGCACGGCGGTTTACATCGTTGACGACGACGCGGCGGTGCGCGACAGCATGGCGCAGCTCCTCGGCATGCACGGCTACGAGACGCGCCAATTCGCCGATGCCGCCGATTATCTCGACGAGGCCGAGAAGCTGCCCAAGGGCTGCCTGTTGCTCGACATCCGCATGCCGGGCATGAGCGGCATGGAGCTTCAGGAAGAGCTGAAGAAACGCGGGCGCGACGAGCCGATCGTGTTCGTCACCGGCCACGGCGACATCAGCCTCGCAGTCAAGGCGATGAAGGCAGGGGCCACCGATTTCCTCCAGAAACCATGCGACGAGCACGAGCTGGTCGGTGCCGTACGCCACGCGCTTACCGGCAAGCGCGACGCGCGCCCGGCCGGCGGCATCGACGAGAAGGCCGCGGCCGCCGTGGCGCGCCTGACCGACCGCGAACGCGAGATCCTGAGCCATGTGAGCAAGGGCCTCACCAGCAAGGCGATCGCGCAGCGCCTCGGCATCAGCGTGCGCACCGTCGACATCCACCGCGCCAACATCATGAACAAGACCGGGACGCGCAACGTCGTCGAGCTGGTGCGGCTCGCGCTGGCCGGCGGCTTCATCGAGAAGTAGCGGCCGGGCCGCTGCTCCGGAGATTGCCGTTTATTTCGCGGCTGCCCCGACGCATAGTCGCGGCGGGGGCGAGGCTCGGCCTGCCTCCGCCGCGTAAGCGCCGGACGAGCCGGGGCACGCGCGGTCCGGGAGGGTGTCGCGTCCGGACTGCCGGTCCGGGCGGCGTCTTGCCGGATGTCGCGGGCCGGCGCGGCGGCGACGCCGAATAGATGAGGGGCGCGGACGGGGACGGCATGGGCTTTCCGCATTACATCGAGGTGATCGCCGCGACTCTGTTCGCGATCGCGGTCATCCACACTTTCTCGACGAAGTTCTTCGAGCATCTCGCCCACACGCGGCCAAATCACGCCGGCCTCTGGCACCTGCTGGGCGAGGTCGAGGGCGTCTTCGGCGTCTGGGCGGCGATCCTGCTGGTCGTGGTTTCGGTTACGGTGGGCCTCAAGAACGCGGTCGATTATCTCGATTCGCGCAATTTCACCGAACCGGCGTTCGTGTTCGTGATCATGGTCGTGGCCGCGAGCCGGCCGGTGCTGAAGTCCGCCGAGCAGCTCATGGGCCTGATCGCGCGGCTGCTGCCGCTCCGGCGCAGCACCGCCTATTTCTTCGTGCTGATGAGCGTCGGCCCGCTGCTCGGCTCGTTCATCACCGAGCCGGCGGCGATGACGCTGACCGCGCTGCTGCTGCGCGACCACTTCTTCTCGCGCGACATCAGCGAGCGCGCGAAATACGCGATCGTCGGCACGCTGTTCGTCAACGTCTCGATCGGCGGGGCGCTCACGCCCTATGCGGCGCCGCCGATCCTCATGGTCGCCGGCACGTGGAACTGGGGCTTCGACGAGGTGTTCTCGCTGTTCGGCGTCCGCTCGGTCATCGCCGTATTCATCAACGCGGTCGCGGTCACCTGGTACGTGCGCGGTCAGTTCCGCGAGTCGTCCGAGACCAACGAGTTCCAGGCCGACGAGGGGCACATCCCGTCGATCGTCTCCCTCATCCACCTCCTGTTTCTCGCCGGCATCGTCATCTTCAACCACCACATGGCCGTGTTCCTCGGCCTGTTCCTGTTCTTCCTCGGCTTCACACAGGCCTATCAGCGCTATCAGCGCCCGCTGCTTCTGCGGCAGGCGCTGATGGTCGCCTTTTTCCTGGCCGGGTTGGTCACGCTCGGCGGCTTCCAGAAATGGTGGCTGCAACCGACCTTGCAGGGCCTCGACGGCACCGTGCTCTATCTCGGCGCCACCGCGCTCACCGCGATCACCGACAATGCGGCGCTCACCTATCTCGGCTCGCTGGTCCAGGGCATCGACGACGATTTCAAGTTCGCGCTCGTGGCGGGCGCCATCACCGGCGGCGGGTTGACCGTCATCGCCAACGCGCCGAACCCGGCCGGCTACTCGATCCTCAAGGACAAGTATAAGGACGAGAGCATTGGCGCGCTCGGGCTCTTCATCGCCGCCGTGCCGCCGACGATCGTGACGATCCTCGTCTTCTGGGGCGAGCGCTTCGTGAAGCTGCTGTTCTAGGCAGCGCGTTCAACCCGGAAATCCCGCCAGCGCGCGCACCTCGGCCGCGCTGCGGCCGGCCTCGCGCAGCGCGCGCAGGGTCAGCGCGCGGTCGCGCTTGGCGAAACGGCGGCCGTCGGCGCCGGTCAGCAGCGCGTGGTGATGAT
>JAEULD010000305.1 GCA_016792765.1 Candidatus Odyssella sp.
TCGGGCCGACGCGCCGCATCGGGTCTACAACCTCGGCAACCACCGCAGCGAGGAGCTGCTGGATTTCATCGCCACCATCGAGGCGGCACTCGGCAAGAAGGCCTTCCTCGAGCCGGCGCCGATGCAGCCCGGCGACGTGAAGGACACCTACGCCGACATCGAGGCCAGCCGGCGCGACCTCGGCTTCGCCCCCCAGACATCGATCCGCGACGGCATTCCGAAATTCGTGGCGTGGTATCGCGCCTATTACGGCGTGTAGAGCGAGACTCCGCCAGGTCGGATCGCCGGCGGCGGTGCCGGCTCGTGCGCGTCCGCCCTTCGAGGCGCTGCCTCAGCGACAAAACCCATCTCACGCCGTCATGCGCGAGGCCGTTCGCTTCCGCGCGGCGACTCGGCACACAAAGAAAGGGCCGGCTCCTTGCGGAGCCGGCCCCCGAGCTTCGTCAGCTTGCGTGCGTCGACCGATTAGAACCGGTAGATCGCCGCGAACTGCAGGCGATGCCCCTGCACGTCGGGTCCGTTGTAGCGCGAGGAGTGCTGGAACGAGTATTCGGCACCGAGCGTGACCTGCGGAACCGGGTTCCACAGGATGTTGCCGAACGCGGCCCAGTAGCCCTGCGGCAGAGCGCCGGTCGGCGAGAGCGCGGTCTTGATCGCGCCCTTCGTGCCGACGCCCTCGCTGATGACTTCATGCATGCCCCAGCCGTAGACGCCGGTAGCGCGGATGGTGTCGGTCAGCTTCACCTGGACGTAGCCCTGAACCATGTAGCCCAGAACCGGGCGCAGGTCCGACGTATTGGCCGCGGCGTTCAGCACGAGCACGCTGTCGACGAACGCCGTGGCGCCGCCGTCCAGGTACTTGTTGCCGATGCCCGAGCCGATCGCGCCCTGGCCGCCGATCTCGACACGGCCCATCTCGTAGCGAGCGCCGAGCGTGGCGCCCCAGACGATGGCGGTGTCGGCGCGTCCGCCGGTGCCGGGATCGACGTTGCGCTGCCCGATCATGCCCGATCCGTAGAGGGCGCCGTTCGGGAAGTTCCACTGCAGCGACGCGACGATGTCCGGCCAACGCTGCGGGCCCGGGAAGGGACCCGCAACCGCCGCGGAAGCGGTGCTGATGCCGACGACGTCGTGGCTGCTGCCCGTAACGCCGGCGTCCGAGGTGCCCGGACCGCTTTCGAGGGCGACGTTCAGGACGAGGCCGCCGCCGAAGTTGTGCGAGTAGCGGATCTGCTCGATACGCAGCGCGCCCGGCGCGTAGGGAGCGCCGTCGTGCAGCAGTTCCGGCAGACCGATGAAGCCGCCGAACAGCGTCTGCGTCTTACCGATCAGGACCGGGCCCAACGTACCGAAGGCCTGGCGGAGGCGGAGCAGGTTGGTGCTCGAACCCGCGGCCGCGCCGGCACCGGCGAAGTCCGCTTCGATGTAGGTGCGGAGCTCACCCCAATCCGTCGGCGTCCAGGTCTGGAACCAGATACGCGAACGGCGGGCGGTGAACTGGAACGAGCCGCCATTGTGGATGTTGTCCGCGGCCGAGCCGACCGTCGGGTAGAAGCCCGTGCCGATGCCTTCCGACGTCGCCGACGAGCTGCCCTGACCGGACTGGCTGAAGTCCCAAATCATGCTCATCTTCACGAAGCCGCCGATGTTCATCGACGTGTTCGTGCCCGGGAGCTTCCAGCTCCGCGGCTTGTCACCGGCCTCGACCGCTGCCGCGGCGGCGACGCGGCGCTGATCCGCCTTGTCCGCCTCGAGCTTGGCCAACCGCTCTTTCATCGTCTCGAGCTGCTGGCGCAGCGCCGAGAGGTCATCCTGAGCGTAGGCCGGCACGCTGGTGACGGCGATGGCCAGCGCGGCCGCCGTACCCAGCAATCCGGTCTTCAATCCGAGGTTCATGAACCCCTCCACTCCCGTTATTGAAAAAAAGCTACGTAGCGTAACCGGGTCAACCGATCACGGTGGCGAGATTTTCTCAGCCACCCCCCTTCAAGCAAGCGGATTCTCCCGGCGGCGCTGCTTTTTTGGCCACCCGTTGCAAATCCGCAACAGTGGATGATCGGCAAGCTATTGAAATCCATACATGAAAACCGCGGCGGCGAATAGCGGCCCATGGCAATGACACACAGGGCCGGCGGGCTTGCGCTGCGGAGAACACCTAGACACCGCGCGCGCCACGCAGCGGCCGATTTCGGGGGCCCGTCCGCAGCGCCGCTCGGCGTGGCGCCGCCGCCGTCACGCGGCCGTGGCGGTTAGCGCCGCCCGTAGAGCGCCTCGAGCGCTTCGCCATAGGCGCTGCGGATCACGTGGCGACGAATCTTCATCGAGGGCGTCATCATGCCGTTCTCGGTGGTGAACGGCTCCTTCGCCAGCACGAATCGGCGCACGCGCTCGGTCTGCGAGAGGCCGAGGTTCACGCGCTCGACCGCCTTGCTGATGTGGTCCTGGAACTGCGGATCGGCGGCGAGCGCCGCCGGGTCGCGGCCCGCGCCGGCGGCCTTGCCGTGGGCGCGCGCCCAAGCCGCCGCCGCCTCGGGATCGGGCACGATCACGGCCACGAGGTGGGGCTTCTTGTCGCCATACACCATCGCCTGCGCGATCTCGGGCTGGAGCGTGAGAAAGCCCTCGACCCGCGCCGGCGAGACGTTGTCGCCGCCCGAATTGACGATGATGTCCTTCTTGCGGTCGGTGATGACGAGATGGCCGTCTTCGTCGATCAGGCCGATGTCGCCGGTGTGCAGCCAGCCGTCGCGCACGACGAGGGCGGTGGTGTCGGGGTCGCCGTAATAGCCCTGCATCACGAGCTCGCCGCGCACCAGGATCTCGCCGTCCTCGGCGATCCGGCATTCGACGCCGGGCAGCGGCGGGCCGACGCTGTGGATCTTCATGCCCTCGACCGGGTTCGCGCTGATCACCGGCCCGGCCTCGGTCTGCCCGTAGCCCTGCAGCAGCACCACGCCGAGCGCGGTGAAGAAGATGCCCACCTCGTAGTTGAGCGCGGCGCCGCCCGAGACGAAGAATTTCAGCCGCCCGCCGAAGCGCCCGCGCACCTTGGCGCGCACCAGCCGCTCGAGCAGCGGATCGAGCAGGCGCTCGCCGAGCGTGAGCGGCTTCTTCTCGTAGCGCTTGGTGCCGATCGCGAGCGCGCGGAGGAACAGCGTCTTGCGGAAGCCCTTCATCGCCGCCATCGCCTTGGCGACGCGCGCATGCATCACCTCGTAGAGGCGCGGCACCGCGGTCATGATCGTGGGCTTCACCTCGGCCATGTTGCCGACCAGCGCGTCGAGCCCTTCGGCGTAATAGACCTCGGCCCCGATCGCGATGACGACCCATTGGCCGACCGCGTGCTCGTAGGCGTGCGACAGCGGCAGGAAGCAGAGGAACTTCTCCCGGTCGTAGGCGATGTGGTTCTCGAGCAGCTTCCAGGCGCCGGCCACGTTGCGCAGGATCGAGCCGTGATGGAGCATCACGCCGCGCGGCGCGCCGCCGGTGCCCGAGGTGTGGATGATCACGGCGGTGTCGGTGCGCGCCCGCTCGTTCGCGCGCGCCTCGATGTCGTCGGGAGCCGCCGCCGCATCGCCCTGCTTCAGCACGTCGTCCCAGAGATGCACGGGCTTGGCCAGCGCCTGCTGCTGTCCGGTGCCGGGCGGCTCGAGCGCGACGACGAATTCGCAGGCGCTCGAGCGCAGCACCGCCGGCAGGAGCTGCGCGGCCAGCTTCTTGGTCGAGACGAGCGCCGCCTTGGCGCGCACGTTGTCGAGAATGTGCTGGTGGTCGGCGGCGGTGTTGGTGGTGTAGGCCGGCACCGCCACGGCGCCGACCGCGAGGATCGCGAGCTCGGAGATGCACCATTCGGGGCGGTTCTCCATCGCGATCACGACGCGGTCGCCGGGCACGACGCCGAGCGCGATCAGCCCGCGCGCGAGCCGGACCACGGTCGCCCGCGCCTCGCGCCACGTGATCGGCGCCCAGGTTCCGCCGCGTTTCGCCCAGAGGAACGGCTTGTCGCCCAGGTCCGCCGCGCGCGCGAAGAACAGCGCCGCCAAATTCTTCGCGGAATCCACCTCCTCCGGCCCGTGCCGCCCCGCCATGCCGTCCTCCCGCCTGCGTTTCTTGCTCCGCCGCCGCGCCCGCGCGGCGCGGCTTGGAGATCGCCGCGGCCCGCCCTATATCGGGCGCACGGATTTCTTCCGGAGCGAACTATGGCACAGGCGGCGTTGCGCAAGAATAGGGCGGCCGCGGGCACGGCCAAGCTCGGCCCGCTGCCGGCCTGGCGCCTCGACGATCTCTACAAGGCGCGCGACGCGGCCGAGCTCGCGCGCGATCTCGACTGGGCCGCCGGCGAGGCCAAGGCATTCCGCGCCGACTGCGCCGGCACGCTCTCGTCCGCCGCGGGCGGCCTCGACGGCGCCGCCCTCGCCGCCGCGATCGCGCGCTACGAGCGGCTCGACGAGACGCTCTCGCGCATCATGAGCTTCGCCTCGCTCACCTATTCCGGCAACGTCAGCGACCCCGAGATCGGGCGCTTCTACCAGTCGATGCAGGAGAAGGTGAACGAGATCTCGTCGGAGCTGATCTTCTTCACGCTCGCGATCGCCAAGCTCGACGAGGCGAAGCTCGATGCGGCCAAGCGCGCCGTGCCGGCGCTGGCGCGCTACGCGCCGTGGCTGCGCGACGTGCGCGCGTTCCGCGAGCACGTGCTCGCCGACGACATGGAGCGGCTGCTGCACGACAAGGCGGTGGCCGGCCGCAGCGCCTGGGTGCGGCTGTACGACGAGACTCTGGCCAAGCTGCGATTCGAGGTGCGCGGCAAGGAGCTGACCGAGGCCGAGGCGCTGCACCTGCTCGGCGACCGCGACCGCAAGATGCGGGAGGCCGCGGCGCATGCGCTGGCCAACGTGTTCGGCGAGAACATCCGCCTCTTC
>JAEULD010000306.1 GCA_016792765.1 Candidatus Odyssella sp.
ATGGCCGCGCGCGCCCATGGCTGAGCGGATGCGCATCGTCGGGCTCGATCCGGGATTGCGCCGCACGGGCTGGGGCATCGTCGACGCCGAGGGCAATCGGCTCCGCCACGTCGCGCACGGCGTGATCGCGACCGAGCCGGCGGCGACGACGGCGCGTCGCCTGACGCAGATTTTCCGCGGCGTCGAAGGGATATTCGACGCGCATTCGCCCGACGCCGCCGCGATCGAGGAGATTTTCGTCAACAAGAATCCGGGCAGCACGCTGAAGCTCGGACAGGCGCGCGGCGTCGCGCTGCTCGTTCCCGCGATGCGCGGCATCGAGGTGGCGGAATATGCGGCGAACCTCGTGAAGAAGTCGCTGGTGGGCGCCGGCCACGCCGAGAAGGCGCAGGTAATGCACATGGTGCGCCTGTTGCTGCCGGCCTGCGGCGACCTCGCGCCCGACGCCGCCGATGCGCTGGCCGTCGCGATCTGCCACGCGCACCATGCGGGCACGCGGCGGCTCTGGGCGGTCGAGAGCGGACGCGGCGCGGCCGCGCGGCGCGGAGCGGCGCCGTGATCGCCGCGCTCGCCGGGCGCGTGGATTCGGCCGGCGCCGATCACGCCGTGATCGACGTGAACGGCGTCGGCTACCTCGTCTTCGCCTCCGGCCGGACGCTCGCGCGGCTGCCCGAGGCGGGCGGCAGCGCGAAGCTGCTGATCGAAACCCATGTGCGCGAGGACCACATCCACCTCTACGGCTTCGCCGACGCCGGCGAGCGCGACTGGTTCCGCCTGCTCACGACCGTGCAGGGCGTGGGCGCACGCACGGCGATGGCGATTCTCTCGGCGCTCGCGCCCGAAGACCTCACGCTCGCGGTCGCGGCGCAGGACAAGGCCGTGCTGACGCGCGCCGACGGCGTCGGCCCGAAGCTCGCGACGCGCATCGTCACCGAATTGCGCGACAGGGCCGGCAATCTCGCGCTCGGCGCCGGGAGAGAGGCCAAGTCCCGCTCGGGCCCCGCCCCCGAGACGCGCGCGGCCGAGCAGGCCGTCTCCGCGCTCGTCAACCTCCAATACTCGCAGGGCGAGGCGTTCGGCGCCGTGAACCGCGCGGTGCAGAAGCTCGGCGCCGAGGCGCCGGTCGACGCGCTGATCAAGGCCGCGCTCAAGGAGCTCGCCTCGTAAATGGCCAGGCCCGAGCCCGCGGAGAACGACCGGATCGTCGCGCGCGAGAAGCGCGCCGACGATCAGGACGCCGCGCTGCGCCCGCAGGTCCTCGCGGAGTTCGTGGGCCAGAAGCAGGCGAAAGAGAACCTCGCCGTGTTCATCGCCGCCGCGAAATCGCGCGGCGAGGCGCTCGATCACGTGCTGCTGCACGGCCCGCCCGGCCTCGGCAAGACAACGCTGGCGCAGATCGTCGCGCGCGAGCTCGGCGTCGGCTTCCGCGCGAGCTCGGGCCCGGTCATCGCGCGCGCCGGCGATCTCGCCGCCATCCTCACCAACCTGCAGCCGCGCGACGTGTTGTTCATCGACGAGATCCACCGGCTCAATCCCGCCGTCGAGGAAATCCTCTATCCGGCGATGGAGGATTTCCAGCTCGACCTCATCATCGGCGAGGGGCCGGCGGCGCGCTCGGTGCGCATCGATCTGCCGCCGTTCACGCTCGTGGGCGCCACGACCCGCGCCGGCCTGCTGACGACGCCGCTGCGCGAGCGCTTCGGCATTCCGCTGCGGCTCGATTTCTACGGCGCCGACGACCTCGCGAAGATCGTGGCGCGCGGCGCCAAGCTGCTCGGCGCGCCGCTCGAGCAGAAGGCCGCGGCCGAAATCGCGCGCCGCTCGCGCGGCACGCCGCGCGTGGCCGGCCGCCTGCTGCGCCGCGTGCGCGATTTCGCGGCGATGGACGGCAACGGGCCGATCACGCTCGCCGCCGCGCAGGCCGGCCTCGCGCGGCTCGACATCGACGACCGCGGCCTCGACACGATGGACCGGCGCTATCTGCGCTGCATCGCCGAGACCTACGGCGGCGGCCCGGTCGGCGTCGAGACGATCGCTGCCGTGCTGTCGGAGCAGCGCGACATGGTGGAAGACGTGATCGAGCCCTACCTGATCCAGACCGGGCTCGTGCAGCGCACGCCGCGCGGCCGGATGATCACGCAGCAGTGCTGGGCCTATCTCGGCCTCGACGCGCCGAAGGAGGCGGCCCCGCGCCAGCTCGATCTGCTCGGCGAACCGCAGGACGGCGCCGACGACGGCGAGTGAGCCGCCGCGCGACCGGGGCGATCACTGCGCCGGCCAGACGACCGCGGCGAGCAGCGCCGAAACCTGCGCTTCGGCGAAGGCCTCGTCGGACGCGAGGTAGGTGACGCGGAGCTTCACGACATCGGCCTTCAGTGGGAACAGGTAGAGCCGCGTGCCGTAGATTCCGCCCTGCGCCGCGTATTCGTAGCGCGCGAGGCGGCCCTCGATCTTCCCGGCTCTGGTGTCGAGCGCATGGGCGCCCTCGCGCTGCAGCGCCGCCTGCGGATTGAAGGCGCGGATCGTCTGCTTCTCCTGCGCGAGGACCGCACCGAATTCGCCCAGCGGGCGATAGATGTAGAGCGTGACGCTGACCGCGCCGGCGCGCTGCGCGCGATAGCCGAGCGAGACGTCGGTGCCGTCGTCGTTGTTGACGTCGCGGCGGAACTGGACGAGCGCGCCCGCGCGCATCGGCAGCCTCAGGCCCGATGGCTTGTGGCCGACGGCGCCCATCGGGCCCTCGTTCTCGTCCCAGGCGTCGACCTTGGCGTTGCGGATGCGGGCGGCGATCGCGAACGCATCGCGGGCGCCGTCGCGGTCGTTGTAGCGGCGCAGGCGCACGACGCCGTGGAGCTGGCGGTTGCCGGCCATCGCGATGTCGTCCGCGCCGAATTTCTCGGCGATGAACGCGCCCGCCTCCTCGATCGCCTTCTCCGCCGCCGCGTAATCGCCGCCGGCCATCGCCGCGCCGGCGAGACCGTGCCAGGCGCGGATGCGCTCGCGGCCCTCGGCGCCGCCCTCCAGCGCCGCGCGGAACAGGCGGATCGCGTCCGCGGTCTTCTGCTCGGCCAGCGCCTTCTCGGCGCCGGCGAGCGAATCGCGCCAGTTCTGCGCCGCGACGGGCGCGGCGAGCGCCAGCAGGGAGAGCAGCACGCAGGCGAAGCCGACAAGGCGGGGCGTTTTCATGCCGCGACCTTAGCCTTCCGAGCGTGCGGCGTGAACTACGGCTCCGCGTCGAGCGCGGCCTCGATGCGGCGCAGCGCGGCGAGCAGGCGGCGGCGCTCGGCCGGCGCCAGCGCGGCGGCGATCGCGCGCTCCTGCGCCTCGATCTTGGCGCGCATGCGCGCGAGGAGCTGGCGGCCCGGCGGCGTCAGGGTCAGCGCCCAGGCGCGGCCGTCCGCGGCGTCGCGCGCGCGCTGGACGAGGCCGCGCGCGGCCAGGGCCTCCATCGCCGGGGAGAGCGTCGACTTGTCGAGGCCGAACAGCGCGGCCAGCCGCCGCTGATTGATGCCGGGGTTCGCCTCGATCGCGGCGAGCTGGCTGAACTGGCCGGGCGTCAGCGCGAGGTCGCCGGCGCTGCGCTCGATGTGCCGGAACGACGCGGCCTGCGCGCGGCGCAGCGCATAGCCGACATAGTCCGGCAGCGGGCCGAGCGCGGGCGCATCCGGCCCGGCCCGCCCGCCCTTCTTTCCTCGACCGCGGCGTCCGCTCACGGCTTGACAACTCCGGCACGCAAACGAGATAGTTTGGTATACCATCTATTTTGCGCCGGGACGAGCCTTTGCTAGGATGGCGGCCGTACCGAGGAGGATCCATCCATGGCTGGCGGCATCTATCGCTGCGTCGTCGTTCCCCACGCCCCGCGGCTCGGCTTCCGCGAGAGCGCGCCGCCGTTCGGCCTGCCGCTGATCGACGGCATGATCGCGCTCGGCGAGGACATCCGGCGCGACACGCCGAAGCCCGATCTCCTCGTCGTCGCCTCGACGCACTTCGTCAGCACGTTCAACTGGCAGGCGCTCGTGCAGCCCGAGCACAAGGGCAATTGCGTGGCCGAGGAGGCGCCCGACCTCATCGCCGGCGCGCCCTATCGCTACAAGGGCGATCCGACTTTCGCGCGCGCGATGAAGGACGAGATCGCGGCGCTCGGCTATCCCTGCGTCGAGAACGCGAGCGAGCATTACACCTGGGACTACGGCACCTGGGTGCCGGTCCACTACATGGATCCCAAGGCCGAGATTCCGGTGGTGAGCGTGCCGACCGTGCTCTCCGCCGATCTCGACGAATGCTTCAAGGTGGGCGGCGCCATCCACCGCGCGGCCGCGAAGGCCGGCCGGCGCGCCGTGTTCGCCGCTTCGAGCAGCTTCACCCACGCGCTGGTGCGCGGCCCGCAGATCTGGCCGACGCCGGAGCGCATCGAGGCCGACCGCAAGTTCATCGACCTGCTGCTCGAGGGCCGGCTCGACGAGGCGTGGAAGCGGTATCCGGACTACACGAAATTCGTCGTCGGCGAGATGGGCGGCCGCATCCTGGCCATCTTCCTCGGCGCCGCGCACGCGATGGGCGCCAAGAAGATCGACGGCAAGGTGTTCGGCACCTATGGCCAGTCCTCGGGCAGCGGCAATCACAGCGTCTCGCTGAAGCTGGCGGCGTGAGGCGGCGGGCGCGATGGCCAAGCCTCGCCGCCGCCGGCGCATCGGCGCGGCGATCGCCATTTTCGTCGCATTCGCGATCGGCATCGGGATTGCCTGGGGCGCCGACAGCGTGTTGTGGGGCGCAATCGCCGGCCTCGGAACGGGCGTGCTGGGCTGGACCGCGAGCTTCTTCTTTCCGGGCAGCGAAGCCGTGTTGTCGGACGTGCTCGACGACGGCGATCGCCGCGACGACCGCGGCGATGGGCTTTCGGACGACGGCGGACTGGGCGACAGCTAGGAACGACGCATGTCACTGATCGATCGCACCGCCGTCATCCCGAACAATGTCGGGCTCGAAAGCCGCCCCGCGCTCGCGAAAACGCTCGCGCAGTTCAAGGGCGGCTACATGAAATGGTGGCACGAGTGCGGGCCGCAGGGCTTCGACGCCGCCGATTGCTATCTCCGCATGCCTGTCGCCGCCGACGCGCGCGGTTGGGCTTCCTACGAATACGTGAAGCTGCCCGAGTTCCGCTGGGGCGTGTTCCAGGCCGATCGAGTGGCGGACCGCCCCGCTCTGTTCGGCCGCCTCGCCGGGCAGCCGAAGCTCGAAACGGTGCCCGGCGAGTTCCGCGCGACGATGATCAAGCTGCTGACGACGCAGGCCGACGTCGAGCCCGCCTCGGTCGAGCAGATCACCTGGCTCGGCCGCATGGCGCCCTCCAATTACGATCTCCGCAACCTGTTCCAGATCAATTGCGAGGAGGGCCGGCACCTCTGGGCGATGGTGCATCTCCTCTGCGAGCATTTCGGCAAGGACGGCGAGCGCGAGATCGAGGGGCTGCTCGCGCGCCGCTCGGGCTCGGAGACGAACCCGCGCATCTTGAACGCGTTCAACCAGCCGATCGAGGAATTCCTCTCCTTCCTGTTCTGGTCGACGCTCGCCGATCGCGACGGCAAGTATCAGCTCCTGTCGATGAGCGAATCGGCGTTCGATCCGCTCGCGCGCACCGCGAAGTTCATGTTGTTCGAGGAAGCGCACCACATGTTCGTCGGCGACGACGGCCTCAGGCGCGTGATCCAGCGCACCGCCGAGCTGATGCGCGCGCACGATACCGACGACGTGGCGCCGCATGGCGGCATCAATCTTTCCACGATCCAGCGCTATCTCAATTACTGGGCGCCGCCGATCATCGACCTGTTCGGCAGCGAAACGTCGCAATGGTCGGAAGATCTGTTCGACGCCGGGCTCAAAGGCCGCGTCTACGAAGCCGAGCGCTACGACGAGCACGTGCGGCTCGACGCGACGATCGCGATCGAGCGCGCGGCCGGAGACGGCCTCGCCGCCGAAGCCGTGCCGATGAGGAAGGCGATCAACGAAGTCGCGCGCGAAACCTATCTGCGCGAGATCGACGGCGTGGTCGAGCGCTGGAACCGCGTCTTGGCGAGGATGGGCATCGCGTTCGCGCTGAAGCGCCCGGACAAGCGCTTCAACCGCAGGATCGGCGTCTACAAGGGCTTCCACTTCTCGCCCGCAGGCAAGCGCATCTCGCGCGAAGCGTTCGAGGCCGGCCTGCGCGAGTGGCTGCCGAGCGACGCCGAGAAAGCGCATGTCCGCGCGCTGATGCAGCCGGTTTACGAACCCGGCAAGATCGCCGGCTGGATCGCCCCGCCCGCCCGCGGCCTCGACGGCAAGCCGGTGGATTGGGATTACGTGCGGGTGTGATACAAGCGGGCACAAGATTTGACTCACGCGGAGTCGCGGAGGACGCGGAGCGGCGTGTGTCCTGTGCCATTGGCGCTGAGAGCAGTTAGTCGTCCACTCCGCGTCTCCGCGCCTCTGCGTGGGTCTGAACTTTCGCTCGCCGGCACGATTTCCGGCGCGTCCTCGTAGGGGCGGGTCCCCGACCCGACCGCCTTTGTCGCCGCGCGAAACCTGCGCACCGCCGTTACACGGAGAGGCAGACGGGCGGGTCGGAGACCCGCCCCTACGCGGGAACGATGGTGCGACCGCCCATCATTTTCGAGACGTTCGCGCGCTGCTCGGGCGAGAGAACGAGCCCGACCTTCGAGCGCCGCCACAGCACGTCGTCGGCCGTCGCCGCCCACTCGGTCTCGCGCAGGAACGCGATTTCGCGCTCGTAGAGATCGGCGCCGACGGCTTCGCCGAGATCGGCCGGCGCCCGCGCGCCGTTCAGCATCTGCCGCGCCCGCGTGCCGTAGAGGCGCGCGTAGCGTTGCGCCAATGCGGGCGGCAGGAACGGGAACTCTTCGCCGAGCGCGCGGCGGAACGCGGCGAAATCGGCGCCCGGCATGTCGCCGCCGGGCAGCGGCGCGCCCGAGGTCCATTTCTTCGGCTCGCGGCCGAGGCGCGGCAGGATCTTCCGGAGCGCGTGCTGCGCGAGCTTTCTGTAGGTCGTGAGCTTGCCCCCGTAGATCGTCAGCAGCGGCGCCGCGCCCTCGGGTGCGTCGATGTCGAACGCGTAGTCGCGCGTCATCGCCGAGGCGTTGATCGAGCCGTCGTCGTAGAGCGGGCGGACGCCGCTGTAGCTCCACCGGATATCGGCGGGTGCGATCGGCCGGCGCAGGAAGCGGTTGGCGGCGGCGATCAGATACTCGGTCTCGCCCGGCGTGATCGCGGCGGCGGCAGGGTCGCCGGCATAGGGCGTGTCCGTGGTGCCGATGATCGTGAGCGCATCGAGGAACGGCAGCAGGAACACGATGCGCTTGTCGGGGTTCTGCAAGATGTAGGCCTGGTCGCCCTCGTAGAGCCGCGGCACGGCGATGTGGCTGCCCTGCACGAGCGCCAGGCGATAGCGCGTCTTGGCGCCCTCGAAGCGCTCGAACAACGCGGTGGCCCAGGGGCCGGTGGCGTTGACGAGCGCGCGGGCGCGGATCGTTTCGGGCGTCCCGCCCTCGCGTGCGATCTTCGCCTCCCACAAGCCCTCGATGCGCTTGGCCGAGACCAGCGCCGTGCGCACGCGGATGTCGGCGCCATGTGCCTTCGCGTCGAGCGCGTTGGCTACGACGAGGCGCGCGTCGTCGGCCCAGCAATCCGCATATTCGAAGCCGCGCACGAATTCCGGCCGCAGCGGGGCGCCTTCGGGCGCGGTGCGCAGGTTCACGCCGCGGCTGCCCGGCAGTTTTTCGCGGCCGCCGAGATGGTCGTAGAGGAACAGGCCGAGGCGGATCATCCAGGCCGGGCGCTGCGCCGCGTCGTGCGGCAGGATGAAGCGCAGCGGCCAGACGAGATGCGGCGCGATCCGCAGCAGCACCTCGCGCTCGCGCAGCGCCTCGCGCACGAGGCGGAACTCGCGATATTCGAGATAGCGCAGGCCGCCGTGAATGAGCTTGCTCGACGCGGAGGATGTGGCGCCGGCGAGATCGCCCTGCTCGACGAGCAGCACCGCGACGCCCTGCCCCGCCGCATCGCGCGCGATGCCGGCCCCGTTGATGCCGCCGCCGACGACGAGCAGGTCGTGAATGGGATGCTGCCCGGACATGCCGCGCATCCTAGCGGACCTCGAATCGACCTGCCAAATTGCCACTGGCCGCAGCAAAGAAAAGGTCACAGGAGCCGGGGAGCCGGGGAGATTCAATTTTGGCGCGCCGCGCGCGCAATGTTCATCCTCCCCGGCTCCTGTTTTCTTTCTTTGGCGCGCCCGCGACACGCGGCATAGTCGGGGCCATGCCCTCTCTTCTCGCGATCGACCAAGGCACCACCAGCACGCGCGCGATGGCCTTCGGCCTCGACGGCGCGCCGCTCGCCAGCGCGCAGCAGGAATTCGCGCAGCACTATCCGCGCGACGGCTGGGTCGAGCACGATCCCGAGGAGATCTGGGCGAAGACGCTGGACGTGACGCGCGCGGTGTTGAAGCGGCTCGGCACGCCGCCGGCGGCCATCGGCATCACGAACCAGCGCGAAACCGCGGTGCTGTGGGACCGCGTGACGGGCAAGGCCATATACAATGCGATCGTGTGGCAGGACCGGCGCGGCGCCGACCATTGCCGCCGGCTCGTCGCGGCCGGGCACGACAAGAGCATCCGCGCCCGTACCGGGCTCGTCGTCGACTCCTACTTCTCGGCCACCAAGCTCGCCTGGCTACTCGCCAACGTGCCCGGTGCACGCGAGCGCGCGCAGCGCGGCGAGCTGGCGTTCGGCACCATCGACACGTTCCTGCTCTGGCGGCTTACCGGCGGAAAGGCGCATGCCACCGACGCCAGCAACGCCTCGCGCACGATGCTGTTCGACATCGGCCGGCAGGCGTGGAGCGACGAGTTGCTGGCGCTGTTCGAGGTGCCGCGCGCGATCCTGCCCGAAGTGCGCGACAGCGCCGGCGCGTTCGGCACGGCCGATCCTGCGCTGCTCGGGACGGCGATCCCGGTGACCGGCATCGCCGGCGACCAGCAGGCGGCGACGTTCGGGCAAGCCTGCTTCGCGCCGGGCGCGGCGAAAAGCACCTACGGCACCGGCGCGTTCATCGTGATGAACGCCGGCGAGCGCATGCCCGCGCCGGCCGAAGGGCTGCTCGCCACGGTGGCCTGGCGCCTCGGCGGAAAGACGACCTACGCCGTCGAAGGCGCCATCTTCAATGCCGGCACCGCGATCAAATGGCTGCGCGACGAGCTGAAGATCATCGGCGCCGCGGACGAGAGCGAGTCTCTCGCCAAGAGCCTGCCGGGCAATCGCGGCGTCTATTTCGTGCCGGCCTTCACCGGCCTCGGCGCGCCGCACTGGGACCCGGATGCGCGCGGCGCGATCTTCGGCCTCCAGCGCGACACCGGCCGTGCCGAGATCGTGCGCGCGGCGCTGGAATCCGCCTGCTATCAGACGCGCGACCTCGTCGATGCGATGCGCGGCGGCGCGACGTCCGTCGGCCAGGTGCTGCGCGTCGACGGCGGCATGGTCGCGAACGACTGGCTGCTGCAATTCCTCGCCGACATCCTCGGCGCGCCGGTGGAGCGCCCGCGCGTGCCCGAAACGACGGCGCTCGGCGCCGCGTTTCTCGCCGGGCTCGGCGCCGGGCTCTATCGCTCGCTCGACGAGGTGGGCGCGGCGTGGCAGCGCGACCGCCGCTTCGATCCCGCCCTGCCGCCCGGCGAACGCGAGAAGCTGGTCGGCCGCTGGCGCGCGCTCGTGGCGCGGGTGCGGGAGTGCCGTTGAGCCGTCACGGCCGCGGCTGCGGCGCCTCGGGGTTCGTGCGTGCGCCCGGCGCCGGCGCGAGGAACGCGACCCAGCGGCGCACGCGCCCGTCGTGCCGGCGCTGCAGGTGCGCGAGCGCCGCGGCGAGGCGCTCGGCATCGGGCCCGAGCTGGCGCACATAGTCTTCGCCCGACTTCGCCTTGTCCCAGTCGTTCACGATCAGGAACGCGCGCACCGGCTTCGGCGCCTCGACCTTGAGCGTCGGCTCCGGCCACGCCGCCGCTGCGCGCGCGAGGCCCTCGGCGAACGCCGCGTCGGGGATGCCGGTGCCGAGATTGATGAAGATCATGCGCGAGCGCGTGCCGCTGAAGCCGAGCTTCTCGCTCTCGAGCTGCGCGCGGGCGAGGGCGAAATAGCGCGCGGCGAGCGCCGGCGTGAGCGTGCCGCGCGGGAAGCGCACCGAAACCTGGCGATGCTCGCTCTCCTCGGCGGCGAGGTCGTACATGATCACCGCGTACTGGCGGAACACGTAGCCGAGCGCGGCCGCCAGGCGCCGCGCCTCGATCTCGTGCGTCTGGAGGTTGCTGTGGATCGCGGGATTGACCGCGGTGCCGTAGCCGCCGGCCTGCACGCGCGAGCGGGCGCGCGCGGCGGTGGCGCCGACCGCCGTCCACACATGCGGCACGACCTCCGCCAGCACGGCGCGAGTCAGCGCGTCCTTCTCGGCATAGCTCGGCGTGCGGCCGGCCGGCGGCTGCGGGTGCTGCGACGACAGCACTTCGAACGACAGGCGCCAATTGCGCAGCGCCTCGGCCGAGGCGT
>JAEULD010000372.1 GCA_016792765.1 Candidatus Odyssella sp.
GCGGTGCTGATCGGCGACGTCATCGTCGGCCCGGGCTGCTATATCGGCCCGGGCGCGTCGCTGCGCGGCGATTTCGGCCGACTCGTGATGGTGGGCGGCGGCAACCTCCAGGACAATTGCGTCGTCCACGGCTTCCCCGGCACCGACACCGTGATGGAGGAGGACGCGCATATCGGCCACGGCGCCGTGCTGCACGGCTGCACCGTCAGGCGCAATGCGCTGGTCGGCATGAACGCCGTGGTGATGGACGGCGCCGTCATCGGCGAATCCGCGTTCGTCGCCGCGATGGGCTTCGTCAAGGCTGGCTTCGAGGTGCCGGCGCGCACGCTGGTCGCCGGCATTCCGGCCAAGATCGTGCGCGCGCTCACCGACGAGGAGATCGCCTGGAAACGCCAGGGCACGCGCGAATACCAGGAACTCGCACGCCGCTCCGCCGCGACGATGCGCGAGGTCGACGCCCTCCCGGCCCCGGAGCCGGACCGCAAGCGGCTCGAGATTTCGACGGTCGATCCGCTCTATGTCGTGAAGGGAAAGCGCTGACGCTACGGCGCCGCGGCGCGGCTGCCGTGCAGGTGGTCGAGGACGCGGTGCGGTAGCGTCACTTCGCGCAGCAGGCGCTGGACGTCGTCGGCCAGCGTGCCCGACGGGCGCAGCAGCGAGCCCGGCTCGACCAGCGATCCGATCGCGAACGCGCAGTGGAAATGCCCGTCGACGAACGCGGCCTTGAAGCCGGCGCGCTGGCGGTCCGCGACGAGCGCGACGAGGCAGGCGCGCATCAGCGGGTTGAGCAGCCGGTGCGCCTCGTGCGGCGCGTCGCTGTAGACGCGGAACTCCTTCTCGAAGCTCCGGTCGTCGAACTCGACCAGCGTTAGGCCGCGCAGCGCCGCGTGCTGGTTGGCGAAAGGCCTGCCGAGCATCCCGGTCTCGCGGCCGATCAGCACGCGGCCGCTCGCCGGTCCCGGCAGATCGAGCGACAGAACGAGGCCTTGGAACTCGGTCGTCGTCCTGCGGCGCTTGCCGCTGCGCCGCACGGTTTCCAGCGTCATCTCGACCATCCGGAACGCCGTGTTGCGATAGCTCCCGCGCAGTTCGTCCTCCTGCGCCACGCGGTTGTGTCCGGGCAGCAGGCCGATCGCTTCCAGCGGCGCAGGGTCGATGCCGAGCAGCGGCGCGCGCGCGTATTCGAGGCCGCCGACGAATTTGCACACCGGCGGCATGACGATGGCGCGCACGGCGTCGCGATAGAAGCGCGCCGGATACGTCGCCGCCTGCCAGCCCAGGGTGAGCGGCACGCCGCCGAGGAAGATGAGCAGCAGCCAGTCCGCGTTGCGCCACCACGCGACGGCGACGAGCGCCAGCGCGACGGCGGCTGCGACCGCCCAAATGATCGCGGCGGCCTTGAGATATCGTCGGCGCTCGCGGTCGAGCCGCGCCAGCTCGGGCGCGATCGCGCGGGCGAACTCCCCGGCGAAGGCCTCGGCGCTGCGCGCGCCGAACAGCGGCTGATACATCGCGCGGCCGCGGGGATCAGCCGCCCGGTGCGCGGGCCTCGGGGCCGGGCGGCGCGGCTGGGGGCGGCGGTGCGGCCGGCGCGGCCGGCAGCGGAGTCACCAGCACCGGCGCCGGTGCAGGCTGGTTGGACCGGCCGCGGACCCAGTTGGCGAGCTTGCGGAACAGCTTGCCGATCAGCCGGAAGATCTTCGGCAGCAGCCAGATCGTCAGCGCGACGACGACGGCGAGCAGACCCAGGAAGACGTAGGGGTGCTTGACGGCGAGCCACATGCCGCCGATCACCGCGACATCCTCGCCGATCGACGCGGCCCAGTTGGTGAACGGCTCGGGCGAGGTGTTGATGAGCACGCGCGTGCCGGTCTTGGCGGCGTGGCTGCCGGCGGCGAGCGTGCCGCCGAGGATCCCGGCCGCGAGCTGCCACTCCGGTCCCATTTGCCCGGCCGCCGCGGCCGCCAGCAGGGCGCCGGCGGGAATGCGGATGAAGGTGTGCAGCACGTCGCTGACGCTGTCGACGCCGGGAATCTTGTCGGCGAAGAAGTTGATCGCGTACATCGCGGCGGCGGCCGCGATGACGATCGGCGAGGCGAGGATCTGCAGGTCGGGCGGCAGCGCCATCGCGCCGGTGGCGCCGAGCAGGCCGAGCGTCAGGATCGCGGCATAGAGATTGATGCCGCTCGCCCAGCCGACGCCGAGTATCATCGCGATCGCCGAAACCGGATCCATGCCCATTCCCCCGCGCGCCAATTCGCGCCCAAGAACGCCGCAGGAAAACGCGCTATTCCGATTCGCGGATGCGGCGCCCGGGCGAGGTTAGCACGGCCGGGCCCGCCGCATAGACAACCGTCCCCCCGGACCGGCCGGGGGGGAGGCCGGATCGTCTCGGCTCAGCGGCCGACCGCGTAGGCCTGCTGGCGGCGCGGGGTGGCGCCGGCCGCGAGGCGGCGCCCGCGCTTGAGCGCGGCGCAATTGCGCCCGAGCGACCACGGCCCCGAGGCCTCGACCTCGTGGCCGCGCTGCTTCAGGCCCTCGACCGTCGCCGCCGGGAAGCGGTCCTCGACCAGCAGCTTCAGCGGCTGCGCCTTGCGCGGATAGAAGGAGTTCGGCGCGTGGTCGGTCTGGAACTGGGGGGTGTCGATCGCCTCCTGCAGGTTGCGCTTGCCGTCGACCACGCGCAGGAAGAACTGGGTGATCCACTGGTCCTGGCTGTCGCCGCCGGGCGAACCGAAGGCGAGGTTCTCGCCGTCGGGTCCGATCGCGATCGTGGGCGTCAGCGTCGTGCGCGGCCGCGCGCCGGGGATCAGCGACGACGGCAGGCCTTCCTCGAGCCAGAACATCTGCGCGCGCGTGCCGAGGCAGAAGCCGAGCGCGGGCACCACGGGCGAGCTCTGCAGCCAGCCGCCCGAGGGGGTCGCGGCGACCACGTTGCCCCAGCGGTCGATGACGTCGATGTGGCAGGTGTCGCCCTCGGCGGGCCCGCGCGCCGCGCGCACGCGGTCGGCCATCGGGATCGAACCGCCGGCGCGGTAGGCGTCGCGCGCCGCCTCGCGCTGCGCTTCGCGCAGACGCTCGAGCGCGCCGGGCTCGCTCGCATCGGCGCCGATCTCGTAGTGCGCGAGCCTGGGCGTGCGGCCGTCCGGGCTGCCCGGGCGCAGCGCCGCCGAGGCCTTGTCGCCGATCAGCTTGCGCCGCTCCGCGGTGTAGGCGGGGGAGAGCAGCGCCGCCATCGGCACGTCGGCGAAGGCGGGGTCGCCGTACCACGCCTCGCGGTCGGCATAGGCGAGCTTCTTCGCTTCCACCACCGCGTGGACGAACTCGGGGCTCTCGACGCCCATGCCGGCCAGATCGAAGCCTTCGAGCAGGGTCAGCGTCTGCAGCATCGCCGGGCTCTGCGCCCACGG
>JAEULD010000037.1 GCA_016792765.1 Candidatus Odyssella sp.
CGCTTCAGGCTTTCGCCCTCGAGCGCGCCGGCGCCCAGGGCCACCGCGGCCATCTCGTCGGGATTCCCGTTGCAGTGCAGAGCGATGTCGCAACCGGCCGCGCGGCACTCGCGCGCGCGCAGCTCGAACGAGCCGGCCAGCGCCTTCATCGACAGGTCGTCCGACATCAGCGCGCCGCTGAAGCCGATGTGGCCGCGGATCACGTCCTCGACGATCGCGCGCGAGGTGGTGGCCGGCGCGGCCTTGTCGAGCGCGGTGTAGAGCACGTGCGCGGTCATCGCCCAGGGCTGGTCGGCGAGCGCCTTGAACGGCGCGAAATCGGCGGCCGCAAGCTCGGCCCAGGTGGCGCCGACTTCGGGCAGCGAAAGATGGCTGTCGGCCCTGGCGCGGCCGTGGCCGGGAATGTGCTTGATCACCGGCGCCACGCCGCCCTCGGCGAAGCCCTGGCACCAGGCCAGCCCCAGCGCCGCCACCGCATAGGGCTCGCGCGCCAGCGCACGGTCGCCGACGATGTCGTGGCTGCCCGGCTGCGGCACGTCGAGCACCGGCGCGCAATCGACGTCGACGCCCATCGCCAGCAATTCGTGCGCGATGAGGCGCGCATTGAGGCGGCAGGCCTCGAGCGCCGCCTTGGGATCGCGCTCGTAGAGACGGCCGAACACGGCGGCGGGCGGCGGATGGCGCCAATGCGGGGGACGCAGGCGCGCGACGCGCCCGCCCTCCTGATCGATGAGCACCGGCGCGTGCGCCACGCCCGACGATTTGCGCAGATCGGCCACCAGCGCCTTCACCTGCGCCGGCGTCTCGATGTTGCGCCCGAACAGGATGAAGCCGGCCGGCCGCACCGTGCGGAAGAACGCGCGTTCGTCTTTCGAGAGCGCCATCCCCGCGCAGCCGAAGATCGCGGCGGCGAGCGACGGTGTCTTTTTCTTTGACGCGGCCACGCGCGGTCTCACGCGTAGGGGCGCGCTGCGCGCGCCCTGTGCGAGCCGGCCGATGCCTCTTGTGTGGAAACGGGGCGCGCGCAGCGCGCCCCTACGACGCCGACGCCCCGTCCGAACACCGTCAGGCCTTCACCAGCAGGCAGCTCACCTTGCGCTTCGAAAGCGCGGTGCAGAGCTTCTGCACCTCGTCGGCGGATTTCAGCGGCCCCGCCTGGAGGCGGTATACCGTGCCCTTGGCTTTGATCTCGACGCGCTCCAGCACCATCTCGAGCTTGCCGACGAGATCGCCGTTGCGGCTCTTGATCTCCTGCCAGCGCTTCTGCGCGGTCGCCGAGGTCTCGAACGAGCCGAGCTGCACGCGATACGGGCCGACCGCCTGGGCGAGCTTCTTGTCGGACGTCTTCGGCGCCTTGCCGCTGTCCGCGGCCGGCACCGGCTTGCGCCCGCCTTCGAGCCGCTCGTAGATCGATTTGTCCTTGTGCGGAACCTTGAGGCCGCCGGGATCAGCCGGCTTGGTCTTGAGCGGCCCGGGCTCGGCCTTGATCGTCGGAACGCCGCCCGGCCCCATCACGACGCCATCCTTGGGCGCGCCATCCCTGGGCGCGCCGTCGCGCGCTTCCGAGCGTGCCTGCGGGCGGGAATCCGCGAGCGTCAGCGCGCCGGCCGTACCGGCCGCCGCCAGCGCCGCTCCCAACAAAAACGACCGCCCCAGCTTCACCGCATCTCCTCGACCGGCGTCACCCCGATGACCTGGAGGCCCGACGCGATCACCCATTGCACCCCGCGCACCAGCGCCAGACGCGCGAGGGTCAGCTCTTCGTTGCCCTCGACGATGAAGCGCAGGCCCGGCTCGTCCTTGCCGCGGTTCCAGTGGCCGTGAAACGCCGCCGCCACGTCGTTGAGATAGAAGGCCAGACGGTGCGGCTCGTGCGCTTCGGCGGCCGCCTCGATCGTCCGCGGCCACGCTGCTAACAGCTTGATTAGGCCCAATTCTCCCGAATCTGTCAAGAGATTCAAAGAGATTCCCATAAGTGTTGAGTCTTTGGAGTCGATGCGCGCAAGCGCGTCGGGCATCGCCTCCCGCGCCTGCCGGAACACCGAGCAGCAGCGGGCATGGGCGTACTGGATGTAGAAGACCGGATTGTCCTTCGACTGCTCCTGCACTTTCGCGAGATCGAAATCGAACGGCGCGTCGTTCTTGCGGGTCAGCATGATGAGCCGCATCACGTCCTTGCCGACGCGCTCCACCATGTCGCGCACGGTGACGACATTGCCCGCGCGCTTCGACATGCGCACCGGCTCGCCCTTCTCGAGAAAGCGCACGATCTGGCAGATCTTGACGTCGAGCACGCCCTCGCCGCCGGTCACCGCCTTCACCGCGGCGGCCACGCGCTTCACGTAGCCGCCGTGATCGGCGCCCCACACGTCGATCATCGTGCGGAAGCCGCGCCGGAACTTGTCGAGGTGATAGGCGATGTCGCTCGCGAAATAGGTCCACGAGCCGTCGGATTTCTTGAGCGGGCGATCGACGTCGTCGCCGAAGCTGGTCGCGCGGAACAGCGTCTGCGCGCGCGGCTCCCAATCGTCGGGGGTCTTGCCCTTGGGCGGCTCGAGCACGCCGACATAGATGTGGCCGAGCTTCTCGAGCGTCGCGAGCGCCTCGTCGACCTTGCCCTTCTCGACGAGATCGTGCCGCTCCGAGGTGAACACCTCGTGGCGAACGCCGAGCGCCGCCAGGTCCTCGCGGATGCGGTCCATCATGTAGGCGACGGCGAAGCGCTGCGCCGCGTCGAGGTCGCTCGGCGAACGGCCGAGCGATCGCCATTTCGCCGGATCGGCCGCGAGCGCGGCGCGCGCGGCGTCGGCGATCTCCTCGCCGGGATACTGGAACGTCGTGCCGAACGCGCTGTCGGGGATGTCCTCGCCGATCTGCTGGCGCAGGCGGCCGATGAAGCTGTCGCGCAGCGCCTCCACCTGCTTGCCGGCGTCGTTGACGTAATATTCGCGCGTGACCTTGAAGCCCGCCTTCTCGAGCAGCGAGGCGAGCACGTCGCCGAACACCGCGCCGCGCGCGTGGCCGACATGCAGGAGGCCGGTGGGATTCGTGGAGACGTATTCGACGTTGATCGCCTCGCCCTTGCCCATGGCGCTGTCGCCATAGGCGAGCCCGGCCTGGAGCACGTCGGCGAGGCGCGCGCGCCAGAATTCGGCGCGGACGCGGAGATTGATGAAGCCCGGCCCGGCGATCTCGGCCGCCTCGATCGCCTCGTGCTTGCGCAGCTCGGCCACCAGCGCCTCGGCGATCGCGCGCGGCGGCTTGCCCGCGGCCTTGGCCAGCACCATCGCGGCGTTGGTCGCGAGATCGCCGTGCGAAGCCTCGCGCGGCGGCTCGACCGTCACGCGCGACGTGTCGAGGCCGGCGGGCAGCGTGCCCGCGTCCGAGAGCCGGCCGATCATGCCCGCGATCTCGTCGCGGAAGTGGGAGAAGACGTTCATTGTCTCTTTTGTCGCTTCACAGAGTTGACGAAAGCAACAAAGCACGTGCGAGGCCCGCGCGAAAGCCGGTGCCGATGCGG
>JAEULD010000038.1 GCA_016792765.1 Candidatus Odyssella sp.
CTGCCGTTCGTACCCGGCCTCGTCGGCGGCCACTGCATCGGCGTCGATCCCTATTACCTCGCCTACAAGGCGCAGCAGTTCGGGCACAATCCGGAGGTGATCCTGGCCGGCCGCCGGATCAACGACGGCATGGGCGACTACATCGCGGGGCAGATCGATGCCGCGCTCGGCAAGCCGTCTTCGATCCTCGTGCTCGGCCTCACCTTCAAGGAAAACATCCCCGACCTGCGCAATTCCAAGGTCGTCGACATCGTCGCCGGCCTCGAGGCGCGGGGGCACACGGTGGCGATCCACGACGCGTTCGCCGACGCCGAGGAGGCCGAGGCCGAATACGGCATCGCGCTGGCCGGCGATCTCGCGAAGCTCGGCGCGTTCGACGCGCTGGTCGGCGCCGTCATGCACGCCCCCTACGCCGCGCTCACCGTCGCCGATTTCGCGCGTCTCGTCCGTCCCGGCGGGCTGATCGCCGACGTCAAAGGCATGTGGCGCTGGGCGACGCTGCCGGACAACCGGAGGCGCTGGAGCATCTAGCGCGGAATCAATCCGCGAAATCGACGACGACGGGCACGTGGTCCGAGGCGCGCGCCCAGTCGCGCGCGTCTTTGAGGATCGCCGTGCCCGCGAGGCGCTCGACCAGGTCCGGCGTCACCCACACATGGTCGAGCCGCCGGCCGCGGTCCGAGGCGCGCCAGTCCTGCGCGCGATAGCTCCACCACGAATAGAGCTTCTGCTCGGGCGGAACGAAATGGCGCACCGCATCCACCCAGCCGTGCGCCTTCTGCAGGGCGCCGAGCAGCTTCACCTCGATCGGCGTGTGGCTCACCACGTCGAGCAATTGCTTGTGCGACCACACGTCGTTCTCGAGCGGCGCCACGTTGAGGTCGCCCACGAGGATGCGCTTCTTCGCCTTGCCGCGCCCTTTCCACCACCGTGTCTGCTCGCGCAGGAACGAAAGCTTGTGCGCGAACTTGTCGTTCTCGTCGGGGTCGGGAACGTCGCCGCCGGCCGGAATGTAGAGATTGTGAACCTCGATGCCGCCGGGCAGCGTCGCGAAGACGTGGCGGCAATCCTCCTTGTCGCACCAATGCAGGTGGCCGGATTTCGCCAGCGGCAGGCGCGAGAGGATCGCCACGCCGTGATAGCCCTTCATGCCGACGATCGCCTGATGCGGATAGCCCATCTTCGCGATCGCGTCGCGCGGAAACAGCTCGTCGGGACATTTGGTTTCCTGGAGGCAGATCACGTCCGGCAACCAGTCGCGCGCGAGCTGCGCGACGAGGTCGATGCGAAGGCGGACCGAATTGATGTTCCAGGTGACGAGGCGCATGCGCGGGTGGCGTTCGATGAGGGCGCCAATCTAGCGGCGGCCCCGGCGCGCTCAAGAGCGGACGAATCTAGGCCGCGGCTCCGCGCGCGGGCGGCGCACAAAAGAGTGGCGCGTCGTGAGGGGGATCACGACGCGCCCGGAAGGACCGTATACGGTTCCGCGTTCGCCGGGAGGGGACCGGCTCCGCGGACGGCTCCGGCCTGAGGGATCCGAAGCCGCTTCGACCCCCGATATGGGTGCCGCCGCGCGCGCGAACAAGAGATGCGTCGTAACGCCTCTGTGAGCCGGAAATTGCCGAGGCGCTGCAGGCCTTTGCCCGCACCGCACCGGGCGGTCAGCGCGCGGCCACGCCGGCGAACAGCGCCGCGATGCGCCGCTGGATTTCGGCGGCGGCGAGCGCCGGATCGGCGGCGGCGCGGATCGGCCGCCCGACCACGATGTAGTCGGCGCCGTAGCGGAACGCGTCCTCGACGTCGACGGCGCGCTTCTGGTCGTCGGGCGCCTGGCCCGGCGTCAGGCGAACGCTTTTCGTTCGGCCGCCGTCGCTCGGGCGGTTCTCGAACGGGCGGATGCCGGGCGTGACGAGCAACAGGTCCGGGCCCAGCTCGCGCCGGATGGCCTCCGCCTCCTGGCCCGAGCACACGATGCCGTCGCAGCCGCGGGCCAGCGCGCTCCGGGCGCGGGCGAGCACCGTCGTGCGCACGTCGTGACGATAGCCGGCGTTCGCCAGGTCCTTGTCGTCGAAGCTCGTCAGCACGGTGACGGCGAGAATGCGCGTGCCGCCCTTGTTGGCGAGCGCCGCCTCGACGACGGGCTCGTAGGCGTGCACGGTGGCGAAATAGGCGTTGCGCTTCGCGAGATTGCGCACCGCGGAGCCGACCGTTTGCGGGATGTCGAAGAATTTGAGATCGACGAACACCTTCTTGCCGCGCGCGGCCAGCCATTCCATCAGCTCGAAATAGCCGCCGCCCATGAACAGCTCGAGGCCGAGCTTGTAGAACCACACGGCATCGCCGAGCCGCTCGACCAGCGCCTTGGCCTCGGCGGCGCTCGGCATGTCGAGCGCCACGATGAGCCGCTCGCGCGGCGGGATCGGCTTCTTCGAGAGGAATTCGGTCATGGCCGCGTTGTGCCATCAAGCTCGCGGCGACACAACGGCGCGGCTGCGATCGCGCTTCGCAGCGCGGGTTTCGAACCCGCCCGCAGGGGCTACACGCGGACGCCCGTGACGCGCGCCCGCGCGCGCGCGGCAGGCGTCGCCGAACGCCTTGAACAGCGAGACGCTCAGCGGATCCTCGGTGCACTTCCATTCGGCGTGCCACTGCACGCCGATCGCGAAGGCGCGCGCGGATTTCACGCTCACCGCCTCGATCGTGCCGTCGGCCGCGTGCGCCTCGGCCTGCAATGCGGGCGCGAGCCGGTCGATCGCCTGCGCGTGCAGCGAGTTCACGACGGCCTCGCTCGCCCCGGCGATCACCGCGATCGGCCCGCCCATGCGCAGGCTCACCGCGTGCCGCGGCTCGTAGCGCTCGAGCGGCGGCTTGGATTTGTCGGAGCGGTGGTCCATGCGGCCCGGCACCTCCCACAGGCGCTGGTGCAGCGTGCCGCCCAGCGCCACGTTGAGCTCCTGGATGCCGCGGCAGATCGCGAGCAGCGGCACGCCGTCGCGCACCGCCATGCGGATCAGCGGCAGCGTGGTGGCGTCGCGGTCGGGATCGTGCGCGGTGCCTTCCGCGCTCGGCGGGCCGTCGTAGTGCCGCGGCTCGACGTTGGAGGGGCTGCCGGTGAGCAGCAGCCCGTCGAGGCGCTCCAGCAGCGCGTGCAACTGCAGGTCGGTGAGCGCGGTGCCGCCCAGCGCCGGGATCTGGATCGGAAGCGCACCCGCGGCCTCGGCCGCCGCGTGCAGATAGCGCTCGGCCGTCCAGTGGCCGGGAAAATGGCTGTCGCGGATGATGCGGCAGGCGCTGACGCCCACCAGCGGAAGCGGATCGCCGCCGCGCGGCGGCCTTGGCATTTCGTTCATCGTCTCACGTCGCTCGTGTCATGCCTCGAAAGGCGCATCCGCTCAGTATACGCCATTCGTGGCGGAAATCGGCCCGGTCGCAAGCGCAAAAGCGGTCAGCCGCCGGCATCCGGCGAGGCCGGACCGGCCGGCCGTCGGCGCCTTGCGCGCGCCGGCCGCTGGCCGCGTTCGAGCGGCTGACGGCGCGCCGCGCGGCGGGTCTGGCGCACGAAATCGGCGCTGCCGAGGATCGAGCGGTTCGCGAGCCGCCGCTCGATCGCGCGAACCTCGTCCGGCGCGGCCATGCTCCGCGCGATGTCGGCGCGCCATGCCTCCTGCGCCGCCGGCACGGGCAGGCCGAAGGCGGCGCCCAGCCACGACAGGTCGACGATGCCCGGCGCCGGCGCGGTGCCCGCGGTCGCGCGATAGCTGCTCCAGCGCCAGGCCGCGGGATCCGGGGCGAGGCCGGCCAGCACCGGCGCGAGGACGAGGTAGCGCACGAGCGGAACCAGCGCGGTCTCGCGCTCGACGACGAGGGTGTGAAAACGGCCGCGAAACAGCGGGCCGTCGCGGCCGTGCCGCCGGTTGAACGCCTGCGTGTAGCGGCCGCCCAGGGCCTGCATGCCGGCGGAGAGGTTGGGCTGCGGCGTCTCGAGCACGAAGTGATAGCGGTCGGTCATCAGGCAATAGGCCTGGACGCGCCAGCCGAGCGGCGTCGCCGTCTCGTCGAGCAGCGCCATGAACCGGCGCGCGTCGGCCGCGTCGGCGAAGATCGGCTGCCGCCCGAGACCGCGGTTGGTCACGTGATAGACGGCGCCGGGAAGCTGAACGCGGCGCGGCCGCGGCATGGCTGGCCCCCGCAAATGGACTGCAAGCATGCAAGAACGGCCAATGAAACGCAACGTAAAAAAGGGTCAGACCCCTGTCTTGGTCAGGCGTGCGGCGCGCTCCGTTCGGCTACTCGCACTTGCTGATGAAGCCGAACTGGTTGACGTCGAGCGCAAGGCCGGCCTGGACGTTCTCGAGCGAGACCTGCGTGGGCGCCCCGGTCTGGTCGACGACGGTCCAGCCGATGAGCTGCAGCGGGTTGGCGCGGAACACGAGCCGCATCTGGCCCTTTTCGGGCGATTTCGTCTCGACGATCGCGAGCGTGATCCACTGGTTCTCGCGCTTCACGCTCGTCACCGTGAACTCGCCCGACAGCGCGATGCGCTCCTGGATCAGGATGCCGGCCGGCGTCGAGCGCAGCGGCAGGTATTGCGGCTCCTTCACCTTGCAGTCCTCGACGATGAGCCATTGCGGCGTCGCGAAGATGCGCAGCTTCACCGGCGGGCGGTATTCGACGCGCAGCCGCCCCGGCCGCATGATCCACATCGTGCCGCGCGCGGTCGCCCCGTTCGGCGCGATCTGCACGAAATCCGCCTTGAACGTCGTGATCCGGTTGACATAGGCCTCGACCTGCGCGACCTGCGCCTGATCGGCCGGCGAAAGGCCCTGCGCCTGAGCGCATGGCGCCGCCGTGGCTAGCATCATCGAGCCGGCGATCACGATCGACTGTGCGAAACGCATTCCAACATCTCCACGTGGCGTCCCGAGAATAACGCGCGGCGAGGCGAAATCGTGCGCTCACTGTGGCGCCGCCACGGCGCGCGATCGGCCGAATGACGCTGCAACCCCGTGGCTTCGAAGCCCGAGGAGGCGCCGTTCAAATCTCGCGCAGGATGTCGCGTTTGCCGGCGTGGTTGGCGGGGCTGACGATGCCTTCCTCTTCCATGCGCTCGACGAGGCGCGCCGCGCGGTTGTAGCCGATCTGGAGCTTCCGCTGGATGAAGCTCGTCGAGGCCTTCCGCTCGCGCAGCACGATCTCGACCGCCTGGCGATAGAGGCCGCCGTCCTCGCCTTCCTCCTCGCCGCTGCCGCCGAGGCCGAGCGGATCTTCCTCGTCCTCGTCCTGCGTCACCTGCTCGATGTAGGAGGGCTGGCCCTGCGCCTTCAAGTGCTTCACCACCTTCTCGACCTCGGCGTCGGACACGAACGGCCCGTGCACGCGCGTGATGCGCCCGCCGCCGGCCATGAACAGCATGTCGCCCTGGCCGAGCAGTTGCTCGGCGCCCTGCTCGCCGAGGATCGTGCGCGAATCGATCTTCGAGGTGACCTGGAACGAGATGCGCGTCGGGAAGTTCGCCTTGATCGTGCCGGTGATGACGTCGACCGACGGGCGCTGCGTGGCGGTGATGAGGTGGATGCCGGCCGCGCGCGCCATCTGCGCGAGGCGCTGCACGGCCGCCTCGATGTCCTTCCCCGCCACCATCATCAGGTCCGCCATCTCGTCGACGATGACGACGATGAACGGCAACGGATCGAGCGGCAGCGGCTTGTCCTCGAAGATCGCGGTGCCCTCGGGGTCGACCCCGGTCTGCACGCGCTCGGTCGGCTGCTCGCCCTTGGCCTTGAGATCGAGCAGGCGCTGGTTGTAGCCGTCGAGATTGCGAACGCCCATCTTCGACATCGCGAGATAGCGGCGCTCCATCTCCTTCACGGTCCAGCGCAGCGCCACGATCGCCTTCTTGGGCTCGGTGACGACCGGCGCCAGAAGCTGCGGAATGCCGTCGTAGATCGACAGCTCCAGCATCTTCGGATCGACCATGATGAACTTGCACTTGTCCGGCGGCAGCCGGTAGAGCAGCGACAGGATCAGCGTGTTGATGCCGACCGACTTGCCCGAGCCGGTCGTGCCGGCGATCAGCAGATGCGGCATGCGCGCGAGATCGGCGATCACCGGCGCGCCGCCGATGTCCTTCCCGAGCACCAGCGCCAGCGCCGCGTTGGTCTGCTCGTATTGCTGCGAGGCGAGCAGCTCGCGGAGATACACGGTCTCGCGGTTCGCGTTCGGCAGCTCGATGCCGATCACGTTGCGGCCGGTGACGACGGCGACGCGGCAGGCGACGGCGCTCATCGAGCGCGCGATGTCGTCGGCGAGCGCGATCACGCGCGAGGACTTCACGCCCGGCGCCGGCTCGAGCTCGTAGAGCGTCACGACCGGCCCGGGGCGCACCTTCACGATGCGGCCCTTCACGCCGAAATCGTCGAGCACGGTCTCGAGATAGCGCGCGTTCTCGGCGAGCGCGGTCTCGTCCGCGACGGCGGCCGGCTGGCGCGAACCCTTCTGCAACACGTCGATCGGCGGCAGCTCGTAGGCGCCGGGCTCGAGCGAGAGCTTCTTCTGCCGGCGCTCCTCCTCGAGCTTGCCGGCCGGCGGCTTCTTGGGCGGCGGGGCGACGATCGCCTCCTTCGTGCGCTTCTTGCCCGGTACGAGCGGCGGCTCCTCGGCCGGCACGGTCTCGAAGGTCGGGCCGGTCACGATCGGATCGCGGTCTTCGGCCGGCGAGACCCGCGCGCGCGGATGCGCGGCCACCTCGATCGGGCGCGCCGGCGCCGGCGCGCCTTCGCGCCGCCGCGTCAGCAGCGCCACGAGCCAGGCCGCGGCCGCGAACAGCGCCATCGCGCCGGTGCGCAGCGCGATCCACAAAGCACGTCCGATCCGCAGCCAGGTGGTGCGCGCAACGCCGAGCACGATGCCGAGCGCGGCGAGCGCGCACAGCGCCGCGATCGCGGCGATCGCCCAGCGCGGCGCCGCCCAATCGGCCTCGCGCACGATGTCGCCGGCCGCGCTCAGCAGCAGTCGGCCGGAAATGCCGCCCATGCCGGCCTCGACCGGCCACGGATAGAGCGGGAACGCCGCCGAGAGCGCGACCACGGCGAAGATCACGAGAACCGGCAGCGCGAGCAGGCGCCACGGCGAAACCGGGGGCATGTCCGTCGCCGCGAGGCGCACGCCCCACAGCAGGGCCACGGCCGGCGGCAGCAGCGCGGCGAGGCCGAGCCACTGCCAGATGAAGTTGGCCGCGAACGCGCCGGGGCGGCCGAGCAGGTTCTTCGCCGCCGCCGCGGTCGCGTGGTCGCCCGAGGGGTCGCTGCGGTGATAGGTGAGCAAGGCCACGAGCGCGGCCAGCGCCAGCGCCACCAGCGCCACGCCGCAGAACTGGCGGAAACGGCGCCGGCCGAGATCGCTCCATTCTTTCGGCAGCAGGCGCAGGCCTTCGGACTTGCGTCCGCCCCGCCGCCTGGTGCCCATCGCCGCTGCGCGTCCGCTCATCGCCCGTTTGCCCGCTTGCCCCGACGTCAGCATTCGAACCGAGCCGGGCGGATCGATCCGCCGGCCCGAAACCGCACTATACCGGATTCAGACTTCAACGCCCACAATAAACAAATCCGACAACAATCTGAAAACGCGCGGATTCATTGTCCGATAACAGAGCCACGCGTCGGCCGGATTGACGTTTCCGATCGGTGGCCCTGCGCGACCCGGCGAGCGCCAGGATGCTATGATTTGAACCAATTGAAACGATTTATCATAAAAGTATTTAATAAGAAAAACGGGTCCGACCCTTTTTGTAAATTTCATTCCTACACTGTCGGGCCGGCTCGTTTCGGTCCCGGCGAATCTTCCCCGCTATCCGTGTTGCGACGGCGATCGGCCGCGCGCGCCGGCGTTTTGGTTTGAAGTCGTTCGGTCAACGGGTCAAAACCGGCTCATTGACCCTGTACCTCTTGCCCGCGTTGCCATGACCCAGACCGTCCGCCTCGATCTCGCCAAGCGCACGCGCCTCAAGGCGCTCATCGCCACCAAATCCGTGC
Source organism: Candidatus Odyssella sp. (assembly GCA_016792765.1). Taxonomy (GTDB): domain Bacteria; phylum Pseudomonadota; class Alphaproteobacteria; order Bin65; family Bin65; genus SBBV01. The sequence continues at coordinate 8,028 of JAEULD010000038.1, forward strand.
TCACCGGCGGCGACTTCAAGCTCGCCTCGGGCGGCAAGAGCAGCGTGTT
>JAEULD010000061.1 GCA_016792765.1 Candidatus Odyssella sp.
GACACGGAGAAGGGAAAGATCAGCGCGCCCTTTGGGCGCGCAAGAGTTCTGCCTCCGTGCCTCCGTGCCTCCGTGGTTCGCTTGCTATTTCGTCCCGGGGCCTCGACGTCTCCTGTTCCAAGCGGTCCGCCGGATGACGCGCTGCGGGCCGCTGGCCGGGATGCGCGTATTGGAGCTCGCGCATGTGATGGCGGGGCCGACCTGCGGACTCATGCTCGCCGATCTCGGCGCCGACGTGATCAAGGTGGAGCGCGTGCCCGGCGGCGACGATTCGCGCCGCTCGGTGCCGCCCGAGGTGAACGGCGAATCGGCCGCGTTCCTGATGATGAACCGCAACAAGCGCGGCATCGCGCTCGACCTGAAGCACCCGGCGGCGCGCGCGGCGCTGCTGCGGCTCGTCGCGACGGCCGACGTGCTGATCGAGAACTATCGCCACGACACGATGGCGAAGCTCGGCCTCGGCTACGACGCGCTCGCCAAGATCAACCCGGCGCTGATCTATTGCGAGATCTCGGGCTTCGGCCGCACCGGGCCCTATGCCGAGCGCGGCGGCTTCGACCTCATCGCGCAGGGCATGAGCGGGCTCATGTCGATCACCGGCGAGGGGCCGGGCCGCCCGCCGGTGAAGGTGGGGGCGCCGGTCTCCGACATCACCGCCGGAATCCTGGGCGCGCTCGGCTGCGTATCCGCCTATGTCGAGCGCCTGCGCACCGGCAAGGGCCAGCGCGTGGACACGTCGCTCTTCGAGGCCGGCATCACGCACACCTATTGGCAGTCCGCGATCGCGTTCGCGACCGGAGTCGCGCCCGGCCCGATGGGCTCGGCGCATCCGCTCAACGCGCCCTATCAGGCGTTCGAGACCGCCGACGGCTGGATCACCGTCGGCGCCGCGAACCAGGCGAATTGGGATCGCTTCACGCGCACGATCGGCGCGCCCGCGCTGCGCGACGATCCGCGCTTCGAGGACAATCGCGGGCGGATGACGAATCTCGCGCTGCTGGTGGAAACGCTCGCGCCGTTCTTGAAGAAGCGCACGAGCGCGGATTGGCTCGCGCGCTTCGAGGAGATCGGCCTGCCCGCCGGCCCCGTGCTGTCCGTCGCCGAGATGCACGCCGACCCGCAGGCGCAGGCGCGGGCGATGATCGTCGAGACCGTGCATCCAAAGGCCGGCCCGACCAAGGCCATCGGCCTGCCGATCAAGCTCTCGGAGACCCCCGGCGGCATCCGCCGCCCCGCCCCGCTGTTCGGCCAGCACACGCGCGAAGTGCTTGGCGAGGCAGGCTATTCCGCCGCGGAGATCGAGGCTCTGCGCGCGGCCGGGGCCGTGGTATGCGGTTGAACGCGCCGCCGCCGAGGCCAACGACCGCGAAATAAAGTTGCGCGCGCTGTTGACACCGCCCGTTTCATCGCTATGTTGCGCCGCACATAGATTCCTCGCGATCGCGCGAATGCGCCCGGCGCACGGCCTTACGAGCCCGCCAGCGGCGCACTTTCCCGAAGAATTCCCTGACCGACATAAGCGGCCCCAACGCGCGTGGGGCTTCGTACCGCGCCGCAAGGCGGCCGCACGATTCCCGTGCGGGCCCGTGGCTTGCCGCGCACATAAAGGACTGAACTTGACGACCTCTTTCGCTTCGCTCGGCCTCGCCGAGCCGATCCTCCGCGCTCTGACGGCGGAGAAATACGAAACCCCCACCCCGATCCAGGCCCAGGCCATCCCCTCGCTCCTCGCCGGCAAGGACCTGCTCGGCATCGCGCAGACCGGCACCGGCAAGACCGCGGCCTTCGCCATCCCGATCCTCCAGCATCTTTCCGCCAACCGCGCGCACCCGGTGCCGAAAAGCCCGCGCGCGCTGATCCTGGCGCCGACGCGCGAGCTCGCGATCCAGATCGAAGAGGCGTTCCGCGCCTATGGCCGCTTCCTCGGCCTGCGCGCGGCCGTCGTGGTCGGCGGCGTCGGCTACGGCGAGCAGATCAAGTCGCTCCACCGCGGCGTCGACATCCTCGTCGCCACGCCGGGCCGGCTCATGGACCACATGCAGTCGGGCCACGTGCGCTTCGACCGCGTGACGCATCTCGTGCTCGACGAGGCCGACCGCATGCTCGACATGGGCTTCGTGCGCGACGTCCGGAAGATCGTGGCCGCGCTGCCGAAGCGCCGCCAGTCGATGTTCTTCTCGGCGACGATGCCGCCCGAAGTGGCGAAGCTCGCGAGCGAGATGCTGTATCAGCCGGCGCGCGTGGAAGTGACGCCGAAGGTGATCACGGTGGATCGCATCCGCCAGAGCGTGCATTTCGTGCACCAGTCGGAGAAGCGCACGCACCTCGTGAAGCTGCTCGACGACGCGGCGCTGGCGCGCGTGATCGTGTTCACGCGCACCAAGCACGCGGCCAACCGCGTGGCCGAGACGCTGGAGCGCGCGAAGATCCCGGCCGACGCGATCCACGGCAACAAGTCGCAGAACGCGCGCCAGCGCGCGCTCGACCGCTTCCGCACGGGCCGCGCCCGCGTGCTGGTGGCGACCGACATCGCCGCGCGCGGCATCGACGTGGACGGCGTCACGCACGTGGTGAACTACGAGCTGCCGAACGTGCCGGAAACCTACGTGCACCGCATCGGCCGCACCGCGCGGGCCGGCGCCGAGGGCGCCGCGATCTCGCTGTGCGACGGCAGCGAGCGCGCCTATCTCCGCGACATCGAGCGCCTCACCAAGCGCACGATCGAGGTGGTGGGCGGCCAGCCCGCGCCGCTGAAGGAGCGGTCCCAGCCCGAGCGCTCGCAGGGTCCGCGCCCGCAGGGCCAGCAGCCGAAGCCGGGGCAGCCCAACCGGCACGGCCCGGCCAAGCACTGGCACCGCCGCCGCTTCGACCGCCACGCGGCGTAGCGGATACCCCGAAACCGAAAGGGCGGGTCTCGGGCCCGCCCTTTCGTCTCGTCTCGATTCGTTCGGCGGGCCGCGCCCTACGCGCGCTTCTTGATCGCCTCGAACGTGCCCGCGTTCGGGCAGAACTCTTCGTTGCCGCGCCGCGCGTCGGAGGCGAGCCAGCGATCGCACCGCGCGGTCTCGGCGCAGAACAGGCAACGGCGGCGCGAGCCGACCAATGCCACGAGCCCCGCCCGCGGCGAGGGCGGCCGCACGCCCAAGCGCCCGGTCATCGCGCCGTAACGCCGGACCGAGCCGGGGTAGAGCCGCAACAACTCCGGAATCGCCGCGCGCGAAAGCCCGATCTGGGCCAGCGCGCCCTCCAGCTCGCCGGCCTCGTCGAGGCAGCGCAGCTCGTAGCGCAATTCCGCGCGCAGCTTCGCGTCTTCGCGCCGCTGCAACCAGCGCTGCTTCCACAGCGCCCACAATCCGCCGGTCCGCTGGGATCCCGCGCGCTGCGGCAGGGTATCGCTGACGATCTGCATGGCGGCTCCTCGATCGCTGGTCTCGGCATTTCGCCGTTTGCCCAGGATGCAGGCACGGAACCCGCCCCGCTTTGACCCAGATCAAATTTCGCACCTTGCCCCGGCGCCGCGCTTTCCCTCTGGAAACCGCGTTTCGGCGCGGCCTCGAATTCTTCGCCAAGTGCGTAGTCTCGACCGGCACGGAGCCATGCTAGAGTGGCTGCAATCGGGACGCGCCGCGTCGCGCGGCAGACGTCGCGTGCGTATCGTTCGGGAGGAAGACATGACGCCACCAGGCGCGAGTGCGGCCAAGAAACGTTCCGCGGGTGCCAAGACGCTGCCCTACACCGGCCGCGAATATCTCGACAGCCTCGACGACGGGCGCGAAATCTGGATCTACGGCGAGCGCGTCAAGAAGATCACCGAGCACCCGGCGTTCCAGAACTGCGCGCGCATGATCGCGCGCCTCTACGACGCGCTGCACGAAGACCACGACAGCGGCAAGAACGTGCTGACGATGCCGACCGAGTGGGGCGGCTTCACGCAGCGCTATTTCAAGGCGCCGACGACCGTCGAGGAGCAGGTGAAGGGCCGCGACGCGATCGCCGAATGGGCGCGAATCGGCTATGGCTGGCTCGGCCGCTCGCCCGACTACAAGGCCGCGTTCCTCGCCACGCTCGGCGCCAACGCGAAATTCTACGCGCCCTACGAGGAGAACGCGAAACGCTGGTATCGCTTCAGCCAGGAGCGCGTGCCGTTCGTCAACCACGCGATCATCCACCCGCCCGTGGACCGCAACGCGGCGCCCGGCTCGCCCGGCGGCGGCACCGACGTGTTCGTGCACGTGACCAAGGAGACCGACGCCGGCCTCTATCTGAGCGGCGCCAAGGTGGTGGCGACCGGCTCGGCGCTCACGCACTACACCTTCGTCGCGCATCACGGGCTCATTCCGGTGCAGGGCAAGAATTACGCCTGCGTCTTCATGATCCCGACCAACGCGAAGGGCGTGAAGCTGATCTGCCGCACGTCGAACGAATATCGCGCGGCGGTGCTCGGCAGCCCGTTCGACTACCCGCTCTCGAGCCGGCTCGACGAGAACGACGCGATCTTCGTGCTCGACAACGCGTTCGTGCCCTGGGAGGACGTGTTCGTCTACGGCGACGTCGAGAAGGCGAACAATTTCTTCCCGCGCACCGGCTTCCTGCCGCGCGCGCTGATCCACGGCTGCACGCGCCTCGCCGTGAAGCTCGACTTCATCACCGGCTGCTTCATCAAGGCCACCGAGATCACCGGCGCGCGCGCGTTCCGCGGCGTCGAGGCGAACATCGGCGAGGTGATCGCGTGGCGGAACATGATCTGGGGCCTGTCCGACGCGATGGCCAAGCACGGCGATCCGTGGGAAGGGGGTGCCATCCTGCCGGCGATGGAGCCGGCCGCGGCCTATCAGGTGCTGGCGCCGGAGGCCTACGTTCAGATCAAGAACCTGATCGAGAAGACGGTCGCGAGCGGCCTCATCTATCTCAACTCGCACGTCGCCGACTTCAAGAATCCGGCGCTGCGCGGCTATCTCGACAAATACATGCGCGGCTCGGGCGGGATCGGCGCCGAGGATCGCGTGAAGCTGATGAAGCTGCTGTGGGACGCGATCGGCACCGAATTCGGCGCGCGCCACGAGCTCTACGAGATCAACTACAGCGGCAGCCACGAGGAGATCCGGCGCTACGCGCTGTTCGGCGCGATGGCTGCCGGCACCGACGTTCGCCTGAAGCAGTTCGCCGAGAAGTGCATGGCCGAATACGACGTGAACGGCTGGACCGCGCCCGATCTCGTGAATACCGACAAGCTCAGCGTGCTGGGGAAGGGGTGAGGAGCGCCCTGCTCATTTCCGCAAGCACAATGTCATGTCATCCCGGGTGCTGTGCAGCACGGCGCGCGCTTGGCGCGACGTGGTGCACTGCTAACCCGGGACCCAAGCGAGGCGCTGGAGCGAAGCAGTGTGGACGCATCGTTTAGGTCCCGGGTCTGCGCCGCACCACGCCGCTGAAGGAGCGGCGTGCTGCGGCGCGCCCGGGACGACAACAAATCAAAGAGCACAGCCCAAGGGAGAGGAAGTATGACCACTGACAAGCAGAAGAAAATCGCCCGCCGCACCTTCCTCGCCGGCGCGGCCGCCGGCAGCGCCGCGATCGCGGCGCCCGCGATCGCGCAGACGCGGACGATCAAGCTCGGCTATGTGAGCCCGCAGACGGGGCCGCTCGCCGCCTTCGCCGAGGCCGACAACTTCACCGTCGCCGCGTTCAAGGAGGCGATGAAGGGCGGCCTGAAGGTGGGCAGCCGCACCTATCCGGTCGACGTGATCGTGAAAGACAGCCAGTCGAATCCGAACCGCGCGGCCCAGGTGGCGAAGGACCTCATCGTCCAGGACAAGATCGACCTGATGCTCGTCGCCTCGACGCCCGAGACGACGAACCCGGTTTCGACGCAATGCGAGATCGAGGAGCAGGCCTGCGTTTCGACGATGGCGCCGTGGCAGCCCTGGTTCATCGGGCGGCAGGCGAACCCGGCCGGCGGCCCGCCGGCCTGGAAGGGCTTCAACTACACCTATCACTATTTCTGGGGCCTCGAAGACATCATCGCCGTGTTCACGAACATGTGGAATCAGGTGCCGACCAACAAGATGGTGGGCGGCCTGTTCCCGAACGACGGCGACGGCAACGCCTGGGGCGACAAGAACGTCGGCTTCCCGCCGGTGCTCGACAAGCAGGGCTTCAAGCTGACCGACCCCGGCCGCTATCAGAACCTCACCGACAATTTCTCGGCGCAGATCGCGGCGTTCAAGAACGCGAAGTGCGAGATCGTCACCGGCGTGGTGCTGCCGCCCGATTTCACCACGTTCTGGAAGCAGGCGCTGCAGCAGGGCTTCAAGCCGAAGGTGGCCTCGGTCGGCAAGGCGATCCTGTTCCCGGTGGCGGTGGAGGCGCTGGGCAAGGACGGCAACAATCTCTCGTCGGAAGTGTGGTGGTCGCCGTCGCATCCGTTCAAGTCGTCGCTGAACGGGCAGAGTGCTGCGCAGCTCGCGAGCGCCTATACCGCCGCCACGAAGAAGCAGTGGACGCAGCCGATCGGCTTCATCCACTCGCTGTTCGAAGTGGCCGTGGACGTGCTGAAGCGCACGCCCGCGCTCGGCGACCAGAAGGCGATGGTGAAGGCGATCAAGGAGACGAATCTGCAGACGATCGTCGGCCCCGTGAAGTGGAACCAGGAGAACGTGCCGCCGTTCGCGCGCGCCAACGTCACCCGCACGCCGCTCGTCGGCGGCCAGTGGCGCCTCAAGGACGGCGCCAAGTACGACATCGTCATCACCGACAACCGGACCGCGCCGAACATTCCGACCGGCGGGAAGATGGAGGCGATTTCGTAGGCCGGTGACGAGCGCCCTTCTCCGAGTCCGTCAACCCGACCGGAGCGAGCCGCACTTCGCGGCCGCGCAAGGGCGCGTCCGCTTCGGTCGGGATGACGGTGTTCGCAAGGCCTGCGCATGAACCTTCTCGAGATCAGAGGGCTCGCCCGCTCGTTCGGCTCGGTGAAGGCCGCCGACGCGATCGATCTCGACG
>JAEULD010000148.1 GCA_016792765.1 Candidatus Odyssella sp.
CTGCGCGATGAAATTGCTCGGTCCCAAACCGACGAAGCTGAGAAAATGAGCCTGGTGGCAGATATCGACACGATTCAATCTCAGCTCGCAAAGCCAGCGCCGAATCGCAACATTGTTGGCGCCGCATGGGAAGCCGTGAAAGGAGCGGCGACAATTGACGGCTGCGTAGGTCTTGTCCAGAAGATATCAGGCTTGATTGGGCCATTACTCTAATTTTTGCTGGCACGCAAGTCGGTGGAATTGAAGTCAGAGTTTGGTCAGTCTCCACCTCCGTACATTGGAAGCGGTGACTTATTTCCATTTTGTCGATGTGATGCAAACTAGGAACTTTTTCTCTGGTCGCGTCACCCTCCCAGCGCTTATTCCTCCCCGCGTGGTGACTCTCCGCCCGCCCCGCCCTACTTTCCCGGCGCCCGCATTCTCACGGATGAGCCTGCCATGAACGACGCCGGCCCCCTGAAGGCCAATTCCCGGCGCATCAACCTGCTGCCGGAGGACCGCGACGTTCCGGCCTGGACGGATCACTATTTCAACCGCTCCAAGGGCATCGTCGGTAAGTTCGGCGACAAGCGCGCGACCTATGCGATCTTCATGCGCCGCCCGGTCGTCTCGGCGCCGCGGCTGATGATCGAGTGGCTCGAGAGCATCGCCGCCGCGCGCGGCACGCGGTTCGACGTGAAGCTCAAATATCCCGAGGGCAAATGGGTCGGCGCCGGCGAGCCGATCCTGTATCTCTCGGGCTCGCTGCACGCGCTCGTCGATCTGGAGACGATCTTCCTCCAGAAGCTCGGCGCCTGCTGCGTGGCGGCCTACAACGCCTACACGATGTGCTCGGAATTGCCGCGCGTGGCGTTCCTCGCCTTCGATGCGCGCCACTGCGCCGGCATCCAGATGGCCGAGCTGATGGCCTATGCGGCCAGCGTCGGCTCGGCGCGCGCGCGGCGGAAGCACGAGGCCAAGGGCTTCGTCGGCAACGCCACCGGCGCCACCGCTGGCTTCTTCGGGCGCGACGCCGGCGTCGGCACCATGCCGCACGCGATCATCGGCTATGCCGGCTCCACGGTGCGCGCGGCCGAGATGTATCACGAAGCCTATCCGGACGAAGACCTCACCGTGCTCGTCGATTACTTCGGCAAGGAGGTGACCGACACGCTCGCCGTGTGCCGGCGCTTTCCGAAGCTCGCCGCCGCCGGCAAGCTCGCGGTGCGGCTCGACGTGATGGGCAGCCGCTACATGGAAGGGCTCGACCCCGGCGAATCCTACAAGGTGCTCGACCGCAACGCGCCCGACGCGATCCGCGGCTACCGCACCGAGCCGGAGCTGCGCCACCTGATCGGCCCCGGCGTCTCGGCCGCCGCGATCTGGCTGATGCGCGAGAAATGCGACGCCGCCGGATTCCCCAAGGTGCGCATCGTCGCCTCCTCCGGCTTCGGCCCCGAGAAATGCCGCGTGATGGCGCTGGCCGACGCGCCGATCGATTCGATCGGCACCGGCTCCTTCCTGCCCGAGAACTGGATGGAAACCTACGCCACCGCCGACATCATCGACTACGACGGCAAGCGCAGCGTGAAAGTGGGCCGCGAGTTCCTGTTTCCGAAGGATTGAGCGCGCCGAGAGGTTCAATGCCCCGTTCACGTCCATCCTTCGAGGCCGCCGCACCCTTCGACAAGAGCTCAGGGGCGGCGGCACCTCAGGATGAGGCCTGTTTGGTCGAGCAAAATCAGCCTCATCCTGAGGTGCCCGCCCTCCTCGAGGGCGGGCCTCGAAGGATGGACGCGAACGCGATGGCGAGCGAGGGCGCGTCGGGGCGACCGGTTCCCCACCGCGCCGGCGCTGCGTAGGATGCGCGGACGCATTCAGCGGAGAATGACGCGATGATCCGGTCGCTGGGCTGCGCGGCGCTCGCGCTGGCGCTCATGTCCGTGCATGCCGGCGCCGAGACGCGCCGCGCCGCCGCGGGCCCCTGCGCCGCGGCTGCGGCGAAACCGGACTACGGGCGCGTGCTGCCGATTCCCGACGCGCTCCGGGCCGAGACCGAGGCGTATCGCGCGGCGTGGCGCGAGGCTTGCGCGAAGAAGAAGGGCGCGTCGCTCGGCGCGCTGCTGGCCCGGGGCGACGCGCTCGGCAAGGCCTATACGGCCGCGATCGACAAATCCGGCATCAAGGAGACGAAATACGAGGCGCTGCACGCGCTGCTCGGCACGGCCTATCCGAAATTCATCCCGGCCTTCGCCGGCTCGATGATCGAGTACGAGTATTTCGAGCCGGATCTCGCCGTCTTCGCGCGCCAGGCCGCGATGGGCGACGCCGAGGACAAGCTGTTCTTCGCCAGCCATCGCTTGCTCTACGGCGCCGACCCGCATGCGTTCCCGTGGCTGAAGCGGACGACGCATTTCGGCGGCTGCGTGCGCTTCGGCGAATTCGACTGGCCGGGCGCCGTGGCGCGCATCGAGACGCTCGAGGGCAAAGTGAAGGCCGCCGCCTATCGCACGCGGCTCGCCGAATTGAAGCAGCGCATCCAGACCTATCTCTCCAAGCCGGCCTTCGAGCGCGAGGCGGGCAGGAAGCCGGTCGTCGATTCCTGCGCTCCGAAGGCGCGCACGCTGGCCGAGATCGAGACGATCGCGAAGGCGCTGGCCGCGCGCAAAGGCTGGGAGAAGGCCGCGGCCGGCCTGCGCAAGGCCGCCGACGACATCCGCGCGAACCGCGTCGAGGTGTGCAGCGGCTGCAGCGCGAATTAGCGCAAAGTCCGTTCAGGGGAATCGCGCAGGCAACGGCAAAGCCTCGCATGCGTCCATCCTTCGAGGCGGCCCCAAGAGGGGCCGCACCTCAGGATGAGGCCGTTCTTCTCAAACAAATCGCCTCATCCTGAGGTGCCCGCCCATCCTTGGGCGGGCCTCGAAGGATGGACGCGATCTCGATGTTGCGCCCGCCTTTGCCTCCGCAGGAACGGATTTTGCTCTAACGCGCGACGGCCTGCGAATCTGCCGCGGCGCGGCCGCGGCCGAGCATCTGAAACGCGGCGAGGCCCGCGAGCAGCCCGAGTCCGACGAGGTCGGTGATCCAGCCCGGCTTGATCAGCAGGAACGCGCCGGCGAGCAGCACCGCGCGCTCCCAGAGCGCGCAGGCGCGGACGAAATATCCGTAGAGGCCGCCGGCCAGCGCGACGCAGCCGATCGTGGCGGTGGCCGCCGCGATGACGGCCTCGTGCCACTGGCCCGGCTTCACGATCAGCATCAGCGCCGGCTCGTAGGCGAACATGAACGGCACGATGAAGCCGGCGGCGCCGATGCGCACCGCGGCCCAGCCGGTCTTCCAGAGATCGGCTTTGGCCAGCGAGGCGGCGGCGTAGACGGCGAGCGCCACCGGCGGCGTGATCGCCGAGAGGATCGCGAAATAGAACGCGAACATGTGCGCGGCCGGAATCGGCACGCCGAGCTTCGCGATCGCGGGAACGAGCAGCGACACCATGATGATGTAGGCCGGCGTCGTCGGCATGCCCATGCCGAGCACGATGCCGGCCGCCGCGGTGACGACCAGCGCGAGCAGCAGCGCGTCCTGCGCGAGCACCAGCACGAACTGCGTGAAGGTGATGCCGAGGCCGGTCAGCTCGATGACGCCGATGATGATGCCGGCTGCCGCGCAGGCGAGCGCCACCGAGAGCGCGTTCTTGGCGCCGTCGACCAGCGCCTCCACGACCAGCACGGCGCCGTGCCCGAGCCGCCCGCGCGCCGGCGCCTGCACGAGCGCCGCCAGCAGGGTGGCGCCGACCAGCGTGGCGCTGGCCCAGACCACGGCCGGCCCGCTCACCTCGAAGCCGCCGAGCGAGCGCATGCCGATGGCCACGAGCACGCCGAGCGCGGCCACGAGCGGCACCGCGATCATCGGCCCCCGGAGGAAGATCAGCGGCACGCACGAGGCCGTCGCCGCCAGCGCCGCGAGCGGCGCCGACGATCCCGTGAACATGATGACGAGGATGACGACGATCGGCAGGAACAGGTGCCCGCGCTCGCCGAGCACGCGCCACAGCCGCGGGCATTCCTCGCGCGGCAGCCCCTTGAGGCCCTGGCGCTTGGCCTGGAAATGCACTGCCGCGAAGCACGCGACGTAGTAGAGCAGCGCCGGGACGATCGCCCAGACGACGACCTGGAAATACGGCACGTTCAGGAACTCGGCCATCACGAAGGCCGCGGCCCCCATGATCGGCGGCATGATCTGCCCGCCGGTGGACGCCACCGCTTCCACCGCCGCGCCGAAATGCGCCGGGAAGCCCGTGCGCTTCATCAGCGGAATCGTGATCGGCCCGTCGATCATGACGTTGGCGACGGCGCTGCCGGAGATCGTGCCGAACAGGCTCGAGCTCACCACCGCGACCTTGCCCGGCCCGCCCGCCGTGTGGCCGGTGAGCGACAGCGCGAAATCCATGAAGAGCTGGCCGGTGCCGGCGCGCTCCATGAACGAACCGAACAGCACGAAGATCAGCACGTAGCCGGCCGAGACGCCGAGCGTCTGCCCGAAGATGCCCTGCGTCGTCAGATAGAGCTGGTTGACGTATTTCCAGAATTCGATGTTCGTGAACGCGAACGCGTAGCCGAGGAACAGCGCCACCGTGATCGGCAGCGCCCAGCCGAGGATGCGCCGCGTCGCCTCGAGCACCATCACGACGCACAGCACCGCCATGACCTTGTCGTGGAGATCGGGCGTGTCGACGAACGGATCGCGCTCGAAGATGTAGGGCTTGTAGAGAACGAGGATGTAGACGCAGGTGGCGAGCGCCAGCAGCAGCGCGACCACGTCCCACCAGCGCGGCCGCGCGCGCGCGCCGGTCCTCACCAGCGGGAACAGCAGGAAGACGAGGGCGATCGCGAAGGCGAGATGCGCGGCGCGGAACGGGAACGCTTCGGGCGGCGCGATCGCGATCGCGTAGATGTGGAACAGCGACATCGCGACGCCGCCCAGGACGATCGCGTAGGCCGCCCACGAGCGCGCCGGGGGCGCCGTCGGCGCCACCTCGGTCATGCGCGCGGGTCCGCTCGCCGGGGCGCGGCTACTTCTTCGTCGCTTCCCGGTAGTACCTGGCGGCGCCCGGATGCATCGGCACGCCGATGTCTTCGGCCATGGCGGCCGGCGTCAGCTCGGCGATCTGCTTGTTGATCGCCGCCATGTCCTTCAGGTTCGCGTGCATCGCCTTGGTCATCGCGTAGACGCGGTCGTCCGGCAGCTTGCACGAGGCGACGATGTGCGTCGCGTAGCCGATCACCTTCACGTCCTTGTCCTGCTTCGGATAGGTGCCGGCCTTGATCGTCACCAGCGTATAGCCGGGATTGATCTTGCGCATCGCGTCGTGCTGCGCCGAGAGGTCGAGGAGCTTGACGTCGCGGCTCGTCGCCAGATCCATCACCGAATTGGCCGGAACGGCCGTGCCGAGCGTGAAGATCTGCGCGTGCCCGTCGCGCATCTGGTCGACCGAATCGTTGTAGGAGCTGAAGCTCACCTTCATGTCGCCGTAGCCGAGCCCCGCGACCTTGAGGATGTGCTGCGTGATCAACTCGCCGGTGTTGCCGCGCACCTGCGTCGTCAGCGACTTGCCCTTGAAATCGGCCACCGCGTTGATGCCCGAGCTCGCGAGCACCACGACCTGGAAATACTGCGGATAGAGCGTCGCGACGTTGCAGACGTTCTTGTGCGGCTCCTTGAACGGCGCGTTGCCGGCGATCGCGTCGACGGTGGTGATCGAGTTGCCGAAGCCGATGTCGGCCTTGCCCTCGTGCACCGCGCGCACGTTCGAGATGCCCGCGCCCGGCAGCGTCTGGATCGAGAGGCCCGGGATGCTCTTCTCCCACATGTTCTTGAGCGCGCCGCCGAGCGGAATCCAGATTCCGCCCTGCGGGCCGGTCATGAGCCTCAGCTCTTCTGCGCCGGCGGGCGCCGCGAGCGCGGCGGCCAAGGGCAGGATGGCGGCGAGGCGGCGGATCTGCATGGCGTTGCTCCCTGATCGGATTATGTGCCCGGCTCTGAGACCGGATTTTCGGCCGCGAAGATTGCCCGAGTCGCAAAAAGGGCGCAACGGGCGGCGCAATTTGCCGTGGGACCGCGGACCCCGCAGATCGGCGCTACTCCAGGTACGCCACGCAGTCGATCTCGACGTTGACGCCCTTCCTGTGCGGAGTGCCGCCGATGCAGGTGCGCGTGGTCTTGTGCTCGCCCATGATGTCGCGGAACGTCTCGTTGAACCTCGGGAAGTCGGCGGTGTCGCGCAGGCACACGCGCATGTTCACGACGTTGGCGAGCGTGGCCCCGCCCGCTTCGAGCACGGCCACGAGGTTCGCCATCGTGCGCCGCGTCTGCACCTCGATGTCGCCGGCGACGACCTCCTTGGTGTCGGGGTCGAGCGGCCCCTGCCCCGAGACGTAGAGGAACGGCCCCGCCTTGATCGCCTGGACGATCGGCGGCGCCTTGGCCTTGTCGGTGAACCCCGTCGTCGGCGCCTTGCTGCTCGAGATGATCTGCTTCGGCATTCGTCGCTCCCTCGTCGAAAGAAAAGGCAACAGGAGGCGGGGAGACAGGGAGAAGATCAGATCGCGCGCCTTTGGCGCGCAGATTCTCTTCTCCCCGCCTCCCCGCCTCCTGTTCGTTCCATCTTACTTCGTCCCGTACACCGCGATGGCGACGAGGCCGACCGTGCCGACCGCGATGCGCCAATAGGCGAACAGCGCGAACCCGTTGCGCGCCACGAAATTCAGCAGCGTGCGCACGACCAGCACCGCGGCCACGAACGACGCCACGAAGCCGATGGCGATGAGCCCGGCCTGGTCGAAGGTCATCGTCGCATAGTCCTTGTAGAGCTTGTAGGCGAACGCGCCGACCATCGTCGGCATCGCGAGGAAGAACGAGAACTCCGCCGCCGCGCGCTTGTCGGCGCCCAGGAACATCGCGCCCACGATCGTGGCGCCCGAGCGCGAGACGCCGGGAATCATCGCCAGGCACTGGCAGACGCCGATCGCGAGCGAGGTCAGGACCGGGAATTTCTGCGCGTCGGTGTGCCGCGGCTTGAAGGGAATGCGGTCGACGACGAGCAGGACCACGCCACCGACGATGAGCGTCACGCACGGAATCCAGAGATGAAAGAGCAGCGCCTCGACGTGCTTGCCGATGACGAGGCCGACCAGCACGGCCGGCAGGAACGCGAGCAGAATGCCGATCGCGAAGCGCCGCGCGCCGGGATCGGAGCCGAGCGCGCGCGCGATGCCCCAGAGCCGGCCGGTATAGACGAACAGCAGCGCGCAGATGGCGCCCAGCTGGATCATCACCTCGAAGGTGCGGTTGGGGCTGTCGAAGCCGAGCAGCGCCCCGCCGAGCAGCAGGTGCGCCGTCGAGGACACCGGGAGGAATTCGGTGAGGCCCTCGACGATGCCGAGAAGCAGCGCCTGCAGGATGCCGGATAGCGTCATCGAGTAGCCGTCTCTGTCATGGGCGATGGAACAGCCGGCGCACCGCCTCGGGCACCGGCACGGCCTTGATGCCGCGCGGCGAGCCGGGATCGAGCATCACCCAGGCGCGGTGCTCGCGGCAGGTGGCGGCGAGGTGCTCGCCGTTCTTCATCTCGTGCTTGACCGTGAACTTCCGCCCCTCGAACGAATCGATGCAGGTCTCGATCGCAACGAGATCGCCGAAGCGGCACGGGAACTTGAACTGCACCGAGATGTCGAGCAGCGGCATGCCCTGCGGCTCGTTCCGCGCGAACATGTCTTCCCAGCAGAGGCCCACCGAGCGGAACAGCGCGTCGGTCGAATGATCGAACCATTCGAGGATGCGCGGGTAATACGCCATCCGCGCCGGATCGCAGTCCGAGAACGTGACGCGGTGGGTGTAGGTGGTCTTGTGAACGTGCATGATCCGGCGTGCAGCGGCTCTGGTCCGACATCTACCTAGCGCCCGCAGCCGGCGCACCGCAAGCAACTCGGAGCAGAACCGGGCCCGGCAGCGCACCCTTTCAATGTTGCGTTATCAAAGTTGCGCTACTGAGCCGATCTCCGGCGCTCGATCAACCGCGTCAATCGCCTACGGAGCTCGAGCGTGAAATGAAGCCCGGGAACGTCGTTGGTCTTGGCGGCGAGATCGAGCAATTCGAGGGCGCGCTCGTGGTCTCCCGCGGCGAAGTAGGCGATCGCGGCATTCCGCAAAGACTCCGGATGATGCTTGATCTCGCGCCATCCGTACCAGATCTTGCCGGGCCGCTCGCCTTCGGACGTCAGATAGTCGCCGACATCCCTTGCAGTCTTGAACTTCGAGAACCATGGCAAGACGACATCCTCGAGCAACCGGGTGCATGTCGTTGCCAGCGCGGCAACGTCGTCGTCCGAGTCCCCGGCATTGATTTCGAGATTCGAATTGCGTTTTGCCAGTACTGCCGGATGGACGCGGATTTGCGCCGACTCTGCACGCGGAATCCAATCGGCAGACGGCTGCTCGAATGTCGTGGGAACGATCCGCACGACCATGCCGCAATCCAAATCGAAGGAGCATTGGTCCGGGTTCCATTGCGGGGGTCTGCTCACGTAAATGGCGAAAGCCACGGTCGGATCGCAGTCGCGCCAAAAGGCGAGGTTCTTCCTGTTGAATCCACGCTTGCGCAGGCACTTGGCGATTCCTTCGCGAACCACCCACATGAATCTGCGGTTCAGGCGCTTGCGTGTTTCCGTCGTCGCCATGTGGTCGATCCTTCGCTCAACCCCGAGAGGCCCGAAACGTTTCGCACGCGCGCGGGGAGATAGAACTACTCCAACAGATCCCAGGGGATTCTCGGCAACTTCGGGTTTCCCAGGCGATTGCTTCCAACGCCCCATGGCCGCGTCAGCTTGGGTGTTCCGGCGCCGCCGCGTGAGCCGGTGCTCGAGTTCGGCTGATAGTAGATGACCCGGCAGCGCTTGTTTGTCACCCGGGTGTACTCGGCGCACTGCTTTGCACCGGCAGCCCGACCGGAGGGCGTGTCGGGCTTCAATTCAAGCAGATATCCTCGACGCGTCGTCGCGTCCGGAAAGATCCGTTGACCGTTCACCGTGTAGCCTCTGCGGTGCCACCCACGGTCCTCCCTTTCATCGACGCGCCTCTTCAGCTCGTCATGACGGCGCTTTCCTTCCCTTGCCGCTTCGCGCGTCCTTTCGTCGTGCATCCCCCGAGGCCTTCTGGGATTGTCCGGATCATCGGCGGCGGGTTCGGCGAGCCCGTCATGATCTTCATCCTCGTCGTCGTCCTCGGCCTCCTCGGGATCGTAGACCGACCAAGGCACCTCGCCATTGAGGCCGGCAGCGAACGCCGCGATCGCCGAAGCGGCCTTGGCACGCGGATCGGGGCGACCGGCAGCCTTCGCCTCGCGCTCTTCCATTTCATAGACGGCGAGTAGGCCGCGCGCGTGCAGGCGCTGGTCCGGTGTCGCGCCGTTCAGCGCCGCTTCGGTCAGCATGTCCTTTACACGGCTGCGGCCGCGCAACGGTCCGTTCGCCGGGTTTTGCGCAACATCCCTCGTGACCGATGCGATCTCGTCGGGACTGGTTGGACGGTTGAGCAAGGCGTTTGCGACCACCGCCTCCCGAATGCCCGCGTTTATTCGGGAGATCCCGTCGGCAGGATTCTGCGCAGTCGCCGAGCTTCGAATGGGGACGGCAACCCGAACATCGCCTTGACCGCGCTTGACGTAGGCCGTTGCCGTGTCGAGGTCGTAGGCAAGATTCTCGAAGGTGGATTCGATCCGACGTGTCGGCGCCGATGCGCGGGCCGCAACAACTGTCACGCCCTGCGTCCCATCCACGCTGGCATTGTCGGCGAGATGCGGGTTCGCACGATGCAGTAGGCGGTTGTCGTGTCGACGAGCGA
>JAEULD010000247.1 GCA_016792765.1 Candidatus Odyssella sp.
TCCAGGATCACGTGCGGGATGAAGCGCGCGTCGTCGGTGGTGACGATGTTGCGGTCTTCCCGGATGCACATGCCGGCCGGCTCGCTCGCCACCAGCCACACGCCGCACATCGGGAACGCGCCGCCGAAATCGGGCAGCGGATGATAGGCCTGCACGATGTGGCCCTCGGCGCCGTACTTGCCGTCTTTCGCCGCGCGCTTCACGCCCTTGACCGTCACCTCGACGTTCCAGCCCTCGCGCGAATAGAGCGGCTTCCGCACGAACGAATCGCCGAGCGCGCGCGCGTCGGGATCGCCCTCGAAGAACGCCGGCAGCAGGTTCGGATGATTGCGGTGCTTCTGCCAGAGCAGCGGCAGGAATCCCTTGTTGGACAGGATCGCCTTCCATGCCGGCTCGATGAAATGCGTGCCGCTGCCCGGAATGTGCTTGGCGAAATCCTCGCGGAACAGCCATTCCCACGGATAGAGCTTGAACAGCCACGGGATCGTCATGTCGTCGAGGTCGGTGAAGCGGCCCTCGGGGTCGAGGC
The DNA here is from genome assembly GCA_016792765.1 of Candidatus Odyssella sp. GTDB lineage: Bacteria > Pseudomonadota > Alphaproteobacteria > Bin65 > Bin65 > SBBV01. The sequence goes on from JAEULD010000247.1 coordinate 530, forward strand.
CGATCTCGTCCATGTAGAGGCTCTGCGTCTCGAGCCCGCCCTGGCGCGCGCAATCGGCGAGGTACTCGATCGTGCCCTTGTCTTCGAGGCTGTCGCGCGCGCAGGCGAAGGCGAGCTTGCCGTCGATGCCGAGCTTGCCGAACGCGGCCACCAGCTTTTCGTGCATCGAGTTGAACTGGTCGCAGCCCTTGGGGATGATCGCGCGTTCCATCGCCTGCTCGAGCCACACCCACTGGAAGATCGAGGTTTCGTAGAGCGAGGTGGGCGTGTCGGCGTTGTATTCGTAGAGCTTCGGCGGGTTCTTGCCGTCGTAGGCGAAATCCATGCGGCCGTAGAGATTGCGCTCCTGCCCGCGCCAGCTTTGCACGATGTAGTCCCAGAACTGTTCGGGGATCGCGAGCTTCGCCATCTGCTCCTCGGAGGCGCAGACGCGATCGACGATGTCGAAGCACATCTCCTCGAGCGTCTCGGCGGCGCTTTCGAGCTGCTCCTCGATCTGCCCGAGCGTGAACTTGTAGTAGGCGCTCTCGTCCCAATAGGGATCGCCCTCGAGCGAGTGGAAATCGAAGCCGTGCTCCTCGGCGGTCTTCTTCCAGTCGGAGCGGGGCGTGACGGCGATGCGTTCCATGCGTCGGGTCCGTGCGTGAAGCAAATAAGATTGAACCACGGAGGCACGGAGACACAGAGAAGAATTTATTGCGCGCCTTTGGCGCGCCGTTCTTTTCTCCGTGTCTCCGTGCCTCCGTGGTTCTTTGTAGGCGCGCGACGAAAACGCGCCCGATCGTGGATCGGGCGCGCGATCGCGCGATAGCGAAGGCGGAAGGGCGTCAGCTGCCCGAGGTGGTGGCGCCGCGGCCGGGGCTCGTGCTGCCGTAGACGGCGCCGTTGCGGCCGAAGCCGCCGCGCGTCGTCGTCGAGCTCTTGAACGCCGACGTCGTCGCCGATTGCGGCACGCTCTGGAGGCCGGTCTTGCTCGTCACCGGCCGGTTGTCGCCGGTGCGGAACGTGGAATCGCCGGGCGTGCGGTAGAGCGGCTGCGGCGCGAAGCCGGGCTGGCCCGAAAGCGTGCGGCCGAGCATGTAGCCGACCAGCAGCGGCATGAACGTGGAGGTGCCCGACGTGGTGCGATAGGGCGATTCCTCGCACTTGCCGGCGCCGAAATCGGCCTCGCAATCCGCCTTGGACGCGTATTTGGGCGCGACCTTCTTGTGCTCTTCCTTGGCCGTATCGAACGCCTTGCGGCACTCGGCGTCGGTGAACTGCTTGTCGGCGATGCACTGATCGACCGAGGTGTAGACGCCGGCGGGCGTTTCCGATTCGCCGCACGCCGAAAGCGCCAGCGCGCTGGCACCCATGGCGAGCAGAGCGACGTAGCGGGAGCGTTTCATCGTGACCCTCATTGCCTTGGCCCTCGCGCGAAAATAGCCGGAACGGCCGCACTGTGCGAGAGGACAGAGACCGCTGCAGTGATCCCCTTCACACCCATAATCGCGAAATGTGGTGAAGGATGGGTTTATGCGCGGCGCTCCCGCGTCTAAGCAATTTCACCGAGGCCGCGAACGGCCGATACCGCCGCTTCGCCGCATACTTGGCTTTCCTTGGCTTTCCTTGGCTTTTGGCGCCTTCGACCTTGGCTTTTCTCGGCCTTTCGCCAAGCGCCACCTTGGCTTTTCTTGGCTTTTTGGACCGCGGACCTTGGCTTTTCTTGGCTTTTCGCGGCCCGGTCCCGACGACGCCGCCCATTGGCGCCTCTCGGCCGCCATCGGTCCGCGGCGGCGGATCGCCGAGCCAAACTGGCGCGTTCGTTTACACCGAAATGAGAACAAAGTCAACAAAAAGGATAATATGCCCCTGCGCTCGGGCAGAGGCCGATCCGGCCGAGCCCCCGGAAAGGCGATGACGCCATCGGCCGCCAGCGGCAGCGCTTCTATTCGATCACTTCGTCCGCGCGCAGCAGCAGCGCTTCGGGCACCGCGAGGCCGATCGCCCGCGCGGCCTTGAGATTGATGACCAGTTCGAACGTCGCCGGCTGCTCGAACGGCAGCGCGCCGGGCTGGGCGCCGCGCAGGATCCTGTCGACATGGCCGGCCGCGTGCCGGTACATCGCGGCGAGTCCCGCGCCATAGAACAGGAACCCGCCGGCATCGACGAAGCGGCGATCGAAATAGATCGCCGGCAGGCGGGCGCGCGCCGCGTGCTCCACGATCTGCCGGCGGCGATCGATGAAGAAGATGCCGGGCGGCACGATCAGCGCGTCGACGCGCGCCGCGACGAGCCGCTCGAACACGGACGCAATATCGCGGCCGCCATCCACATCGAGCACGCTGAGCCGGACGCCGAGTGCCCGCGCCGCAGCTTCGGCGCTCTCGACCAGCGCCGGATTGTGCCCCGATACGGGATCGGACAGGAACGCCCAGTGCGCCGAGCGCGGCACGAATTCCCTGAGCAGCTCGAGCCGCTTCGCATTCAGCTCGAAGCCCATCGTGGTGACGCCGGTGACGTTGCCGCCCGGGCGCGCGAGGCTCTGGGTGATGCCGGCGGCGAGCGGATCGCCGGTGGTGACGAGAACGATGGGGATCGTGCCGGTGGCGGCTTTCGCGGCGAGCGCGCCGGCGTTCGACCCGGCGACGATCACGTCGGCGCCGAGCGCGACGAGCTCGGCGGCGAGGCGCGGAAGCCGCCGCGCGTCGCCGTTCGCATAGCGGAACGCGAGCTCGTAGTCGGCGCCCTCGCGCCAGCCGCGCTCGCGCAGGCCTTCGCGCAGTCCCACGGCCATCGGCGGGTCGCTCTCGGGCGAGAGCGGCGAGAGGCGGCCGATCAGGAACTTCCGCCCGCGCTCGGCGCGCACGGGCAGGGCCGCCAGCAGAAGCGCCCCGCCCGCCACCACATCGCGCCGCCGCATCATCGCGCCCCGCCATCGCCCCTTGTTCGCCGGATCATACGGGTCCGCACCGCCGCCGCACAGCGCGCGAAGCCGCGTGAAACCTACTCCGCCTTCTTGGCCGGCGCCGCGCCGGTGAACGCGTCTTCGGGAACGCCGAACAGCTTCACGCCGTTGCGCCACGCCATCTTCTCGGCCACCTCGCGCGGCAGCTTGGCGAGCCACGACCGCGTCTCGGCGTGGATCTCGGGCATGCGGTGCCAGCGCGAGGTGATGTAGCTGTCGGTGCCGACGAGCCAGCGGTCCGGATATTTGAGGAACACCGCCTTCCACGCCTCGTCGAGCGCGCCGCCCGGCCCGATGTCGTGGCGGATCGCCGTCTCGACCCAGAGATTGGGATAGCGCGCCATCATCGCGCCCACCTCGGCCGCGTTGGTGAAGCCGGCATGGGCCCAGAGGATGCGCGCGCGCGAATCGTGGCGGAACAGGATCTCCACCGCGCGCGCATCGGAATGCGCGTGCAGGACGAGATTGCGCGCGACCGCCATCGCCACGATCTCCTTCATCACCGGCGAGGCCGCGTCTTCGCCGTAGAGATGGAATTCGCCGATGCCCTTGTGGACGCCGAGCTTCAGCCGCTCGGCGAGATAGGGCGGGATGCTGGCATCCTTCGCCCAGCCGCCCATGTCGGCGCGCGTGCGATAGGGCCGCAGCATCGGCACGACGCGCTTGGGATCGGCGCGATACATCCGCACGGTCGCCTCGTCCGACGTGCTCGACACCGCCGCCATACGCACCCCCGACTTGTCGAGGATCGCCAGCGCCCGCTCGAGCGGAATCTCGTCATGCGCATTCTCGGACCAATGCACGTGCGCGTCGAAGAGCGGGATGTCGGCGCCGACGGCGTGAATGCGCGGGGTGGGGGAAAGAACGAGACCGAGCGCGGCGACCGACGCGGCGGCGAGCAAGAGAAGTGAGTGGCGACGGCGCATGCACGGTCTCCGCAGTTCAATGCCCGCGGCAGGATAAATGGCGCGCCGTCCTGGCGGAAGCGGGCGGATATCAGCTCAAATGTTCTAATATTGTTCTTGACACTGTAATTTTTCAGACTATTTTCCTTTTTCGTGCGGAGGTCCTGCAACCAACGTCGCTCTGGGCAAGCGACGCTTTCGAATCGGACGCACGAATGATCGACGATCTTGAATTGCTCTACCTTCAATCACCGGTCGGCAAGGGCCAGGAAAATAACCCCGAAGATGTCGAAGCGCTCGACGACAGGTTGCGCAAAATCAAGGCTTACATACCTCCGGCTGAATACCAGGAAAACGCCCAGCGCTACGCGACCGAGCCGATGATTGGCGCCCTCGAGCGCTATCAACAAGACAAGGGCCTCAAAGTCGACGGTATCGCCAATCCCGGCGGCCCGACCGAGCGTGCGATCAACAACGAACTGCTGGAGAAACCGCGCGGCGCGGGATTGCTTTACGATCCGCCCACCGCGCTTGCCGGCACTGTCGGCAACGGGTTCGAAAACCGGCGCGAGGATGTCGCCGCTGTCAAGCGCGGACTCGGGGCGCTCGGCTACCTGCCGGAAGACCCGTTCGACAAGCCGCACGGCTTCATCGACGAAGCGGCGACAAACGGGATCAAAACCTTCCAGCGCGCGAAGGGCTTGACCGACGACGGCTGGCTCGCGCCCAATGGCGAGACGGAGCGGGCGTTAGATGGCGCCGTCCAGGATTTGTCACGCGCAAGGCGCCTCGAATGGATTGCTTACGCGGCGCGCGCGAATCGCGCGCAACAGGTTTCACCCTACGTCGGTGCAGATGGAACCGCGGCAAGGCCAAACGGGCCGGGAGATATTGAGCCGGCGACCTACGACCCGCGCTACCCCTTCGGCTTTGGGCGCGGGCTACTTGAAGGAGGTTGGGCTCGTATGCCCGGCGGCATGGGGTCGCCCAGCCGCGGCCGAGGATCCGATCCGTCGCCTCGGCCGCCGGCTCCGCCTTTCGGCGTGCCGATACCCGAGCGGGAGAAGCCTCGTACGGATGACGCTCCCGAAGCACCAGCACGGCCGCAACAGCCGATCCGGCCGCGCATGCCGCTCGGCCCACCGACGCATGACACCGGCTCCGTCAGCGTGGACGACGTGGATCGGGCCCTGCGTCGAGACCCGCTGCCCTCGCCGGACAAACTCAGGACTTATCTGCCAGAGCCCGGCTCGCCGCTCGGCATACCGCTCATCGATATCAATCCGTTCGGAAGCCCCGGGGACCCGAGAACGGTCGATGCCAATCGGATCTTGGCTGAGGCGATTGAAAAGGGATGCAAGCAAGCCCTCGGAGACGATGCAAAGGTCACGCATTACGCCGGCCCCGGTTCGACCAAAAAGAAGGAAAGAGTCATCGAAGGGAGCGAAGGCCGCTCTTTTCCCGACACCGAAACGCGAATCGAGTACAAGGGCATGCAGATCCGCATCTTCGGCGATACATATACGCCGAAGGCGGATCGAATGCCGGATTCACGCGAGCGGCGGCAGTTCGCCAGGCTCGATCGCAACGCGGAGGAACTCAATCGCGTTTACGTGCGGCTTCCCAAGCCTTGGATGATCGGCGAAGAGATCAATCCCGAGAAGCTGAAGGAACTCACGCGCGAGCTTTGTGACGAGGTGAAGCGGGCCGTTGACGAGGGGAGACTGGGCGATGGCAAAGACAAACTCCGGATCGAGAAGTTCTTCGACGAGCTCACGAAGCGCAAGAAAACCGCCCCCGAAAAACCCGCGGCCCCGGCCCCTGATCCAAATCCGTCCCGACCATGACTTCCGCTCGCGCTCGAAGGCCTGCCAGCAGCTGTTCATGACGCGAGAGGATGCGGACTCATTCTCCTCCGCGCTGCGGGCGGCTTATCCCCGGCTCCACTTCGTCTCTTGCGAGCACTGGAGACCATTCGTTGATTGGGATTGGTGGCGCGCCGCATGGAAGCTGCACAGAGAGCGCAAGAAAGATGGATTGCCCACGGAGTTCGTGCGCCATCGCATGCGGGACCCGTTGAACGAGCCGCCTTACTATTGGCCTTCGCTCGGCGTTGCGGAGGAGCGAGAGTTCTACGGCTGGGTCTTGCCCGAGGGCTGGTCTGCGCAATGGGGCGAAGAGGACGATTTCGGGGTGCGCCGTATCGTCAACCCGCCGCGGCTGGAGCTCTCCTTTTGGCGGGGCCGCTTCCATTGCCCTGATCGAAGCCCGAGGCGCGAAACCGTCTGGTTCGAGAACCCGCCCGAGCCGCGCGACGATGACGAGACCATCGTGCTCGAAGGAAGCGACCTTTCGATTCAATGGAATCGATACGACGATGAGGTGGAGGCTTTTGCCAAGACGGTCTTCCGCATGCTCTTCAAGCAGGCGACCGACCGCTTCATCAAAATCGAACGCAAGTCACGGCGGGCGCTGACGGCACAGCCGTGGCGCAATCGACGCTATGGCGCGGCGGGGCGCGGGGCCGAAGCTTGGGCCTTGGCGCGCCGCCACAACTATCTCGACGGTGGACAGCTCAACAAGCCCGCCTCGTATCCCTTCGCTCCCGGCGACGTCTTTTCGGCCGACGAGCTTGCGGCGATCAAAGCAAAATGGGCGGCGGAGCTGGAGGAAATCGTGGCCAGGGAAAAGCGAAAGGACAAGGAACTGGCCGAAAAGTGGCGACGCGAGGCGGAAGGCGCTTGAGGTCGCGTCGCGGCCCGCCTCCGACGGCGCGCCGCGCGTCTCTTGAACAGGGCTGCGCTTAGGCTTGCTTCGCCGCGGTCGCGAAGGCTCGCACCTTTTCGATGTCCTTCGCTTGAATTCGCCGCCGCCGCGCGTCACGCTTCCCTTCTTTTGGGCGAGGGCACGATGACCGGCGGGTTCGGGTGGCGGGCGCGGATCGGGCAATTGTATCCGGCGGGCGGGCTCGCCGATTCGGAGCCGCAGACGATGGCGCCCGACGGCGTGCTGTTCGTCACCACGCGGCTCGGCTTCAACCGCGTGGGGCTCGAGCAGAGCCGCGGCCTCGTGCGCGATCTCGAGGGGCCCGCGCGCCTGCTCGCCGACGCCCAAGTGCAGCTCATCCTGTTCAACTGCACCTCGGCCAGCATGGCGGTGGGGCCCGAGGCGATCAAGACGCGCATCACCGGCGCCACCGGCATTCCCGCCACGACGACGATCGAGGGCGTGATGGCCGCCCTCGCCGCCACCGGCGCGCGGCGCCTGGGCCTGCTCACGCCCTATAGCGAAGACGTCGTCGAGGCCGAGACCGTGTTCCTGCGCGACCGCGGCTATGCGGTGACGCAAACCGGCGGCCGCCCCTGCCGCACGCCGGTGGAGCAGGGCTCGATCCCGCCCGAGACCTGGCTCGACTGGGCGGCGCCGTTCGCCGGCGCGCCGATCGACGCGCTGCTGATCTCCTGCGCCGGCATCCGCCTGGCGCCGGTGCTGGCCGCGATCGAGCAGCGCGTGGGCGTGCCGGTCGTCACCAGCAACCAGGCCGTGGTGTGGAACTGCCTGAAGCTGCTCGGCATCGGCGAGCGGCCGCCGGGCTTCGGCGCGCTGTTGGCCGGCCGCTACGGCTGAGGCCGGGCCTTCGCCGCGGCCGCGAAGGCGCGCACCGCCGCGATGTCTTTCGCGTGCGTGCCGGGCACGTCGGTCTTGGTCTTGGAATCGACGCCGGCGGGGCCGACCGCGCGGATCGCCTCGCGCACGTTCTCCGGGCCGAGGCCGCCGGCGAGGATCGCGGGGACGGCGACCGTTTCCACGATGCGGCGGCTGATGGCCCAGTCGTGCGTGCGGCCGAGCGCGCCGATCTGCGCGTCGCCGGGCACGTGGCTGTCGAGCAGCAGGAAATCGGCGATGCGCTCGTGCGCCTTGGCGAAGGCGATGCTGGATTCGTCCACCACCGGAATCGAGCGCATCAGCTTCACGCCGGGATAGCCGCGCTTGACGTCGGCGCTCATCGCGGGGCCGAGGCGCTCGGCGGATGCGCCCAGATGGATGATGTCGGGCCCGGCCTGCTCGATCACGCGCGCGATCTCGCCGAGATCGGGCGAGAGCGAGAGCGCCACGCGCCTGGCGCGCCGCGGCAGCGCCGCGAAGATCCGGCGCGCCTCGGCCACGCTGCGCTCGCGCGGAAACGCGCCGCGGCCGACGAGGACGCCCACATGATCGACGCCGGCCGCCGCCACCGCGCGCGCCTCCTCGGCGCTGGCGATCTCGTAGATCTGCACGAGCATGGCGTAGAGCTACAGCCCGGCGCGGGCGGCGGCAATCGCCTTCGCCTCGCGACGGTCAGGCCCACGCGGAGGCGCGGAGACGCGGACGGCACGATGATCGCTCTCCGGCGCCACGGGCGCGTTGTGCTCCTCCGCGTTCTCCGCGCCTCCGCGTGACTCAAATCCCGGGCTTCGCGACCCTCCTCCGTGATACGATGTGGACATCGAGGGAAAGGACGGTGCGATGAAGATCGACGGGCGCTGCCATTGCGGGCGCATCACCTATGCGGCCGAGATCGATCCCGCGCAGGTGCAGATCTGCCATTGCACGGATTGCCAGACGATGACGGGCAGTGCGTTCCGCACCGTTGCGATGTCGCGCGAGGGGAGCTTCGAGCTGCTCTCGGGCACGCTCAAGGAATACGTGAAGACCGCGGAGAGCGGGCGCCAGCGCGTGCAGTCGTTCTGCCCGGAATGCGGCACGCCGATCTATTCGACGCGCCCGGGCGATGGGCCGAAGGTGCATGCGCTGCGCCT
>JAEULD010000251.1 GCA_016792765.1 Candidatus Odyssella sp.
CGCACAGGGCGCCGTCGCCGGTGTGCTTGACGATGCGGCCGCGATGCTCGCCGACGAGCGGCTCGAACACCTCGGTGCGATGCGCGCGCAGGCGGCCGAACGTGCCGCGTTCGTCGCTCTCCATCAGCCGCGCGAAGCCCGCGACGTCGGCCGCGAGCACCGCCGCGAGTCTGCGTTGGATGGATTGAACGGCCATTGGTCGGCCCCGAGACGTGCGCGGGCCTCCGTATACTAGGAAGTGCGGAGGGGCGGAAGCGCGGGCGCCGCCTCGGCCCGCCTTCGCCCTGCGGGCTCCCGCCGCTACGCGGGCCCGTCCGGCAGAAGCGCCGTGTCTTGAAGTCTGGTTGGGGGACTAGGATTCGAACCTAGATAAACGGAGTCAGAGTCCGTTGTCCTACCGTTGAACGATCCCCCAACAGGGCCGTCCGGCGAAGGCGGGGTATATATCGTATCGCCGACGGACGCGACAAGCCCGACGGGTTGCCGCAATCCGGCGCGGGCGGGCGCTTCCGGGCGCAAGGAAATTCGTCTTTCCGTCGATGCCGTCACGAAATTGCCAAGGAACCGGCTTGGGGATACCTTGCGGCGCATGGACTCGGCGGCGTCACAATCCGACCACGGCGCCCGGACCGGCGCGGGTGGACGCACTTACGCCGCGCTCGACCTGGGCACGAACAATTGCCGCCTGCTGGTGGCGGTTTCGCAGGGGACCGGCTTCCGCGTGCTCGAGTCGTTCTCGCGCATCGTGCGGCTCGGCGAGAATCTGAGCGTCACCGGGCGGCTGACGCCGCGGGCGATGGGCCGGGCGATCGAGGCGCTTCGCATCTGCGCCGGGCGGCTGTCGCGCTACAGCGGGCTGCACGTGCGCGCGGTCGCAACCGAGGCCTGCCGCCAGGCCGCCAACGGGCACGAATTCGCCGCGCGCGTGAAGCGCGAGACCGGGATATCGCTGGAGATCATCGATGCGGAGGAGGAGGCGCGCCTGGCGCTCGCCGGCTGCGCCTCGCTGCTCGACGATTCGGCGCCGCACGCCTTCGTGTTCGACATCGGCGGCGGCAGCACCGAGATCATCTGGCGGCGCGACGCGCGCCCGGGCCGCGGCGTGAACGGCCACGGCTTCGCGGCCGACGTGCTGGCCTACGGCCACGCGGCCGGCGAGCGGCTCCGCTTCCATTCGGTGCCGATCGGCGTCGTCACGATGGCCGAGCGCTTCGGCGCCGACCGGGTCTCGCCCGGCGCCTACGCCGCGATGGTCGACCAGGCGCTCGAGCTGCTGCGGCCGTTCGAGACCGCGGAGCGGATCGGCGGCGAGATCGCCGACGCGCGCGTCCAGATGCTCGGCACCTCGGGCACGGTGACGACGCTGGCCAGCGTGTATCTGAACCTGCGCCGCTACAGCCGCATGCGCGTCGACGGCTCGTATCTCGATTTCGACGCGATCCGCCGCATCAGCGCCGAGATCGCGGAGCTCGACTACACCGCCCGCGCTGCCATGCCCTGCATCGGGCCGCAGCGCGCCGACCTCGTCGTGGGCGGCGTCGCGATACTCGATGCGATCTGCCGGCTGTGGCCGGTGGGCCGCCTGCGCGTCGCCGACCGCGGCCTGCGCGAAGGCATCCTCAACCTGCTGATCGCCGCCGACCGCAGGCGGAGCGCGTAGCAACCGCGCGCGCGGCGCCCTACATTGCGGGCATGAGCAAGGCATCGAAATCGGGCGGCCGGTTCGCCGCGGTGCGCGTCACCGGCAAGGCGCACAAGCCGTCGTCGCGCCAATGGCTGCAGCGGCAGCTCAACGACCCCTACGTGCACGAGGCCAAGCGGCGCGGCTACCGCTCGCGCGCCGCGTTCAAGCTGATCGAAATCGACGACAAGGCCAAGCTGCTGAAGCCCGGCCAGCGCGTCGTCGATCTCGGCGCCGCGCCCGGCGGGTGGACGCAGGTCGCCGTCGAACGCGTGCGCGCCGGGCGCCCCGGCGGCGGCACCGTGGTGGCGATCGACAAGCAGCCGATGGACGCCATCCCGGGCGCCACCGTGCTCGAGGGCGACATGACCGATCCGGACAACGACGCGCGCGTGGTCGCGGCGCTCGGCGGCCCGGCCGATATCGTGCTGTCCGACATGTCGCCGGCGACGGTCGGCCACGCCCATACCGATCATCTGCGCATCGTGGCGCTGGTCGAGGCGGCGGCGGACTTCGCGCTGCGCAATCTCGCGCCGGGCGGCGCGTTCGTCGCCAAGGTGTTCGCGGGCGGCACCGAGCAGACGCTGCTGCTGCGCCTCAAGAAGAGCTTCGCCGGCATCCGCCACGTGAAGCCGCCGGCAAGCCGCAAGGATTCGGCCGAGATCTACCTCGTCGCGACCGGTTTCCGCGGCGCGTAGCCGCGCGTCAGGGGCAGGCGGCCGTGCAGAGATTGAACCGCGTCTGGCACTGCGCCTGGCAGCCGATGCGCGTCTGCAGGCCGTCGCAGGTGCGCTGGCAGGCGTTGAACTCCTCGACGCACAGCGTGCGGCAGGCCTGCGCGAGCTGCTGAGGCCGGCTCTGCCGCGGCGCGCCGCGATCGTCGGCGGCGGCCGCGGACGCGGACGCGAGCAGCGCCGCCGCGGCGAGGAGCGCGGCGCACGACGCGGATCGGACCGGCATCATCGCGGGGCGCTCACGCGGCGAGACCGGCGACGCGCGCCGCAAGCTCGGCGTCCGATTCCTTCGTCAGGTCCTTCGGGATCTCGCCGGTGACGAGGCTCTTCGCCTTCGCGCCGAGCGCCGCGCGCAGATCGCCGAGGAACTTCGGCGGCGCCGCCAGCACGAGCCGGTGGTAGGCGCCGCGCTGCGCGCCGGCGTCGAGATATTCGGCCACGACATGGGCGAATTCGCGCTTCTCCTTCCGGATCGGCCCCTCGGCGTCCTGGAAGCCGTGGCGCGCGCCGCCCACGCTTTCCTGGCCCTTGCCGGCCTCTTCGTAGCGGCCGTGCTCGTAGGGCGCGTGATTCAGCGTCGTGATGCTCTCGAGCGGTCCGCGCACCGCGTTTTGCTGCTTGATGCGGGCGGTTCCGGCATCGGCGACGCAGAACCAGGTGATCCGCTTGTTGGGCATGGCATTCGTTCTCCTTGCTTCCGGATCGTAAACTGCCGGACGCGGCCGAAGTTCGGCATGATCCAGGTCAAATCCGGGCGGGGCCGCTCAGCGGATCTCCTCGCCGGTGACGCTGCTCAACAGATTGGCGGGGAGCCCGGCCGCGCGCAAGGCGGCGAGGATTTCGTCGACGTGGCGCGCGTCGCGGGTCTCGATCACCACGTCGAGCTCGGCCATCTTGAGCGGCACGTCGTGGAACAGGCGCTGGTGATAGACCTCGACGATGTTGCCGCCGGCCTCGCCGATCAGGTTGGCGACGCGGCCGAGCAGGCCGGGCTGGTCGCTGATGTCCACGCGGATGCGCACGAGCCGCCCCGAGCGCACGAGCCCGCGCATCAGGATGGCCGAGAGCAGGCGCGCGTCGATGTTGCCGCCCGAGATCACGATCCCGACCCGCTTGCCGGCGAACAGCGCGCGGTTGGCCACGACGGCGGCGAGCCCGGCCGCGCCGGCGCCCTCGGTGACCGATTTCTCGATCTCGAGCATGAGCAGCACGGCCTGCTCGAGCGCGTTCTCGTTGACGAGCACGATGTCTTCGACCAGCGCCGAGACGATCTTCCGCGTGACCGCGCCGGGGCGCTTGACCGCGATGCCTTCGGCGATCGTCACGCCGCCCGCGCGCGGCTCTTCGCCGCGCAGCACCTGCGACATGGCCGGGTAGAGCGCCGCCTCGACGCCGTAGACGGCGATCGCGGGGCGCAGCGCCTTCGCGGCCACCGCGATGCCCGAGATCAGGCCGCCGCCGCCCACAGGCACGACCAGCGCGTCGAGCGTCTCGCCGCCCTCGAGCATCTCGAGCGCGATCGTGCCCTGGCCCGCGATGATCTCGGGATCGTCGTAGGGATGCACGAAAACGAGGCCGCGGTCGCGCTGCAGCGCGGCGGCGTGGTCCTGCGCCTCGGAGAGATCGGCGCCCTTCACCACCACCTCGGCGCCGAAGCGCCGCGTCTGGCTGATCTTCGTGAACGGCGTTCCCTCGGGCATCACGATGACGGCGGGAATGCCGAGGCGCTGCGCGTGATAGGCGATGCCCTGCGCGTGGTTGCCGGCCGAGCAGGCGATGACGCCGGCGCGCCGCTGCGCGGGCGCGAGCCGCGCCAGCTTGTTGAGCGCGCCGCGCTCCTTGAACGACGCCGTGTATTGCAGGTTCTCGAACTTCAGGAAGACCTTGCAGCCGCAGATCTCCGACAGCGTGCGCGAATGCGCGAGCGGAGTGCGCTCGACCGCGCCGGCGATCGTCGCGGCGGCGGCGCGCACGTCGGCGAGCGTGACCGGGAGGGCGCCGTCGTGCCGGGCGGGCGCGGTCATCGCAGCGGGTTCAGCGCGACGATGCCGGCGGCGTCCTTCTCCGCCTCGGCGCGGCTGGGCGCGAAGCGCACGTAGCGCATGTCGCGCCAGTCCTGCAGCATGTTGTCGTAGAAGCGCGAGAGCGGATGGCCGGCCGGGCCGGTCGACAGGATGAAGTGCGAGGCGTCGAGGTCCGCGAGCGTGTAGATCGCGCGCACGCCGGCGCCGTGGCGCGCGGCGAACGGCGCGCGCCGGTCGCGGACGTTCATGTCCTGCTTGTTGACGGTGCGCCCGTCGCCGTCGATCTCGACCGACAGCGTGCCGAACGCGCCCACCAGCGGCAGCGCGCTGAACATGCGGTGGCGCATCTCGGCGCGATGCGCGGCGCCCCAGCGCCACGACGACGGCTGGCTGCCGTAGCGCTCCTCGATCCAGGCGAGCGCGTCGCCGAGCGAGAGCGCCAGCATCTCGCCGCAGGTCTCGACCGGCTTCGTCGTCACGTCGTCGCACCACTGCGTGTGCTCGGTGAGGATCAGCTTCACCACGTCCGGGCGCAGCGAGACGAAATCCGCGCCCCAGCTTCCCAGCTCGTCGGCGTAGAGCCGGCGGTTCAGCGCCGCGAGCCACGCGGTGAAGATGAGGGGCTCCGGGCGGTCGCGCGCCATCGTGCCGTCCCAGGAGCGCAGCAGCAGCAGCGCCGGAACGGCCGAGGCCGCTTTCGGCAGCTGGTCGGGCGGAACCGCGAGCATGAACCGCAGCAGGTCGCGCGCCATCAGCGAGACGTGGTCGCCCTGGATCGCCGCCGTGCTGGCCGCGCTCTGGCTGGCGCCGTTGCCGAGCAGCTCCTCGATGCGCGCGGCGCGATAGTGATCGCCCCATTGGCGCGAGAGGAAGTAGGGGTAGTCGGCGCCGGCGATGCGGTTGTTCGCGTTCACGATCAGGCCGCGCGGCGGATTGTAGGCGTGCGGCAGCTCGGCGAACGGGATGTAGCGCACGTCGGCGCGGCTCTGCTCCCAGCCGGCGATCGGCAGGCCGCCATTGTCTTCCTTGCGCGCCGGGATGCGGCCGGGAACGTAGTAGCCGATGTTGCCGTCGACGTCGGCGTAGACGAAGTTCTGCACCGGGCCGACGAACTTGGCGAGCGCCTGGCCGAACTCGTCCCAGTTCCGGGCGAGGTTCAGGTGGCGCAGCGCGTCGGCGGTCGTGTCGCGCGGCTCGAGCCAGGGCGCACGCAGCGCCATCACGTGGCCCGGCGGCATCGACGGCCGCAGGCGCTCGGCGATCGCGTCGTCGAGGACCGGGCCGTGCCGCGTCTCGCGCACGATCATCTTGACCGGATTGCCGAAGCGCACGCGGATCAGCTCCTCGCGCGTGACGAACGGCCTGCCGCCTTCGGGCGTGAGATAGTGCCCGGTCTGCTCGGGATCGAGGCGCTCGACGACGAGATCCTCGGTATCGACGTAGGACGTCGTCACGCCCCAGGCGATGCGCCCGTTGTGGCCGATGATGATGCCGGGCACGCCCGGCACGCTGGCACCGACGAGCTTCAGGCCCGGAATCTCGATCCGCACGAGATACCAGAGCGAGGGCGCGTCGAGCGACAGATGCGGATCGTTGGCGAGGATCGGCTTGCCGCTGTCGGTGCGCGCGCCGGCAACCGCCCATTGGTTCGAGAGCCCGCCGCGCCGCGACATCTCCGGCACGGACTGCCACAGCGCGAGCAGCGGCAGGTCCGAGGGCAGGCCGGCGCGGTCGCGGCGCACGGTGACCGGCCCGTTGCTGGGATAGGAGGGGAAGAACGCGGCCGCCTTCTCCGGGCCGAGCTTCTGCTGGAACAGCGCGCGCAGCAGCTTTTCGCGCCAGCCGGTCGAGAGGTTGAACGCCATCAACTTGCCCCAGACCAGCGTGTCGGCCGGCGTCCACGGCTCGGGCGCGCCGATGAGCAGGAACTCGGGCGGCAGCTTCTCGCGCCGCTGCGCGAGATAGGCGTTGATCCCGGCGGTGTAGGCCTCGATCGCGCGCTGCGTATCGCGCTCGAGACCGACGAAATCGGCCTCCGCGCGGCGATAGAGGCCGAGCGCGCGCATCATGCGGTCGAACGCGACCGTGCTGCTGCCCGCCACTTCGGACAGGCGGCCGGCGCCGATGCGGCGCTGACTCTCCATCTGGTAGAGGCGGTCCTGCGCGTGCGCGAAGCCCAGCGCATACATCGCGTCTTCGTAGGTCTGGGCGTAGATGTGCGGGATGCCCTTGCGGTCGCGCACGATGCGCGCGGGCTCGGTGATGCCGGTGACGGCGTAGGAGCCGTTGAGCTCCGGCAGCGAGGCGTCGAGCCACCACAGCCCGACCGAGGCGCCGATCAGCAGGACGACGCCCAAGAGCTGGAGCAGCCGCAGCGTTGCGCGGACGAAACGGCGCATCAGGGCGCGCTCCCGGCCGGGCCGCGCCGGGCGGCCCGCTGCGGGCAGGCGCGGGCGGTGACGAAGCCGGAGCGGTGGCCTCTGGCGGCCATGGCGTCTGCTGATCCCTGGAAGCGGCGTTTGATAGCGTGCCGCCGCCCCGGACCGCAACGCGGAACTATGGCTAAAGACGGGTTGCGGACGGGACCGCGGGCGTATGGGCGGCGCGCCGGCAACGCGATCACCGCGACGGACCGGGCGCCGGGGCCGGGCGCCGCCGCGCCGAGACGAGCGTCAGCGCCGCGACCGCGCCAAAGACGATGGCGCCGCCGGCGAGGCCGTAGGCCGTCGGCGTTTCCCCGAGCAGAAGCCATACCCAGAGCGGCGCCAGCACGCTCTCCAGCATCGCGATCAGCGAGGTTTCGGCCGCCTGCAGATGGCGCGCGCCGTAGAGATACAGAATCGACCCGCAGCCGAGCTGGACCACGCCGAGCAGGAAGATCAGCGTCAGATTGAGCGCGTTCGTGCCGGCATGGTCGGCGAACGGGAGCGAGAGCAGCCCCGAGATCACGCCGCCGATCGCGATCGCGGGAATCATGTTGATCGCGCGCGCGCCGCGCAGGATCACGATGTTCACCGCCGCGGCGACGGCGATCGAGAGCGCGATCAGGTTGCCCAGCATCGCGCCGCT
This sequence comes from Candidatus Odyssella sp., assembly GCA_016792765.1. Classification (GTDB taxonomy): domain Bacteria; phylum Pseudomonadota; class Alphaproteobacteria; order Bin65; family Bin65; genus SBBV01. Next base: position 7,509 of record JAEULD010000251.1, read on the forward strand.
GCCGAGATCGCCCGCCACCATCAGCGCGATGCCGCAGGCGGCGGCCGCCATCGCCGCCCAGATCGCGGGGCGCGGCCGCTCGGCCAGAACCGCCCAGCCGAGCAGCGCCGCGAATACCGGCGCCGCGGTCATCAGCAGCATGGTGTTGGCGACCGAGGTGCGCGCCAGCGCCAGCATGAAGCCGGTCATCATCACGCCGAAGCAGGCGCCGGAGGCGAGACCGCGCCAGCCGACGCGCATGAACGCGCCGAACACGCGGCCGCGCTCCATGACCGCGAGCACGGCCAATAGCGCCGCGACCAGGAACGCCGCGCGCCAGAACGCGATCGTCCAGTCCTCGACGCCGCGGATGTGACGGAAGATCGGCGCGCCCGAGCTCCAGAACAGCGCGGCGCCGGCGACCAGCAGCACGCCCGTCGTTCGCGATTCCGTTCCTGCCTGCATGGTGCCGTTGCGCCTCTCCCCCGTCCGAAGGCGCGGGAGACTAGCCTGCGGGCGCGCGCCGAGTCTGCCGTGCAATTTCGCCCGGCCGGGCTGCGCCGCGTCGCGTGCAATCGGCACCGGGTTCGCGGTATAGGGACGCCATGACCGAGCCGCGCGCAGAATTCGTCCTCGGCCTCACCTCCCGGGGCTTTCATCGCATCCGCTATTGGGAGTGGGGCGATCCGGCCAATCCGCGCGTGCTGATCTGCGTGCACGGCCTCACGCGCAACGGGCGCGATTTCGACGCGCTCGCGGCCTCGCTGGCCGGGCGCTACCGCGTGCTCTGCCCCGACGTGGCCGGGCGCGGCGAGAGCGACTGGATCGCCGCCGGCGACTACAGCTTCCCGCAATACTGCGCCGACATGACCGCGCTGATCGCGCGCGCCGGCGCCGCCGAGGTCGATTGGGTCGGCACGTCGATGGGCGGCATCATCGGCATGATCCTGGCCGCGCAGGCGCGGACGCCGATCCGCCGCCTGGTGCTCAACGACGTGGGGCCGTTCGTGCCCAAGGCGGCGCAGGACAAGATCGCCGAAACCGTCGGCGACGATCCGGAATTCGCGAGCGTGGAGGCCGCCGCGGACTACGTCGCCACCGTCAATGCCGGCTTCGGGCGGCTGACGCCGGCGCAGTGGCTCGGCCTCGCGCGCACGGCGGTCAAGCGCCGCGACGACGGGAAATACGTGTGGAAGCGCGATCCGGCGATCGGGCGGAGCTTCGTCGCGCAGCCGCGCAACGACGTCGTGCTGTGGCCGATCTGGGATACGATCAAATGCCCGGTGCTCGTCCTGCGCGGCGTCGAGTCGGAATTGCTGCCGGCCGCGGTGGCCGAAGACATGACGCGGCGCGGGCCCAAGGCGCGGCTCGTCACCGTCGCCGATGCCGGGCACGCGCCGGCGCTGCTGACGGAGCGCGAACTGGCGCCGATCCGCGCGTTCCTGGCCGCGGCGTAGCGGGGCGGCCATTATGGGAATGGCGCGGCGCGCAGCCTTGTTCCTGCGCCGCCGCTTGAGTACGCTGCGCCGCAATACGCCGTGAGGCCGGGCGGGTTCGGCCCATGCGCGCGCGCCGGGACGTCTGGTTAGCAGCCGAGGCGAACGAATGTCGGAAGAGATGCGCCACGCCCTGCCCAAGGGCTACGAGATCGAAGGATACCGAATCGAGAAGGTCTTGGGCGCGGGCGGCTTCGGCGTCACCTATCTCGCCCACGAGATCGCGATCAATCGCAGGGTGGCGATCAAGGAGTATCTGCCGAACGGCATCGCCGCGCGCGGGCGCGACGACGTGTCGGTGCATCCGATCAGCGCCGCCGACCGCGAGAATTTCCAATGGGGCCTCGACCGCTTCCGCAAGGAGGCGCAGACGCTCGTCACGTTCCGCCACAACAACATCGTCACGGTCTACCGCTACTTCGAGGCCAACGGCACCGCGTTCCTGGTGATGGCCTACGAGGACGGCGAGAGCCTCGCCAAGATCCTCGAGCGCGCGGGCACGCTCACCGAGGAAGAGATCAACGACCTTCTGGGCCCGCTGCTCGACGGACTCGCGCACGTGCACGGCGTCGGCTTCCTGCATCGCGACATCAAGCCCGGCAACATCTACATCCGCCGCGACGGCTCGCCGGTGCTGCTCGATTTCGGCGCCGCGCGGCAGGCGCTCGGCGGCCGCAGCCAGAGCCTCACCTCGATCGTCTCGGCCGGCTACGCGCCGTTCGAGCAGTACACGACGCGCGGCAACCAGGGCGCCTGGACCGACATCTACGCGCTCGGCGGCGTGCTCTACCGCGCGACCACGGGCGAGCGGCCGCCCGATTCGCCGGACCGCATCCGCGACGATCCCTACGTCCCCGCGGTCCAGGCGGCGGCGGGGAAATACAGCGAGACGCTGCTCGCCGCGATCGACGCTGCGCTGGCGGTCGACGAGGCGCACCGTCCGCAGAGCGTCGCCGAGTGGCGGACGCTGTTCGAGGGCGGACAGTTGCCCGCGCGCGCGGCGCAGCCGGTCCCAGGCCAGGAGGGCGCCACGCTGCGGCCCGCCCAGGGCGCTTCGGCGCAGCTCGCGACCGGCCGCCCGGCCGCGACCCAACCCGCGAAGGCCGCCCCGGCCGCCACGACGGCCCCGAACGCCACGGCCGCCATGACCCAGGCGCCGCGGCCGAAGCGCGGCGCGCTCGCCGCCGCGGTGATCGCGGGCGGCCTGCTCGTGCTCGGCGCCGCCGGCGCGGGCGCCTACTTCTATCTCGATTCGCAGGGCGAATCGCAGGCGGCGACCTTCATCGGCAAGGCCCGCACGGCGATCCTGGCCGGCTCGCTCGACGAGGCGGAGCGGCTGATCGCCGACGCGGAAAAGGCGAAGAAGGACCACCCCGATCTCGACCGGATCAAGGCCGAGCTCAAGACCGCGCGCGCGGCGGAGCAGGCCAAGATCGGCCAGGCCGGCACGCTGCTCGCCCAGGCGCGCGCGGCCATCCAGCGCCGCGATCTCGCGACGGCCGAGCGGCTGATCGAGCAGGCCGCGCAGCTGGCGCCGAGCCATCCCGATCTCGCGGGGGCGCGCGAAGCGTTGCGCGCCGCCAAGGAGAACGCGAGCGCCGACCAGCAGGTGCGCGCGCTGCTCGGACGCGCGCGCGAGGCGATCGCGCGGCGCGCCTTCGACGAGGCCGAGCGCCTGATCGCCGACGCCGCCAAGCTTTCGCCCAACCACGCGGAGCTGGCGAGCGTGCGCGAGGAGCTGCGCCGCGCCAAGGACGCCGGGGAGCGGACGGCGCAGGTCCAGCGGCTGCTGGCACAGGCGCGCGACGCGATCCGCGCGAAGAATTTCGCCGAGGCGGAGCGGCTCATCGCCGAGTTGGCGCGCCTCGTGCCGGCCGGCGACCGCGACCTGACGGCGATTCGCGCCGAGCTCGACGCCGCCAAGCGCGGCTCGCCGCCCGACACGAACGCGCTCGACCGGCTGCTCGAAGAGGCGCGCGACGCCATCCTGCGCAAGGATTTCGCGACGGCGCGCCGCAAGCTCGACGAGGCCGCGCGCATTTCGCCGTCCGACGCCGGGCTCGCCCAGCTCCGCAAGCAGCTCGCCGATGCCGAGGCGAAGGAGCGTCCCGGCACCGACTATTCCAGCGTCACGAAGACGCCGAACAATCTCTGCCGGCCCGGCACGCAGCGGATGGTGGAGGCCACCCGCAAGCTCACGCTGCCGGCCGAGCGCTATTGCACCGACGCGGACTGGAGCGTCCGCAACGTGCGCGCGGAGGGCGCCAATCTGCTCTGGCGCGTGCCGTTCACCGACGGGCACGTCGACTGCGCCTGCGTGCGCGGCACGGGCGGCACGACGACGGTGCCGCCGCCCGGGACCAGGACACCCGTGCCCAACGTCACCAAGTCTCCGACCAACATGTGCCAGCCCGGCTCGATGCGCTACGTCGATGCGACGCGGACGCTGGCGCTGCCGGGCGTCCGGTATTGCTCGACGCCGAACTGGCACGTGCGCGACGCGACGACCGACGGCGCGAGCCTCTACTGGCGCGTGATCTTCAGCGATGGCCACGTCAACTGCCAGTGCACGCGCAGCAGCGCCGACGCCACGCCGTCGACGGAGTTGACGGCGGTTCCGGGCGTCACCAAGACGCCCAACAATCTCTGCGTGAGCGGCACGCAGCGCATGGTCCGCACGACGCGCAAGCTGACGCTGCCCAGCCAGCGCTACTGCACCGACGCGGATTGGAGCGTGGCCGACGTGAAGACCGACGGCACCACGCTGTTCTGGAACGTCCCGTTCACCGAGGGCGTGGTCGCGTGCTCGTGCCGTAAGCGCTAGCGCGGCGGCCGGGGAGGGGGCCATGGACGACGCACGCCACGGCCTCGCCCGCGGCCTCGAGATCCACGGATACCGGATCGAGCGCGTGCTCGGGGCCGGCGGTTTCGGGATCACCTATCTCGCCACCGAAATCGCGATCAGCCGCCCGGTCGCGATCAAGGAGTATCTGCCGAACGGCATCGCCGCGCGCTCGCGCGACGACGTCTCCGTGGCGCCGCTGACGCAGGCGGACCAGGAGAATTTCCAGTGGGGCCTCGACCGCTTCCGGCGCGAGGCGCAGACGCTGGTCGCGTTCCATCACACCAACGTCGTCTCGGTGTTCAGCTATTTCGAGGCGAACGGAACCGCCTATCTGGTGATGGCCTACGAGGACGGCGAGAGCCTCTCGGCGATTCTCGACAAGCGCAAGACGCTGCCCGAAGCCGAGATCCGCGGCTGGCTCAAGCCGCTGCTGTCGGGCCTCGCGCATGTCCACAAGGCCGGCTTCCTCCATCGCGACATCAAGCCGGGCAACATCTACGTCCGCAAGGACGGCTCGCCGGTGCTGCTGGATTTCGGGGCCGCGCGCCTCGCGGTCGGCTCGCGCAGCCAGAGCCTCACCTCGATCGTTTCGGCCGGATACGCGCCGTTCGAGCAATACACGACGCGCGGCCACCAGGGCCCGTGGACCGACATCTACGCGATGGGCGGCGTGCTCTACCGCGCCGTCACCGGGCAGCGCCCGCCGGACGCGCCCGACCGCATCCGCAACGACCCCTACGAGCCCGCCGCGCAGAAGGCCGCGCGAGGCAAGTACGGCCCCGCGCTGCTTGCCGCGATCGACGCGGCGCTCATCGTCGACGAGACCGCGCGGCCGCAGAGCCTCGAGCAGTGGGAGCCGCTGTTCGACGGCGCGCCCTGGCCGCCGGCGGAGCCCGAAGCGCCGCCCGCGGCCGCGCCCGATGCCACGCTCGCCGTCGGCGCCGCGCCCGATGCGACGCTCGCGGCCGGAGCGGCGCAGCGCCGCGCGGCCGATCCGCCGACGCGCTGGCCGGACGGCACACCGTCCGCGCGGCAGGGGACGCGCGGCCCCTCGGTGGCACCCGCCTCGCCAAGGACGGAATCGGTGCCGACGCAGCCGCCGGCCGGCGCGGCGCGGCCGCCGGGCTCCGGCAAATGGTTCATCGTCGGCGCGCTCTCGCTGCTGCTGCTCGCCGGCGCGGGAGCGGTGACGTTCGTGCTGATCTCCGACGGCAAGCCCACCAAGCCCGAGGCGCGCGAGACGCCGCTCCAGGAGGCCGAGCGGAAGATCCGCGCGCTGCTGGCCGAGGCGCGCGCGGCGATCGAGAAGCG
>JAEULD010000278.1 GCA_016792765.1 Candidatus Odyssella sp.
CCCGACGAGGTGGTGGCGGTCGGCGCCGCGATCCAGGCCGGCGTGCTGCAGGGCGAGGTGAAGGACGTTCTGCTGGTCGACGTGACGCCGCTCTCGCTCGGCATCGAGACGCTGGGCGGCGTGTTCACGCGCCTCATCGACCGCAACACCACGATCCCCACCAAGAAGAGCCAAGTGTTCTCGACCGCCGAGGACGGCCAGCAGGCGGTGACGATCCGCGTGTTCCAGGGCGAGCGCGAGATGGCGGCCGACAACAAGATGCTCGGCACGTTCGACCTCGTCGGCATTCCGCCGGCGCCGCGCGGCGTGCCGCAGATCGAGGTGATCTTCGACATCGACGCCAACGGCATCGTGCAGGTCACGGCCAAGGATCGCGCCACCGGCAAGTCGCAGCAGGTGCGCATCGAGGCCAAGTCCGGCCTGTCGAAGGACGAGATCGACCGCATGGTCAAGGACGCCGAGGCGCACGCTTCGGACGACAAGAAGAAGCGCGAGCTGGTCGAGGCGAAGAACGCCGCCGATCAGGCGATCCACAGCACCGAGAAGGCGTTGAAGGAGCACGGCGACAAGGTGAGCGGCGACGAGAAGGGCGCCATCGAGGCCGCGCTCGCGGAGCTGCGCACCGCCAAGGACGGCGAAGACGCGGGCGCGATCCAGCAGAAGACTCAGGCGCTGCTGCAGACCTCGATGAAGCTCGGCGAGGCCATGTACAAGGCGCAGCAGGAGAAAGAGGCGGCCGCGGCCAAACCCGCCGACAACGCCGGCAAGCCGGGGCCGGACGCGGGCGGCAAGGACGAGAAGGTCGTCGACGCCGAATACGAAGAGGTCGACGAGAAGAACAAGAAAAAGAGCGCGTAACCAGCGGACGCATGGCGGCGATCAGGCGCTTTCATCGTACCGAGAGTACGGCGGGCGCCTGATCCCGCCGGCCGTTCCGTCATTCGACTGACGCCGGGGCCATGAGCAAGCGCGATTTCTACGAAGTGCTGGGCGTCGACCGCAAAGCCGACGAGGCCGCGGTCAAGAAGGCCTATCGCTCGAAGGCGATGCAGTTCCATCCGGACCGCAACCCGGGCGACAAGGCCGCCGAGCAGAAGTTCAAGGAAGTCAACGAAGCCTACGAGATCCTGAAGGATCCGCAGAAGCGCGCGGCCTACGACCAGTTCGGCCACGCCGCGTTCGATCCCGCGCAGGGCCAGGCGCCGGGCGGCTTCCGCCCCGGCCAGCAGGGCCAGGGCTTCGAGTTCAATTTCGGCAGCGGCGGCTTCGCCGACATCTTCGAAGACATTTTCGGCGACATCACCGGCCGCGGCCGCCGCGGCCAGGCGCAGCGCGGGCCCGAGCGCGGCCAGGATCTGCGTTACGATCTCGAGGTCTCGCTCGAAGAGGCCTTCAAGGGCAAGAAGGCGACGATCCGCGTCCCCACCGCCGCCAAGTGCGAAGCGTGCCACGGCACCGGCGGCGAGGGCGGCGCCAAGCCCAAGCCGTGCCCCACCTGCGCCGGGCGCGGCCGCGTGCGCGCGAGCCAGGGCTTCTTCACGATCGAGCGCACCTGCGGCGCCTGCCACGGCACCGGCGAGGTGGTCGACAAGCCGTGCAAGACCTGCCGCGGCGAAGGCCGCATCGTCAACGAGAAGACGCTGGCGGTGAACGTTCCCGCCGGCGTCGACGAGGGCACGCGGATTCGCCTGGCCGGCGAGGGCGAGGCGGGGCTGCGCGGCGGCCCCGCGGGCGATCTCTACATCTTCATCTCGATCGCACCCCACGAGATCTTCCAGCGCGACGGCGCCAACATCTATTGCCACGTGCCGATCTCGATGATCACCGCCACGCTCGGCGGCGCGGTGGAGGTGCCGACCGTCGAGGGCACGCGCGCGCGCGTTTCCGTTCCGGCCGGCACGCAGTCAGGCGAGCAGTTCCGCCTGCGCGGCAAGGGCATGACGCAGATCCGCAGCCAGATCCGCGGCGACATGGTCATCGAGGTGCTGGTGGAAACGCCCACCAGCCTCAGCGCCAGGCAGAAGCAGATCCTCGAGGAATTCCGCAAAGCCGGCGGCGGCGAAGAAGCGAGCCCGAAGGCGAAAGGCTTCTTCGACAAGGTGAAAGAACTCTGGAGCGAACTCAAGAGCTGACGCCCTGCGCGCGGAATCACCTACGCGCGTAGGCTGGGCATTAACCTCTACCGTTTCCTGCGAAGTTTCAGCGGCGACGATCGCGGCTATATCGAAGCCATCGGGCTCGCGAGAAGGCCCAGGGCTTCACGCGAAAGGAAACGCCATGAAACTTCCCGCGCAGACCACGCCGGTCCTGCTGGGCGCCGCCGGCGGCGCCATTCTCCTCGCGATCGCGGGCTTCGCCTGGTTCGGCTGGGTCTCGGGCGGCACCGCCGAGAAGATGGCGAAGGAACGCGCCGACGCGGCCGTCACCGCCGCGCTCACGCCGGTGTGCGTCGAGAAGTTCAAGGAAAGCGCCGACGCGGCCAAGAACCTCGAGGCGCTCAACAAGATCGAATACTACTGGGAGAAGGGCACGTTCCTGGAAAAAGGCGGCTGGGCCACGATGCCCGGCGCCAAGGAGCCCAACCGCGCGGTGGCGCAGGCCTGCGCCGAAGCGCTCGCCAAGCAGAAGCTCTGACGGGAGGACGGATCGCCGCGCGCCGCCGCCCGCTGCGGCGGAGGGCGTACGGCGCCGGCGGGCGGCGGCAATGGCAAGGTGCCGCCGTCCGCCCGGTTCGCGCAAGCCGCGCCTCAGATCGGCACGCCTTTCTCGTGCGCGGGAATTGCGGCGAGCGTGCCGAGCCAGGGCCGCGCCGAGCGCCGCCAGATCTGGAGCTTCGGCACGAGCGCGTCGCGCTGCACGATCGAGCCGAGGCGCAGCGCATGCACCTTCGGCCCATCGCCCGGGCGCGTCGAATAGATCGGCGTGCCGCATTCCGGGCAGAACGACTGCACGCGCTGGCGCCCGCTCTCCGCGGTCTTCACGTATTCCTTGAGCGTGCCCGAGAGCAGC
>JAEULD010000299.1 GCA_016792765.1 Candidatus Odyssella sp.
CGCTACTTCTTCTGCTGGCCGGGCGGCAGGAAGCTCGGGCCGCGATTGGCGAGGCCCGGCGGCAATGTCGACCGGTTCTCCAGGCCCGGCGGGATCGTGCCGGCGCCGGTCATGATCGGCGCGAAGCCGGTCTGCGGCGGCGGCGGGCCCGGCGGCGGCGGGCCCGGCGGCGGCGGGCCGTTGCCCGGCGGAGGATTGTTGCCCGGCGGCAGGTTGGGGCCGGCGCCGGGCGAGAGCTCGTTGAACACGCGGCCGAGGCCCAGGAAATTCAGGTAGAGCGCATTGTCGCCGCTGCCCACGAGGCATTTCGTGAGGCCGTGGCTCTCGTCGCAGGACCGGTCGAACTTCGATTTCTCGCTGCCGATCTGCGCGCCGTTGGTGACCAGGTAGGTGCCCGGCTTGGACAGCTCGACGCAATTCTGCGCGGTCGTGCAGAGATAGGTGCCGCCCTCGGTGAGCGACAGCATCAGCCATTGGCCGCGGATCGCGAATTCGATGATCGTGCCGCGCACGCCGATCGTGCCCATGGGCGTGCCGATCCTGTAGCCCTCTTTCGGCCCCGACCCGGAGACGAAACGGAACGCTCCCGACGTCGCGCGCAGCACAAGCTCGCCCTTGCGCGTGGCCGGATCGTAGACCGCCTTGTCGAGCGTCACGCGCGAATTGGGCCCGAGCGTCAGCGCGGTTTCGTCGGCGAACAGGATCTGCGCGCTGGCGCCGTTGCCGGTGGCGATGCTTTCGTTCTGGAAGACGCCGTCGCCGAGCTTGAGCAGGCGCCGGGCGCCCGCGAGCTGGCCGCTGACCTCGTTCTTGGTGCTGGCGGCGGTGCCGATCCGCGATTCGGTAGCGGCCTGCGCGCCGGCGGCGATCAGGCTGCCCGCCGCGACCGCGGCAAGCGGAAAACTGCGCATGGGTATCTCCAATGGCGGCCGGTTTTGCGGCTTCGCGTGGATGGACGGGGAGCGCCCCCGAGGCGTGCTGGGCTCAGGCGAAGAACGGCGCCGCGAACGCCGCCAGCAGCGGCGCGAAGATGGCGAGACCGGCGGCAAAGGCGAGGGCTTTCACGGCAAACGGGCCGATCACCTCGAACGTCTGCGGGAATGACGACATGGCATCCTCCACTGACAACCGCATTGTAACCCTAACAATATGTCACAAATGCGCGCTTGGCTGTGACGGCGATGCGTGACGGACATCACACTTGCGCCCCGCGGATGCGGCCGCAAACGCGGCGTTTGTCGTTGCACATCATGGCGTTGCCCGGCGCGCCGGCGGTCCGGCGCCATCGCCGCGGCCGAGATTTTTTCGGCCCCCGCGCACGGTCCCCGCACCGCGCCGGCGCCTTCGACCTCCGGCCGATGGCCGCGCGCGCTTGCGTGGCCTATGCTGCGCGCCGGAACCGGGCGGAGGACGCGATGTCGTTGTTTGCAATTCTGATCTGGATCGCCGTGGGCGCGGTGGCGGGCTGGCTGGCCGGCCTCGTGATGCGCGGCGCGGGCTTCGGCCTCGTCGGCAACGTCCTGGTCGGCATCGTCGGCGCGGTCGTTGCCGGTTTTCTGCTGCCCAAGATCGGCATCGTCATCGGCGGCAACATCGTGGCCTCGATCTTGAACGCCTTCATCGGCGCCGTGATCGTGCTGTTCGTGATCGGATTGGTGCGCCGGCGGCGCTGACGCGCGGCCGGGAAAAAGCGAAGGCCGCGGGACGGACGGTTCCCGCGGCCTCTGCCTCTTTGGCACCGGAGCGGAGGAGAGAGACGCTACGCGGTACCCTATGTCGCCTCAGTTTTCCGCGGCTTCGGCCTGCGACAACCCCCGCTGCGGAATGACGGACTTGTATCCAGAGGTTGTGGCGAAGAATTCGCCGAATCGTGGCGAGTTTGTGACTTTTGACAATACAGTTAATGATTTCAATCGATTGCGGGCCACGCGCATTAACCAATGTGACGCGACGGACGAACCCCGGAAACGGAAAAGGCCGCAGCGTTGGAGGGGCATCCGCTACGGCCTTCCCGGGGACATGGGCTCCGGCGTGGGGGAGACACCGGAGCTCACACTTGCAGCGGCTGGGGGGAGCCACTGCTTAGTTTGGGCCGGCGGGGGAGAATTCCGGCTGCCAAACCACGCTCACATATAGCGCCCGGTGCGTGGCGGAGATTTGCGTCGGTCGCGGCGATTCGATGAAGAATCGCGGCGAAAGCGTGGAACCCCCAACCTGTAGAATCGCTTATTCCGCCGAGAGAAATTCGCTGCTCCGCGGCGCGCTGCCGCGCCCGCGCACGACGGCACCGGCGGCGGCGGAACGGCCGCGCGCCGCGGCTTCGGGCGCAGCCAGAGAGGCCGCGGGCAGGAGCGGCGCGGCCCGCACGACGCCGCGCGCGGCCGGCCGGCCGGCGCATCGCCGGCGGTATCGGGCGGATGCGAGCGCGGCTTTCCCCGGCGCCACATGTTTTCCGCCGGCGGCGCGGAACCAAAACCGCGGTCATGCATAAGCATGCTTAACGGGCGCGCAGGGGTTGGGCGTCCGGGAGCGGGAGAATTGGGGAAACAGCCATGCGCACCTATTTCGCCGTCGCCCTCGCCCTGATCGTGGCGGGGGCGCTGGGCCTCGCGCTCGAGCACCTCGTCTTCGACGGCGTTCAGGAGATCATCGACGCCGGCTCGATCCGGGTCACGGCGCGGACCGACCGCTT
>JAEULD010000322.1 GCA_016792765.1 Candidatus Odyssella sp.
CGTCGCGCGGATGGCCTCGCCGGCGGTCAGTTCGCCTTCACCGTGAGGCCGAGATCGGCGGTGAGCTTGTCGATCGCGGCCGGATCGGGCTTGCCCATGAGGCCCATGATCTGCATGACGGCGAATGGCGCCGACGGCTTGGCCTCGATCGCGATCGTGCCCGGCTTGTTGATGAAGCTTTCGGCCGCCGCGGCCGCCTCTTTCGCGATCTTGAACGGCGCCGCCTTGGCCTGCGCGAGCTGCGCGAGCATCTGCGCCTTCAACTCCGCCTCGCTCTTCTTCTCCTTGTGCGCGCCGAACTTGATCATTTTCGAGGCACCCCCGGCATCCTTGAACGCGATGCGCAGGCTGTGCACGCGGATCGTGCCCATCATGCCCATGAGCTTGGCGGGATCGGGCTGGGCCATGCCTTCGAGCTGGGCGATTTCGACGCCCTCGATCTTGGCCGTGATGCTGATCGTGCCGAGGCCTTCGAACTCGGCTTCGCCGGTCTTGAGCTCGATCGTCTTCGTGGCCTTGTCGTAGGCGTAGGAGGCCTTGGCGTTGATGACGAGATCGGAGTGCCCGGTGACGCTCGCGAACTCCTTGAAGCCCGCGGTCTCGGCGAGGGACGGAATGCGCACCTTCCTGTATTCGAGATCGGCGAAAGCCGGCTGCTTCGGATTGTCCCAGTCGAAGCGGCCGATGCGGATCTCGCCGATCGTGGCCGATTGCGGCTTGCCCGACGTGTCCTTGTCGACGATCGTCACGTCTTTCAGCACGAGGCCGCCGCTCGGCGCCTCGGCCGATTTGTAGGTGACGGTGGCGCCGCGCTCCTTCATGGCGGCGAACACCTTGTCGGCGCGCTCCTTGGCCGCGGCCGCGTCGCCGGTGCCGCCGCCACGCAGGACGCCGAAATAGACACCGGCCGCGACGGCCACGACGGCGACGAGGCCGCCGCCGATCAGTTTCGCATTCATCTGCTCGCTCCGAAATTCGTTGTTGGCAAGGGGCGGCGCTTGCCGGGACCGCCCGGGGGAACCGGACCCGCCACTATCATACGCTGACGATGCCGGCACTATGTAGCTTCACCGGTTTCAGGTCGGTGAAATTCCTGCCTCGGGACACTTGCCGATGCGGCCGGCGCCGTCAGCGGCGCGGCTTCGGCTCTTCCTTCTTCTTCGGCTCCTCGCGCTTGGGCGGCGGAGGGCGCGCCGGGCCGAGCGCCAGCTTCGGATTGAACTTCTCGAAGAAGCCGCCGCGATTGGCCTCCATCATCACGAACAGGCGCCGGATCTCGATCGGCGCCGGCGGCTTCGCTTCGATCGTGAACCCGTTGGTGCGCTCGTAGCCGCCGCCGATGTAGCGGATCATCGGCTCGAAGAAATCGCGGTCGAACTTGTTGCTGCCGACGGCGCTGCGCGTCGTCTGTGCGTCTTTCTGCAATTCGCGCACGAAATGGCCGCGGCCCTGCAATTCGCCCTTGCCGAGCTCGCGCGCCTTGGCGTCGACGACGGCCTTCATCAGCCCCTTGTCCTCGAACACGAGCTTGAGGCCCGCGAGCTGCACGTTCTCGCCGAGCAGGCGGACCAGCGGCGGCTCCTCGCGCGCCTTGCGCGCGATCGCCTTGGGCTTGGTCGTGAAATCGCGCAGATCGGTCGTCATCGTGAAGGTGGCGAGGTCGCGGAAGACGAGCTTCAGCTCCTTCACGTCCACCTTGTATTGCTTGACCTTCTTCTTCGTCTTCGGGTCTTCGATCTCTTCCTCGCCGGCCCGGTATTCGAGCACGCCGTCGACCACGAGGTTCTCGAATTTCTGCTCCTCGAGCACCTTGCCGATCTCGGGGCCGAAGACGACGCTGAACACGTCGCCCTTGAACTTCATGCCGGTGAGCGCGATCGACGCGAAGCGCGGCTGGCCCGGATTCTGCCAGTCGAAGCTCTTGAAATCGGCGCGCTCGACCTCGACGCGCTTCTCGTCGGAGATCAGCGTGACGCCGAGCAGCGCGAAGGCGCCGCTCATCACCTCGCCTTCGGTGCCCTTGAATTCGATCTCGAGATCGAGCGCGTCCTTGAACTTCTCGAACGACACGAGCCGGCTCGAGACCGCCGCCGACCGGAACTGGTCGAAGGCGAGATAGGAGGCGCCCGCCACCGCGGCGCTGCCGACGAGGCTGCCGACCATTCCCACGATCAAACCGAAGCGCATCGCGATGCTCCTTGCCGGCGGCAGTGTAGCGCGGGACGGCGGGGGCGCCCACCCCCGCGCCGGGCGCCGGACGGCCTACCGCGCGCTGAACTTCAGCCCGAACGCGTCCTTGGCGAAGCTGCGGCCGCCGAGGAATTGCAGGCCCATGGCCAGCAGCGGCACCGGCCGTGCCGGCTCCAGCGCCACGCGAATCTCGCTCGGCCGCTCGACGAAGCGGATGAGCGCGTCGAGCGCCTCGCGCTCGATCGCGTCGCGCGCGCGCGCGCGCTCGGCGCGAAGATCGGCCAGCACGCGCGCCAGCGCGTCGGCCTCGGAGAGGTTGCGCTCGGCGGCATAGGCCTTGAGCAGGCGGCTGACCAGCGAGCGGTCCTTGAACGAGACCGAGGCGTGGACCAGCGTCGTCGTCGTTCCGGCCGAAAGCAGCGCGGCCCCGTCGCGGATGCCGCGGGCCGGCACGTTGCCGAGCCTGAGGTTGACCAGCACCTCGCCGAGATCGGAGACGGCGAGCTGCACGTCGCTGAGCTCGAACTGGCCGGTCTCCTCGTCGAGGCGGTAGCGCACGAAGATGTCGCTGGTGGTGCGGCCGTAGCCGGCACGGTCGAGCAGGCGCTGCGCGCCGGCGGCCGGGCCGGTGGAGACGCCGACGATGGCGCCGAGCTGGTTCGAGGCGCGCGCCAGGCTGGCGAGCGCCGTGGACGGAACCTCGGCGCGCCGGATCGCGATATCGGCGTAGCGCGGGGTGCCGCCGCTGCGCCAGTCGAAATCCTTCACCGCCACGCTCGCGGCCTTGATGCGGTCGCCGTCGAGCGTCACGAACTCGACGTCGCTCATCACGATCGACTGCGAGAGCAGATCGGCGCGCACGGCGCCGTAGCGGAACTCTTTGGTCACCTTGCGCATGTCGCGCGCGAAGATCTGCGCCTGCTGCTGCACCTTCGCGTTTGCGAAATGATCGGCGGCGAAATAGCCGCCCGCGCCCACCGCCGCCAGGGCGGCGATGCCGACGATCCAGCCCTTTTTCATGCCTGCCCTCTGCCGGTAACAATACGGCCCGGAAGCCACTATAGTCCGGCCAAGGCGGTTTTGTGGCAGCCGTTTCCCTCGCGCCGCCCCACCAAGGACCGATGCACGCCCTCGCCAAATCCGTAGTTCCCCAGCCCCGCGCGATCATCGACCGCCGTGCGCTGATGGAGCGCCTCGACGAGCCGGCCCGCGGGCGGGCGGCGGGCGATCAGCGCGCGCCGGCGCTGGCGGCGTTCAAGGAGGCGTTGGCCGCCGGGCGCGCCGAGATCCGCCGCCGGTTCGAGGCCAACCGCGACGCGCGCTCGCGCGGGCGCGACGCCACCAAAGCCTACGCCTATCTCGTCGACCAGCTGATCCGCGCGCTCTACGATTTCGCGTTCGAGCGCGTCTATCCGAACGCGAACCCGACCGAGGGCGAGCGCAAGGCCGTGGTCGCCACCGGCGGCTACGGCCGCGGCGAGCTGGCGCCGCAATCCGACATCGATCTGCTGTTCCTGCTCTCCTACAAGCTGACGCCGCATGCCGAGCAGGTGATCGAATACATGCTCTACATGCTGTGGGATCTCGGCCTCAAGGTGGGCCACGCCACGCGCTCGGTGGACGAATGCGTGCGCATGGCGAAGCAGGATCAGACGATCCGCACCGCGCTCCTGGAAGCGCGCTATCTCTGGGGCGACGCCGGCCTCTACCGCGAGCTGCGGACGCGCTTCCGCGAGCTGGCGGCCGCCGAGGGCGCCATCGCCTTCGTCGAGAAGAAGCTCGCCGAGCGCGACGAGCGCCATGCGAAGCTCGGCGATTCGCGCTATGTCGTCGAGCCCAACGTCAAGGACGGCAAGGGCGGGCTGCGCGACCTCCACACGCTCTACTGGATCGCGAAATACATCTATCAGCTCGACGACCCGGCCGACCTCGTCGAGCGCGGCGTGTTCACGCGGCGCGAGGCGGCGAAGTTCGGCCGCGCGCACGATTTCCTCACCACGGTGCGCTGCCACCTGCACTACCTGACCGGCCGCCCCGAGGACCGCCTGACCTTCGACGTGCAGCCGGCGCTCGCGCGGCTCATGGGCTATGGCGACCGGCCCGGCATTTCCGGCGTCGAGCGCTTCATGAAGCACTACTACCTCGTCGCCAAGGACGTGGGCGACCTGACGCGCATCTTCTGCGCGGCGCTCGAGGCCGAGCACAAGCGCAAGCCGCGCTTCCGCTTCACGCTGCTGCCGAAGAAGCGCGAGATCGTGGGCTTCCAGGTGCAGGACGGGCGCCTCACCGTGGCGCGCGAGGACGCGTTCCGCGCCGATCCCGCGAACCTGCTGCGCCTGTTCCATACCGCGCAGGAGCACGATCTCGACATCCATCCGGCGGCGCTCCGGCTGATCACGCAGCAGCTCGGCCGCATCGACGCCGCGCTGCGCGAGAGCCCGGAGGCGAATCGCCTCTTCCTCGAGATGCTCACCTCGCGGAAAACCCCGCAGGTGACGCTGACGCGGCTCAACGAGGCCGGCGTGCTCGGCCGGTTCGTGCCCGATTTCGGCCGCGTCGTGGCGCTGATGCAGCACGACATGTATCACGTCTACACGGTCGACGAGCACACGATCCGCGCGATCGGCCTGCTGCACGAGATCGAGTCGGGCCAGCGCCGGGACGACCACCCGCTCGCCTCGGAGATCGTGCACAAGGTGTCGTCGCGCCGCGTTCTGTACGTGGCCGCGCTGCTGCACGACATCGCGAAGGGCCGCGGCGGCGACCATTCCCAGATCGGCGAGCAGATCGCGCACATGCTGGGCCCGCGCTTCGGCCTCACGCCCGAGGAGACCGAGAACGTCGCCTGGCTGGTTCTGCACCACCTCGACATGAGCAAGACGGCGCAGAAGCGCGACATCGACGACCCCAAGACGATCGCCGATTTCGCGGCGTTCGTGCAGTCGCCCGAGCGGCTCCGCCTGCTGCTGGTCCTCACCGTCGTCGACATGCGCGCGACGAGCCCCAAGATCTGGAACAACTGGAAGGCCTCGCTGCTGCGCGAGCTCTATTTCCGCACCGAGGAGGTGCTGGCGGGCGCGCCCACCGGCGCCAACGTGGCCGCGCGCGTCGAGCGCGCCAAGGCTGAGCTCGTCCAGCGGCTGAAGCACTGGCCGGCGGCGGAAATCGACGAGCACCTGACGCGCGGCTATCCCGCCTACTGGCTCTCCGAGGACGCCGACACGCAGGCGCGGCAGGCCGAGATCGTGCGCCGGGCCGCGAAGAGCGGCGAGCAGATCGCCGTCGACGCGCGCCACGACGCGAAGCGCTCCGTGACCGAGGTGACGGTCTACACGCCCGACCATGCCGGCCTGTTCTCGCAGATCGCCGGCGCGATGGCGCTGACGCGCGCGAACGTCGTGGATGCGCGCATCTTCACGCTGACCAACGGCTGGGCGCTCGACACGTTCTACGTCCAGGATGCAGAGGGCCGGCCGTTCGCCGAGGAGGCGAGCCTCGAGCGCCTGAAATCGCGCATTGCGGCCGCCCTTTCGGGCACGATCAAGCTCAACCGCGAGCTGGCCGGGCGCGAATCGCTGCCGAAGCGCGCGCACGTGTTCCAGGTGCCGCCGCGCGTGTTCCTCGACAACGCCGCGAGCCGCTTCGCGACCGTGATCGAGGTGAACGGCCGCGACCGGCCGGGCCTGCTCTACGACGTGACGCGCGCGCTCACCGAGTGCGGCCTGCAGATCACGACCGCCAAGATCTCGACCTTCGGCGAGCGCGTCGTCGACGTGTTCTACGTGAAGGACGTGTTCGGCATGAAGGTCGAGCACGAGCGGAAGCAGGAGCAGATCAAGGCCCGCCTCCTGGAAGCGCTGGGCGGCGCCGAGGCGGCGAAGGCGGCCGCGGCCGAAGCGGCGGCATGAGCGCCGGTCGCGCGCGCCCCGGCGACGGCGCTTTGCGCCTCCCCACGGCCGCCGCTCCCTGTTAGCTTCCGCCGCATGGCCCTCCTCCGCGCCACCGCCATCGTCGGCGCCAACACGCTGCTCTCGCGCGTGCTGGGCTTCGTCCGCGACGTGCTGATGGCGCGCGCGCTTGGCACCGTCGGCGTCGCCGAAGCCTTCGTCGTAGCGCTGCGCTTCCCGAACCTGTTCCGCCGGCTGGTGGCCGAGGGCGCCTTCGCGGCCGCCTTCGTGCCCGTTTACGCGAAGAAGCTCGAGCGCGACGGGCGCGAAGCCTCGCTGCGCTTCGCCGGCAACACGCTGGCCTGGCTGATGGCGATCATCGTCGCGCTCACGGTGCTGGCCGAGATCTTCATGCCGGCGATCATCTCCGCGATCGCGCCGGGATTCCGCGACCAGCCCGCGCTGTTCGACGCGACCGTGCTGTTCACGCGCCTCACCATGCCCTACCTGCTGTGCATGACGATCGTGGCGACGCTGGGCGGCGTCTTGAACGCCAACTACAAGTTCGCGATGGCCGCCGCGACCCCGGCGCTGCTGAACGTCGTGATGATTCTCGGCCTTTTGTTCGCGGTGCCGTGGTTCAAGACGGCGGGCCACATGCTGTCGTGGTCGGTCGCGATCGCCGGCATCGTGCAGTATCTCTGGCTCGGCTATGCGTGCTGGAAGGCGGGGCTGCGCATCGCGCTGCCGTTCCCGCACGTCACCGCCGCCACGAAGCGCCTGCTGAAGCTCATGGTGCCCGGGCTGATCGGCGGCGGGATGACGCAGATCAACCTCGTGGTCGGGACGATCATCGCGAGCTTCATTCCCGGCGCCGTGACGATCCTCTACTACGCCGACCGCATCTACGAATTCCCGCTCAGCATGATCGGGATCGCGATCGGCACCGCGCTGCTGCCGGAGCTTTCGCGCAAGCTGCAGAGCGACCCCGCCGCGGCCGTGGCGGTGCAGAACCGCGCGGTCGAGCTTTCGCTGTTCCTGGCCGTGCCGGCCACGGCCGCGCTCGTCGCGATCGCCGAGCCGATCTGCCTCGTGATGTTCCAGTACGGGAAGTTCACGCCGGCCGACGCCGCGAACACCGCGCGGGCGCTGGCCGTCTTCGCGGCCGGCCTGCCCGCCTACGTGCTGATCAAGGTGCTCGCGCCCGGCTTCTATGCGCGCGAAGACACGCAGACGCCGGTGAAATACGCGGTCGCCTCGATGATCGTGAACACGGGCCTGTCGATCCTGCTGGTGTGGCCGCCGTTCGGCCTTCCCGGCCTCGGCTTCGTCGGCATCGCGATCGCCACCTCGCTCGCCGCCTGGGTCAATGCCGTGCTGCTCGGCATCGGCCTGCGCCGGCGCGGCCATTGGCACACCGACCGGCGCCTGCTGAGCCGTGCGCCGCGCGTGAT
This sequence comes from Candidatus Odyssella sp., assembly GCA_016792765.1. Taxonomy (GTDB): domain Bacteria; phylum Pseudomonadota; class Alphaproteobacteria; order Bin65; family Bin65; genus SBBV01. The sequence goes on from JAEULD010000322.1 coordinate 7,532, forward strand.
CCTCGCCTCGGCGCTGATGGCGGCGGCACTGGTGCCGGCCGCGCTGTGGCTGGAGCCGGCGTTCCGCGGCGCGGTGGCGGGGCGCATCGGCGCGCTCGCGGCGCTGGTGGTCGCCGGCATGGCGCTGTATGCGGCGCTGGCGCTGCTGCTGCGGGCCGAAAGCGTCGGCGAGCTGCGCCAGATGCTGCGCCGGCGCGGCGGCAAGAAGGCAGAGACGCCCGCGCCGCCGCCCTCCGACGCCCCATGACGCGCGGCGGCCGGGCGGCTTGACCGCGGCGAGGCGCGGGGGCTATCTCGCGCGGCCTTTTTCAACCCGGACGCCTTCCAGCAGCCATGAAACGCATCTTTTCGGGCATCCAGCCCTCGGGCGGATTCACCCTCGGAAACTATCTCGGCGCGATCAAGAACTGGGTGGCGCTGCAGAAGGACTTCGAGTGCATCTACTGCATCGTCGATCTGCACGCGATCACGATGTTCCAGAAGCCCGAGGATCTGCGCGCGAACTCGCGCCTCGGCGCCGCGACGCTGCTGGCGGCCGGCATCGACCCCAGGAAGCACAAGATCATGCTGCAGAGCATGGTGCCGGCGCACGCGCAGCTCGCCTGGGTGTTCAACTGCGTGGCGCGGCTCGGCTGGATGAACCGCATGACGCAGTTCAAGGACAAGGCCGGCAAGGACCGCGACAGCGCCTCGCTGGGCCTCTACGCCTATCCGTCGCTGATGGCGGCCGACATCCTCGTCTACAAGGCGACGCACGTGCCGGTGGGCGAAGACCAGAAGCAGCACCTGGAGCTGACGCGCGACATCGCGCAGAAATTCAACCACGATTACGGCCTCGACTTCTTCCCGCTCACCGAGCCGCTGATCTTCGGCGAGGCCACGCGCGTGATGAGCCTGCGCGACGGCTCCAAGAAGATGTCGAAATCGGACCCCTCCGATTTCTCGCGCATCAATCTCACCGACAGCGCCGAGCAGATCGCCGAGAAGATCAAGAAGGCGAAGACCGATCCGCACCCGGTGCCCGACGCGCCGCCCGCCTCGGAGGCGACGCGCGCCGAGCGGCCCGAGGCCTACAACCTGATGGGCATCTACGCCGCGCTGGCCGACACGACGATGGCCGCGGTGGCGAAGGAGCACGGCGGCAAGCAGTTCTCGGCGTTCAAGAACGCGCTGACCGAGCTGGCCGTCGCGAAGCTCGGCTCGATCACGTCGGAGATGCGCCGGCTCGAGAAGGATCCGGGCGCGGTGGATGCCGTGCTGCGCGACGGCTCCGAGCGCTGCCGCGCGATGGCAGATCCGATCCTCGACGAAGTTTACCGGATCGTGGGCTTCCTGAAGCCGTAGCGGCGCAGCGCAGGCGCCGCTTATCAGTCCGCGGGCGGCGCGGCCCCATCGCCGGCGAGCCAATCGGGGCGCCCGACGGCCAGCATCGCGGACCGGACCTCGTCGGGATTGACGTAGCAATCGAGCAGCGCACGCGTATTCAGCTTGCTTGTCGGGCTCTCCGCCCGGATCGGCGCGACGCCGAGAAACTGCCACACCTTTTCCAGGCCGGCCGGCGCGAGGGTCTCGCCGTATTCGAGTTCCAGGAAGCGCTGCCCCGACTGCCGGAGCCGGGCGACGACGGCGCGGAGCATGACGATCCGCTGGCCCGCGGCGGCGAAAAACTGCTGCGGGTCGAACGCGATCTTGTGATCGCGGTCGTCCGGAGGCGCATCGCGGCCGCGCTGCCACACGCCCGTTTCGGCGGCGAGCTGCCGTGAGGTGTACCAGGCGAGAAGGTTGTCGCGCCGCAGCACGATCTTGCCAAGGCGCTCCATCGGGCAGACGACTTCCAGCGCGACGCGGCCCTGCTCCCCGTTGAGCAGCACCTTGAACCCATGCCGCGCCGTGTCCCTGAACCGCGACTGAGCGAAATCCAGGAAGCGCCGGAGAAAGGCAGCGGGGTCCGCGTCGCGCCGCTCGCGATCCATCAGCTCGAGGCCGCGGTCGCGCGGAAGGTAGGCCTGCACCTCGTGCTGATGAAACAGCTCGTGGTGGCAGATCACCGCCGGGTGGGTGTCCAGGATCTCGCACAATCGGGTCGAACCCGAGCGCGACATGGCGACGACGGCGAAATGCTGCATGGGCGATTCCGGGCCGGTCCGGACGCGGAGCGGCCATCGGCGATCCGGCGGACCCATGACTATCACCGGATGCGACGCTTGCGAAACCCTTGCGCAACCGAGAGGATTCTCGCGCAACGCTGTTGGCAGGGCGGGAGGCGCCGCGTAGGGTAGGCGCGAGTTCCTGCCCGCGGGGCGCGCGCCGTCCGATGCAAGTCTATCTGCCCATCGCCGAAGTCTCGGTCGACGCGTTTCTGCTGCTCGGCCTGGGCGGGCTGGTGGGGTTCCTGGGCGGCCTGTTCGGCGTCGGCGGCGGCTTCCTGATGACGCCGGCCCTGATCGTGATCGGCATTCCGCCGGCCGTGGCCGTGGCCTCGGGCGCCAACCAGATCGTCGCTTCGTCGATCTCGGGCGCCGTGAGCCAGTGGCGCAAGGGCAATGTCGACGTGACCATGGGCATCGTGCTGCTCGCGGCCGGCATTCTCGGCACGGGCGCCGGCGTGGCGCTGTTCCGCCTGCTGCAACGCGCCGGGCAGATCGACCTCGTCGTGCAGCTTTCCTACGTGGTGCTGCTCGGCATCGTCGGGACGATGATGGGCATCGAAAGCGGGCGCGCGGTGCTGCGCCGGCGCCGCGGCCCGCGGCCGCCCGGCCGGCTGCACCAGCATTTCTGGGTGCACCGCTGGCCGCTGCGCATGCGCTTCCGCCGCTCGAAGCTCTACATCAGCGCGATTCCGCCGGCGGCCATCGGCTTCCTCGTCGGCGTCCTCACCGCGATCATGGGCATCGGCGGCGGCTTCATCATGGTGCCGGCGATGATCTACCTGTTCGGCATGCCGACCTTGACCGTCGTCGGCACCTCGCAGTTCCAGATCGTGTTCGTGACCGCCGCCACCACGCTGCTGCTGGCGGCCACGACGCATACGGTCGACGTCGTGCTGGCGATCCTGCTGATCGTCGGCGGCGTGATCGGCACCCAGATCGGCACGCGCATGGGGCAGCTGCTGCGCGGCGAGTACCTGCGCGGCCTGCTCGCGGCGATGGTGCTGGCCATGGCGATCAAGCTCGCCTGGGACCTGGTCGCGGCGCCGCTCGATCTCTTCTCGATCGCGGTGGGCAAATGACGCCGCGGCGGCGCGCCCTGGCCGCGCTGGCGCTGCTCGCGGCGGCGGCCGTGCTGGCGCCGGGCGCGCGTGCGCAGCAGGTGATCGCCGATCTTTCGCGCCATCTCGTCGCCATCACCACCGGCTTCGCCGGCGCCGAGGTGCTGCTGTTCGGCGCGGTGGACGGCGAGGGCGACGTGATCGTGACCGTGCGCGGGCCCGAGGGCGACGTCGTCGTTCGCCGCAAGAGCCAGGTGAACGGCATGTGGATCAACACCCAGTCGGTCACGTTCGGCGCGGTGCCGGGCTATTATGCGGTGGCGTCCACCAAGCCGATCGAGGAGATCGTCACGCCGCCGGTGGCCGAGCGCGAGCAGATCGGCGCCGGGCGACTGCGCCTCGAGCCCGAGCGCAACATTCCGCCCGAAACCGTGGCGCAGTTCCGCCTCGCCCTGCTGCGCAACATGGAACGCAACGGCCTGTTCCAGGCGCGCGCGGCGCCGATCCGCTTTCTCGGCCAGCGGCTGTTCCGGGCCGACATCGTGTTCCCGGCCAACGTGCCGACCGGGCTCTACACGGTGAACGTCTACCTCGTGAAAGGCGGCCAGGTGGTGAGCGCGGCCACCACGCCGCTTTCGGTGAGCAAGATCGGGCTGTCTGCCGAGATTTTCGACTTCGCGCAGAACCGCGGCTTCAGCTACGGCGTCATCGCCGTGGCCTTCGCCGGCTTCGCCGGATGGGCGGCGAGCCGCCTGTTCCAGCGCGGATAACGAGGGGAGAGCCCGATGGCCGAAACCGAGAGCGCCGCGGCCAAGGCCAGGCGCCGCAAGCAGCCGGAGCGGATTTTCCTCGTCGTCGTCGACAACACCGAGGAAATGCGCGTGGCGCTGCGCTACGCGGCGCTGCGCGCCAAGGCCACCGGCGGGCGCGTGGCGCTGTTCACGGCGATCGAGCCCGCCGAGAGCCACACCTGGCAGGCGGTCGCCGAGCGCATGGAAGAGGAGCAGCGCGCCGAGGCCGAAGCGATGATGCAGCGCTTCGCCGAGGAGGTGGTGAAGCTGTCGGGCAAGACGCCGGTGATCTTCATCCGCCCGGGCATCGCGCGCGACGCGCTGCTCGGCCTCATCGACGAGGAACCGACCGTCTCGATCCTGATCCTCGCCGCCGGCACCGGCCGCGGCGGGCCGGGCCCGCTGATCTCGGCGCTGACCGGCAAGTTCTTTCCGCGGCTTTCGATCCCGCTGACGATCGTGCCCGGAACGCTGACCGACGAGGAAATCGACGCGCTGACGTGAGCCGGCGCGGAATGGGGCGGGCGCGAAACCCGCCCCGGCCGCGATCGCCCGTTAACCCTCGTACTTGAACGAGAGCGACACGCGCGAGCGGTAGGCGACGACCTTGCCGCGCTCGACCTTGCAATCGAGCTTCGTCACTTCGGCCACGCGCAGGTCGCGCAGCGTCTTGGACGCGGTTTCGATCGCGTTCTTCGTGGCGTCTTCCCACGAGGTCTTGCTGGTGCCGACGATCTCCGTGATGCGGTAGACGCCTTCCTTGCTGGCCATCGAGCGCTCCTCCAAGCTGTGTTGGTGGCGCCTGCGGCCGCGACCTGCCGCGAAC
>JAEULD010000328.1 GCA_016792765.1 Candidatus Odyssella sp.
GCGCGGTGCGCGACGCTTTTCCAGCACGGCGCCACGAACGTGTCGCCGAAGCCCCAGTGGAACTCTTGCCCGTCGATCGTGCTCGTGCCGCTGCCCGCGGCGACGACGAAGGCCTGGTTCGCGGCGCAGCGATAGGGGCGCGAGGCGAAGCCCGCGGGCCAGCGCTGGACGTGGATGCCGATCGTCGGCATCGACGCCGCGTCGATCGCCACGCGGCGGCCGTAGAAGCCTTCGGGATCGTCGGCCGCGGCGTCGAGCGCGCGCATCTGCCAGTCGCGCGTGAACCGGAACGGCGAATCGGGCGTGGTGCGCTGGACGGGCTCGATGCCGGCCGGGTGCTCCTGGAAGAACATCGGCTCGAGCTGGAGCACGAGCGGCACGTCGAGCCCGTCGAACCAATAGGCCTGCGCGCTGCCGTCGTGGCCGTGGCCGTGCCAGTACCAGCCCGGGGTCAGCACGATGTCGCCGGTCTCCATCGGGTGCTTGTCGCCGTTCACGACCGACCAGGCGCCGTGCGATTCGAGAATCACGCGGAACGCGTGCGGCGCGTGGCGGTGCGAGCGCGCGGTTTCGCCCGGCAGGATCGTCTGATAGGCGCAGACGAGCGTGCGCAAGGTGGCCGCGTCGTTGCCTTCGATCGGGTTGCGCAGGCCGAAATTGCGCCGTTCGGCGAATTGCGTGCTGACGAGGCGCGCGGCGCCGTCCATCGCCGCCTTCGCCTCGGTCCAGCGCCAATGCGCGGCACGGAACGCCGTCTGCGGTTCGCGCATCAGACCGGCGCTCTTGCGCGGGATCCAGCCGGGCGCGAGATCGCGCGCCTCGGCGCGGGCGACGAGCGCCGCCGCGTCCGGCGCGTCGCGCAGGCCGCGGAGCATGGCCTCATCCATGGCGCGCCTCCGCGAAATGGGGCATCACCTCGGCCGCGAAGAGGCTGAGGGAGCGCTTGGCCTGCTCGAGCGGCATGCCGTGCTGGTTCACCTGCAGCGACGCCACCTCGAACGGCACCGCGCGCTCGTATTCGGCGATCATCGCGCGCAGCTCGGCGGGGCTACCGGCCCAGCAGGAGCCCTTGGCGCGCTGGCTATCGAACGTCTCGGCTTTGATCCCCGCCACCATCTTGTCGTAGCCGACGTAATCCTTCGACGCCGTGCCGGCGCCCCAGCCCGAGGCGGCCGCGGCGAGCGCGGCCATGTAGCTGTCGATGCGCGAGCGGTAGGCGGCGATCGCCTCTTCCGCCGTCGGCATGCAGCACATCGAGAAGGCGAGCATGACGCGGCCGTTGCCGGCATGGCCGGCGGCGCGCCAGGCTTCGCGGTATTGCCCGATCAGCTCGGACATCCTCGCCGCGGCGATCGGAATGCACATGATCGCGTAGCCGGCGCGGCCGGCCGCGACGAAGGTTTCGACCGTCGTCGAGGCCGCGATCCAGAACGGCGGCGTCGGGCGCTGCGTCGGGCGCGGCAGCGAGGTGACGTTGCGGAAGCGGTGGAAGCGGCCCTCGGAGGTGACGTTCTCCTCCGCGAGCAGCCGGCGCACCTGCTCCACGCCCTCGTCGAACCGGGCGCGCGATTCGTCGAGGCTGCGGCCGAAGCGCTCGAACTCGTGCGGCAGGAACGCGCGCGCGAAGCCCACTTCGAGCCGGCCGCCGGAGATGGCGTCGAGCATGCCGATCTCGCCGGCCAGCTTCAGCGGGTGATTGAAGACCGGGAGCACCGCGCCGGTGACGAGGCGCATGCGCTTCGTGCGCTGCGCGGCGGCGGCCAGGAACACGATCGGGCTCGGGCTGTAGCCGCCATAGGGCTCGAAATAGTGCTCGACCGTGCGGACGTGGTGATAGCCGAGTCCGTCGGCATGTTCGGCGAGGTCGAGCGCCTCCTGCCAATAGCGCGCGGCCGGCATCTCGGCCGGCCCGACGCTCGGAAAGAAGTTGAGCCCGAACTGCACGGAACGCCCTTTCGTCTAATCTTGGACGATCCTCGGCGCCACCGCGCGTTCTGTCAAGCGCCCGAGAGCACCTTCGCGACGAGGCGCTGCAGCGCGCGCCGCTCGGCGGCGGAGAGAACGGCGAACGCGCGTTCCGCGCGCCGTCGGGCTTCGGGCGCCAGCGCGCCGTAGAAGCGCCAGCCCTCGTCGGTCATCGCCACCTCGAACGTGCGGCCGTCGCGCGGGCGCGGCGCCGTAGCCACCAGGCCGCGCCGCTTCAGGCGCTTGATGGCCCAGCTGATCGTGGATTTGTCCTGCGTGCCGCGGCGGCGGATCTCGTGCGGCGTGACCGGCCCGCCGTCGGCGACGATCGACAGCACCTTCCATTCCTGCACCGTGACGCGGTGCTGGCGGGCGTGCAGGTCGGCCGCGCCGAGCCCGAGCCGGTGCGCGAGCAGCGCGAAGCAATAGGGAAGGAATTCGCCGAGCCGGATCGCGTCGCGCGCGCCCGCCTTCGTCTTCGCCTTGGCCACCGTTGACATCCCCGATTCTTCCGGCGGACTGTGTAGCACGGGGATTCTCCGGCGGCATCCGCGCGCGCGGGCCGCGCTCGATTGACTCGGCCGGGCGGCACGCCTAGGATTTCGTCCAATATTAAACGAAGGCGATCGATCGCCTCATCGAGGGAGGTTGGACCATGCGGCTTCTCGCCTGCCTTGCCGCCACGGCGGCGCTGGCCTCGGCCGCCGCGGCGCAGAATCGCCCGGCGAACGAACTGCGGATCGGCTACCTCAACACGACCACCGGCAGCGGCGCTCTGCTCGGCCGCCATCTCGAGAACGGCTGGAAGCTCGGCCTCGAGCACGAAGGCTGGGCGAAGGACGGCGACGCGCTCGGCGGCGTGCCGACGCGCATCTTCTACGCCGACGACCAGACGCGGCCCGAGACCGGCCTCAAGGAGGTCGAGAAGTTCCTGAAGAACGACAAGGTGCAGATCGTCGCCGGCATCATCTGGTCGAACGTGATCATGTCGGTGCAGAAGCCGGTGTTCGACGCCAAGGCGATGCTGCTCAGCACGAACGCCGGCCCCTCGCCGCTCGCGGGGCCGCTCTGCAATCCGCTGTTCGTCTCGTCGTCGTTCTACAACGAAGGCAACTCCGAGGCGCTCGGCGAGATCGCCAACAAGGACGGCAGCAAGAGCGCCGTGCTGATGGCGCCGAACTACCAGGGCGGCAAGGACATGCTCGCCGGCTTCGAGAGCACCTATCGCGGCAAGATCGTCGAGACGGTTCTGTTCAAGCTCGGCGAATCCGACTTCCAGGCCGACCTCAGCAAATTGCGCGCGAGCAGGGCGGAATCGCTCGCGGTCTTCGCGCCCGGCGCGATGGGCGTGGCCTTCATCAAGCAATGGACCGCCTCGGGCCTGGCCAAGCAGGTGAAGCTCTATTCGATCAACACGATCGACAATATGAGCCTGCCCGCGGTGGGCGAGGCGGCGCTCGGCGCGGTCGAGGCGCACCATTGGACGCCCGATCTCGACAACGCGAAGAACAAGCGGTTCGTGCGCGACTACGTCGCCAAGTTCGGCCACCTGCCCTCGCATCTCGCCGCCGCCGCCTACGACGCGCCGGGGCTGATCGCGGCCGGCGTGAAGGCCGCGGGCGGCAGGACCGACGACATGGCGGCCGTCGCGCGCGCGATCCGCAAGAGCACGTTCGAATCGCCGCGCGGAACGCTGCGCTACAACGCGAACGGCTTTCTGATCCAGCCCTATTGGCGCGTGGAAGTGATGAAGGGCAGCGACGGCAAGCCGGCGATCAAGGCGATCGAGCGCCTCGGCGAGCGCACCGACCCGCATTGGCAGAAGTGCCCGGCGGACAAACGGGTGTAGGCCGGGCGCGCCGCCGCGGGAGGGTTCGCATGTTCCTCAAGAACCAATGGTATGCCGCCGCCGCGTCGCGCGAGCTGCGGGAGAAGCCGCTGGCGCGGCGCATTTGCGGCCAGCCCGTGGCCCTCTTCCGCACGCGCTCGGGCAAGATCGGCGCGGTGGAAGACCGCTGCCCGCACCGCTCGGCGCCGCTTTCGGCCGGAAGCTGCGGCGCCGAATCCATCCGCTGCGGCTATCACGGCATCGAATTCGGCACCGACGGCGCCTGCACGCTGATTCCGCATCAGCCCAACATTCCGCCGCGCATGCGCGTGCGCGCCTATCCGGCGGCGGAGCGCTGGGGGTATGCGTGGATCTGGATGGGCGATCCCGCCGCCGCCGATCCCGCGCGCATTCCCGACTATTGGTGGTTCGCCGCCGACGGCTGGCAGAGCTTCGAGCGCCACTATCTCGTGAAGGCGCATTGGGAGCTGTGCGCCGACAACATTCTCGATCTTTCGCACACGCCGTTCCTGCATCCCAAGACCGTGGGCATTCCCGAGATGGCGACGATTCCGCTCAAGACCTGGGTGGACGGCGACACGGTGTTCCAGCAGCGCGTGATGAAGCAGGTTTCGCCGAGCCCGTTCGTGGCCGAGTGGGGCGATTTCAAGGGGAAGATCGACCGCGTCGCCACCCTGCGCTGGCAGCCGCCTTCAGCCGTCGACGTCGAGATGCTCTACGAGGACGCCGCGGCCAAGATCGTTCTGCGCCTCACGCAGATGGTGACGCCGGAGACCGAGGAGACGACGCACATCTTCTTCGCCTGGTCGCGCAACTTCATGCTGCGCGCCGAGCACGAGGAGCGGTTCCGCGCGCAGAGCTATGCCGTGATGGACGAAGACATCAGCTTCATGCCGCTGCAGCAGCGCTGCATCGAAGAGACCGGCGGCTTCAAGACGGTCGCGATCAACGCCGACGCGACGCTGATCGAGGCCCGGCGCGTCGTGCAGCGGCTGCTGCGCGACGAACAGGGCGCCGCGCAGAAGCTGACGGCCTGACGCTCGGCGCCGCGCGGCAAGGGGCTTCCCCCGGCGCAGCGCTTCCGCCACTCTCCGCCTCGCGATCAACGCGGAGACTTACCATGCTGAAGCGGCTCAACCCGGCGACCGTGCACGCGCCGGCCGGCAAATACAGCCACGGCGTCGAAACGGCGGCGGGCGTGCGCGTGCTCCACGTCTCGGGCCAGGTGGGCGCCGGGCGCGACGGCGCCACCGCGTCCACCGACGCGGCGCAATGCGAGCAGGCCTGGGCCAACGTGATGAACGTGCTCGCCGCCGCCGGCATGGGCGCGGGCGACATCGTGAAGCTCAACGCCTATGTGACGCGCACCGACCTCATCCCGGTCTATCGCGCGGCGCGCGACAAGGCGCTCGGCAACGCCGCGCCGCCGGCCTCGACGCTCGTCGTCGTCGCCGCGCTGGCCAATCCGGCCTGGGTGGTGGAGATCGAGTGCGTCGCCGCGCGGGCGTAGGCGGCGGGAACGGGCCGCGGCGCCGGGGCCGTAGAAGCCCGGTTGCCGGATGACCGCGCCGATGCGCCTGCTGATCGCCCTTCTGCTGTCCGGTCTTTGCGCCTTCGCCGCCGCGCCGGGGGCGCCCGCCGCGGCGCAGGCGCGTGCCCTGCCGCCGCCGGTCGATCTCGGCATCCGCAACATCATGCAGGATACCGACGTGTGGTGCTGGGCGGCGGTGGCCCAGCAGGTGATCGTGAAGCGCAAGGGCAGGTCGCCGCCGCAATGCGCGCTCGTGGCGATGGTGCACGGGCGCTATCCCAGCTTCTGCTGCCCGCACTACGAGCGCTGCGCGGTGGCCGGAAGCCTGCGCCAGATCCAGACCCTGATCCGCAATTTCGGCCAGCGCACGACGGCGCTTTCCCCGCCGACCGACGCGATGTCGCTCTATCGGACGCTCAGGGCCGGCCACCCGATCATCCTCGCGATCCGCAACTCGCAGTATTCGGGACACGTCGTCGTGCTGACCGGGATGACGTGGACCGCCGGCGCCAACGGCCCCGAGGCCCACCTGCACGTGAACGACCCGCTGCGCGTGATCCCGGGGCGGCTGCCGTTCGACGCCCTGGTGCCGCGCTGGCAGGCGGCCATCGTCGTCTACTGAGGCGGGCCGCGCCGGGGGCGTTAACCAGCGCCGCGGCGACAAATCGTGGTTAGCGCGCGGCCGGCGCCGCGGCCGCGCTGGCGATCGCCCGCGATTCCAGGAGCCTGGCGGATGGCGCCGCGCCGCGCCGGCGCGCCCGGCCGGTGCGGCGTCAACGCTTCTTTAACCGCAAGAATATCTATTCACGCTTGCCAATCGCTTAACGCTGGAACTGCGCCCGCACATGATCCAGACCTTCGCCTTGGACCTGCGCAAGGGGTCGCTGCTCGCGCGCTACACGCAGCGCCTGGGCACGCTCGTCGACCGCCGCCTGTCGCAGATCGCGCTCGATGGCGCGCGCAGGGAGGCCGAGGGCGCCGCGCGCAACGCGCTGGATGCGAGCCGCGCCAAGACCGAGTTTCTCGCCAACATGAGCCACGAGCTGCACACGCCGCTCTCGTCGATCATCGGCTTCGCCGAGATGATGGAGCGCGAAGTGCTGGGCCCGATGCCGGTGTCCTATCGCGAATATGCGAAGAACATCGTCGAGAGCGGGCGGCAGCTGCTCGGCGTGGTCGGCGACGTGCTCGACATGTCGCACATCGAGAGCGGCAAGTACCGGCTCGACGAGAGCGAGATCGACGTCGGCGAGGCGCTGACCGGCATCTTCCGCCTGGTGCAGGGCCGTGCCGCGCAGGCCGGCCTCTATCTCCAGGCGCGCGTCGCCAAGGACCTGCCGCGGCTCAGGGCCGACCCCAAGGCGTTCAAGCAGATCGTGCTCAACCTCCTCTCCAACGCGATCAAATTCACGAAGGCCGGCGGCCACATCTATGTGCTGCCCGCGCTCGCGCCGGAGGGCGATCTTTCGATCCGCGTCGTCGACACCGGCGTCGGCATCGAGGACACCGACCTCGCCCGCATCACGCTGCCGTTCGAGCGCGTGGGCGGGGCGATGACGCACCGCCAGCCCGGCGCCGGGCTCGGCCTCTCGCTCGCCAACGCGCTCGCGGTCCTGCACGGCGGAACGCTGCGGCTGCAAAGCAAGGTGGGCGTCGGCACCGTCGCGACCGTGACGCTTCCGCACTGGCGGCTGATGAAGGCGCCCGGCACCGCGCTCGGCGAAGCGGGGCTCGGCGCGACACCGGCCCGTTTCCGCCCGACGCTCGACGCAGAGGACTGACCATGGACGGCATGGATGGAATGAAGACCGCCACGCAGCGCATCGGCCGCATCGTTTCGGTGGCCGGCAGCCAGGCGGTGTGCGTGCTGGAGCGCGACGCGCACGGCGACGTCGCGCCGCTGCAGATCGGCGGCCTCGTCAAGGCGAACATCGGACGCGCGCAGGTTTACGGCCTCGTCTCGGGCGTGAGCATTCCGGTGCCTTCGGCCGGCGAGGGCGGCGATCCGGAGATGAAGGTGGTGGAGCTGCTGCTGATCGGCGAGTCGCCGATGGCCGCGCCCGGCCGGCCGGCCGCGTTTCGCCGCGGCGTCTCGGTGTTTCCGGCGCTGGGCGACGCGGTCTACTCCACGAGCCGCGAGGATCTCGTCCAGATCTACGCCCCGCCCGCCGCCGCCCACATCTCGATCGGCACCTTGCATCACGACCGCGCGGTGCACGCGCATGCGCTGGTCGACGAGCTGCTCGGCAAGCATTTCGCCGTGCTCGGCACCACCGGCTCGGGCAAATCCTGCGCCGCCGCCGTGATCCTGCGCCAGCTCGTCACGCAGAATCCGAATTCGCACATCCTGCTGCTCGACCCGCACGGCGAGTATCCGCGCGCGTTCGGCCCGCGCGCCGAGGTGGTCACGGCCGAGACGCTGGAGCTGCCGTTCTGGATGCTCCATTTCGAGGAGATGCTGCAGATCCTGTTCGGCGCCGGCGTCGACCCGATCAGCCTCGAGGGCGAGATCCTGTCCGAGCTGATCGTGGGCGCGAAACACGACTATGCCGGCGGGCCGCAGCAGGGATACGAGAAGCACTATTCGGTCGACACGCCGGTTCCCTACCGCCTCTCCGACCTGCTCACGCGCCTCAACAACGCGATGGGCAAGCTCGACAACACGGCCAATCTGCCGCCCTACCGCCGCATCAAGCAGCGCGTGCTGGCGCTGCAATACGATCCGCGCTTCGCGTTCATGTTCGGCGGCGTGCAGGTGCGCGACCGCATGGCCGCGATTCTCGGCCGCCTGTTCCGCCTGCCGGCCGACGGCAAGCCGATCTGCATCCTCGACCTGTCCGCCATTCCCGCCGAGGCGCTGCCGGTGGTGGTGGCCGCCATGTGCCGCCTGGCGCACAATTTCGCGTCGTGGAGCAACGGCGCCTGCCCGCTGCTGCTCGTCTGCGAGGAAGCGCACCGCTTCGGCGCGCAGGCGCCCGAGCCCGGCTTCGCGATGGCCAAGCACTGGCTGACGCGCATCGCCAAGGAAGGCCGCAAATACGGCATCTCGCTCGGCGTCGTGAGCCAGCGGCCCTCGAAGCTCTCGACCGACCTCATCTCCCAGTGCAACACGATCTTCGCGATGCGGCTCGCGAACAACGAGGACGTGCAGTTCCTGTCCGGCGCCTCGGCCGACACCTCGATGGGCATGAACGACTTCCTGCCGACGCTGCTGACCGGCGAATGCATCGCGATGGGCCAGGGCGTGACCATGCCGATCCGCATGCGCTTCCACGGCCTGCCCGAGGGCGAGCGCCCCGGCACCGGCGGCGGCGGCGTGACCCAGGCCTGGGCGCGCCAGATCGACAGCCCGGCGTTCCTCGGCAGCGTGATCACCTACTGGCGCACGCAGAAGCGGTAGCGAACGGCGCTACTCGAAATCGTGGCAAGTTTCCCAGGCACCGTATTTGAGGCAGTAGGCGTAGGTTAATACCTGCACATCGCCGCAGGTTTGGCCGCGGCGGCAATGGAACTCCTGGACAATGCGGCGCGGAAACTCCGCGAAGGTGAATTGCGGTCCCACGCGCACGACCGTGCACCAGTCCGCGGCGCGATAGCCGAAGAAGCCGCCCATTGGCGCTGCCTGCTTGATGAAGCGGACACGCGCGTCCTCCAATATCTTGAGGGTTCGCTCGCGCGACGTTGGCCACGCGGCGTTCGCGCAAGTGCCGCTGTCCGGTTCCTTGTTCCTGACGCGCTCGATCAACTGCAACATCGCCAATGACCCACGTAGCTTGGGATCTTGGGCGGCCCGCTTGCTGCGCGCGGCTTCGAGATCGCGGCGCACCCTTTCGGGATCCGTGGCCGAGCCCGTGGGGTCGTTCAGGTGCAGTTCGTCGAGCATGCGATCCGCCTCGGCGAAGCGGTCCGCCCAGATGTGCTGTCGTATTTGTCCGAGCAGCGGCGCCGCGTGCTTGGCAAACGCGTCGTCGACCTCCCAGTGCATCGCGGCGATTTGCTCGGGCGTGGCGCCAGCCCATTTCTCCGCGCTGCGAAGGCGCTCGCGGGCGCGGCGATAGTTGCTGGCGGCGACGGCGTCGCGGATTTCGCGAACCCATTTGGCGGAGGGGTCCAGTGTACCGGATTGTGGCTTGCGCGCTTCTTCCACCTTGCGCTCTTCCTCGGCACGCCGGCGACTCTCCTCCTCGGCCTTGCGGCGCGCCTCTTGCTCCAACTTGGCGCGTTCCTCGGCGGCCTTGCGCTCCTGCGACTCACGCTCGCGGCGCTCCGCCTCGGCGCGCTCCTTCTGCTCTTCCTCGGACTTGCGGCGGGCCTCTTCTTCCGCCCGGCGCTGCGTGTCCGCACGCTTGCGCTCTTCGTCGGCGCGGCGCTCCGCATCATTTCGCTGTTCCTCGGCCTTGCGCGCCGTCTCTTCCACCGCGCGCGTGACAACCGGGCGGCGGGCCGTTTCGGGTCCGCCACTCAGCACGGCATAGGCGCCGCCGGCAAGCACGAGCAGCGCCGCCGCGCTGGCCCAGGCGAGAACGTGCCGCTTTGCGGGACCGCGCGGCGACTCGGAGGGGCCGGCGACCAGAGTGGCATCCCTGGGGCCGGTTTGTGCCGGCGGAGCGTGCAGCGTGCCGGCATGCCCGGTTGCCGGGCTCTCGCCGCGCAGCATCCCCGCGAGCGCATCGGCCGTTTGCGGCCGCGCGCGGCTTTCGAGGGCCAGGGCCGCATCGGCCGCCGCGAGGAGGGCCGGCGAATAGCGACCGCGCGCTACTTCCGCCGCGGGCGTCATCGGATCGGTTTCGCCCTGGAAGCGCGCCGACATGCGCGCCGGCGCATCGGGCGGGCGCTTGCCGGCGACGCAGCGATACAGCACGGCGCCCATCGCGTAGACATCCGTCCAGGGGCCCTGCTTGCCTTCGCGCTCGTATTGCTCGACCGGCGCGTAGCCCGGCGTCACGATCGTCGTGAGGCTCTTACTGCGCTCCACCAGCGCCTGCCGCGCCGCGCCGAAATCGAGCAGAACTGGCGTTCCGTCTTCGCGGATGAAGATGTTGTCGGGCTTGATGTCGCGGTGAAGGAAACCGCGTGCGTGGACGGCCTTGATGCCCTCCAGCAGCGGGAACGCGATCTCGCGGATCTCGCTTTCCTCGAGTGTCCTGGCCTGGCCCAGAATCTGCCCGAGACTGCGGCCGCGCTCGAACTCCATCACGAGATAGCCGGTGCCGTTCGCTTCGAAATAGCGCAGCACTGGAACTATGTTGGGGTGACGCAGCGCCACCAGCGTGCGCGCTTCGTCGCGGAAGCGCGTCAGGCCCCACGCGTAGTCGTCGGCCATGCCCGAGCTGAGCGGACGGACCGTGCTGCTGCCCGGTTCGCGGTAGGCGAGCCCGTTGGGCAGGAACTCCTTGATCGCAACGGCGCGGCCGATGAGCTCTTCCACCGCGTAGTACGTGATGCCGAAGCCGCCGGCGCCGAGCACGCGCTCGAACCGGTAGCCCTCTAGCAGCGTGCCGGGCTTCAGCGCATCTGGTCGATCTTGCATTGCAATGATCCTACGCGATCGCCCCGGTCTTCATTTGGCCCGACGCTGCCGGCTTCCGTCGGCTTGCAGGCACTCCGCATCCTCGCCGCGCGCAGCCGCCGCCGGTCGCGCAGGCAAACGGGCCTCTCGGGCGCATCAGACGCATCCTCACCATGGAGCCACCGCAAGTATTTCACCGTCGCCCGCGTGCCGGCAAGTGCGCCCATGGCAAGCGCACAGGCGATCGCATAGACTCGCCGCGATGATCCTCGTCGGCCAGTACGATTCGCCGTTCGTGCGCCGCGTGGCGGTGTCGCTGCGCGTGCTGGGCCATTCCTACGCGCACGATACGCGCTCGGTGTTCGGCGATTTCGATTCGATGCTGAAGACGAACCCGCTCGGGCGCATTCCTTCGCTCGTGCTCGAATCGGGCGAGGTGCTGATCGATTCGGCCGCGATCCTCGATTGGCTCGATCAGCAGGCGGGGCCGGCCCGTGCGCTGGTGCCGCCCGCGGGCGCCGAACGGCAGCGCGCCCTGCGGCTGATCGCGCTGGCCACCGGCGTCGTCGACAAATTCGCCGCCGCCGCCTACGAGCGCATCGTCCGCCCCGCCGCCTATCGCTGGCCGGAGTGGATCGCGCGCTGCCGCACCCAGGGCCATGGCGCGCTGGCGGCGCTCGCGGCCGAGCCGTGGCCCGAGGGCGCGCCGCTCGGCCAGGCCGCGATCACGACGGCCTGCGCGATCCGCTACGTGCGCCTCGTCGACGGCGAAGAGATGCCGCGCGGCCGCTACCCCGCGCTCGACGCGCTTTCCGACCGCTGCGAGGCGCGGCCCGAATTCGAGGCGACCTGCCCCGCCGACTACGCGGTTCCGCGCGGCCGGTGACGTCACTCCGGTAGGCGCTTCGCCTTCTGCACCGGCGGCGGATCGGCGCGCTCGATGATCAGCGTCGGGCTGATGTGGCTCTCGGCCGCGTCGCCTTCGCCGGTGCGCGCGGCGAGGATCAGCGCCGCGCCGCGCTGCCGGTTCGCGCCGAACAGGGTTTCGAGCGGGATCGACAGCGTGACGCCGCCCGGGCGCCGCGTCAGCGCGATGCCGCCGGCATTGACCGGAAGGCGGTCGGGAAACGCCGCGCGGACGAGCTTCAGGCCGACGAGCTCCACGACGCCGGCCGCGGCGGCGCGCGCGGCCAGCGCCGGATCGGCGGCGGCGAACTCGATCTCGATGCGGCAGCCCGCGAGCGGCGCCGCGGCGGGAAGATAGAGCGCATTGCCGTGCCGCTTGAGCGCGGCCGGCGCGGCGCCGGCACAGGCGAGGCGCGCCGCCTCGGGCACGAACGCCACGTCGGCGCGCGCCGGGGCCGCGAGCGCGAACAGCGCGAGGCCCACGCCGGCCACCCAGACCAGCGCGCCGCCGAGCCACAGCGCCCATTTCGGTATCGGCTGCATCGCGAACCCCGTAACTCATACGAGGCTAGCGGCGGAATCCGTCTCCCGCTGTGAAGCGGGTCACACCGGCCGGCCGCTATTGCGCGGAGCGGCGCCGGCTGTCGGCCGAAAGCGTCGTGATGCCCGTCACGATCACCACCTTGCCGGTGGATTTCCGCGACACCAGCATTTCGAGCGCGTCCGGCGTCTCCTCGAGCTGGAACGTGTTCGAGACGTGCGGCGACAGGAGGCCGTCGGCGTACCAGGCGAGCAGCTCTTCGAACGACTTCCGGATCACCGAGGGGTCGCGCTTCAGATACGCGCCCCAGTAGCAGCCGACCAGCGAGACGTTCTTGACCATCAGCAGGCTGGCCGCGACCTGCGGAATGCGCCCCGAGGCATAGCCGATCGTGAGGATGCGGCCTTCCCACGCGACGCAGCGCAGCGACGCGTCGAAAATGTCGCCGCCGATCGGATCGTAGATCACGTCGGCGCCGCGCTTGTCGGTGATCTCGAGGATGCGCTGGCGCACGTCTTCCGAGCCGTAGTCGACGACGTATTGCGCGCCGTTCGTCTTCGCGATGTCGAGCTTCTCGGCGCCGCGCGCGGTGCCGATGACCGTGGCGCCGAGGATCTTGCCGATCTGCACCGCGGTGAGGCCGACGCCGCCGGCCGCGCCGTGAACGACCAGCGTTTCGCCGGCCTTGAGGTGCGCGCGATGGCGCAGCGCCACGTGCGAGGTTCCGTAGGCGACCGGGAAGCCGGCCGCCGTCATCGCGTCCATGGATTTCGGGATGTGGAACACCGCCTCGGCCGGCGCCAGCGCGCGCTCGGCGAACGCGCCGTGGCCGAGGATCGCCATCACGCGGTCGCCTTCCTTGATGCCGATGACGCCCTTGCCGACCGCGTCGATCTCGCCCGCCGCCTCGAGCCCCGGCACGAACGGGAACGCGGGCCGCTCCTGATACTTGCCGGCGATCATCAGCGTGTCGGCGAAATTCACGCCGGCCGCCTGCACGGCGATGCGCACCTGGCCGGGGCCGGGCTCGGGCACCGCGATCTGCTCGAGCACGAGAGACTCGGGCCCGCCCCACGACTTGCACTGGACCGCGCGCATCATCATCGCTCATTCCCCTCGCCGTTCGCCCGCGCCCTCGGGGCGAACGTCACGGTTCCGCCGCCGGCGCCGCTTCCGCCGGCGCCGCATCCGCGGGCGCCGCGTGCGGACGGCCGTGCGGCCACCCGGCGACGGTGCGGATCTCGCCGACGTCGCGGCCGGCGCGGTTCAGGACACGCGGCGCCGCGAACTCCGCCAGCGCCTCCCAATCCGCGTCGTCGAGCACTTCGAGATAGCGGAGAATCGCCGCCAGCGCCACTTCCGAGGCGCGCTTGGCGCCGTCGTCGATCTTGACCGCGATCCCGACGCCGAGCTCGTAGAGCGCGGCCACGAACACGCCCTCGGCGCCGGTCTTGACGTAAAGCTCGGTGCTCTTGCGGCCGATCAGCGCGGTGCAGAAGCGCCCGGTGCCGGCCACCATGAACGGGTTGCGCGCCACCGCGTTGCGCAGGCGCCTGATCGCCGACTGGCGCACGACCTTGAGCCCGCGCGGATCGGCGATGCGCGCCATCCCGCGCGCGAGCCCCGCCAGCGTGATGCCCCAGGTGGGGATGCTGCAGCCGTCGACGCCCATCGGCGCGCGCGCGAGGTCCTCGCCGGTCAGCTCCGACATGGTGTCGCGCACGCGCTGCTGCACCGGATGATCGGGCTCGTGATAGCCTTCGATCGCCTCGCCTTTCGCCAGCGCCGTCGCCAGCATCGCGATATGCTGCCCCGAGCAATTGTTGTGCAGCGCCGAGGGCGCCTCGCCGGCGCGTATCAGCGCGTTCGCGGCTTCGGTCTCGCTGGGCATGTGCGCGCCGCAGGCGAGATGGCCTTCCTCGAGGCCGATCCGCTCCAGCCACGTGCGCGCCACCGCGACGTGCGCGCGCTCGCCGGCGTGCGAGGCGCAGGCCAGGGCCAATTCGTTGAAGTTCGCCTGGCACACGTCGGCCGCGCCGGTCTCGAGGAACGGCACGGCCTGCAAGAGCTTCACCGTGGAGCGTGGAAAGACCGGCGCCTCAACCCGGCCCCAGGCGAGAACGCGGGCGCCGGTGGCGTCGTAGACGCAGGCGGCGCCGCGGTGCTGGCTTTCGACGGCGCCCCCGCGCGTGACTTCGACGAGGACGGGATTCGCGTTCTCCGACATGCCCCTGCGTCTAGCCCAACTGCCCGCGCGCGGCTAGGGCCTGCCCGCACGCCCTTGGCCGCAAGCGCGCCGATGCCCGCTCGGGGCGCTTGCGCGAAAGCCGGGCGCACAGCAAGATTCCGCCATGCGCGGCTATTTCGGCATCGGCGTCGAGCAGCTTTCGAAAGCGATGAATGCGGGCACGCTGTTCCGCACCGCGCACGCGTTCGGCGCCGCCTTCGTGTTCACGGTCGGCGCCGTCTATTCGAAGCGCGAGGTGGAGCAGTCGGATACCTCGAAGAGCCGCGGCCACGTGCCGCTCTACGAATTCGCCGACGCCGCGGAGCTGCGCCTGCCGGTGGGCTGCGATCTGGTGGGCGTGGAGCTGCTCGACGACGCGGTGGACCTGCCGAGCTTCCGCCATCCGCCGGCCGCCGCCTACATTCTGGGGCCGGAGCGCGGCTCGCTCTCGCCGGAAATCCAGGCGCTGTGCGATTTCACGGTCAAGATTCCGATGAAGTTCTGCGTCAACGTCGGCGTCGCCGGCGCCATCGTGATGTACGACCGGCTGTTGAACCTCGGCCGCTTCGCGGAGCGGCCGCTTTCGCCCGGCGGGCCGAGCCGGAAGCTGGCCCCGCCCCCGGCCTTCGGCGCTCCGCTCTGGGAACGGAAGCGGCGCCGGCGCCACGGCGAGCGCGGGAGCGGCTGAGCCGGCAGCGCCGTATCAAGGTGCGGGGATTGAGGAGCGACATGCGCGCGATCTGGCTGGCTTGCATTGCGGGCGCCGCGCTGGCGGCGGCGGCGCCGTCCTGGGCGGCGGACAAGTTCCTGGGACGGTTCGGCAAGTGGGAGGCGCACAAGGGCGGCGACGGCGGCGACGCCTATTGCTTCATCGCCGCGCTGCCGGCGAAGACCGAGGGCAAGATCGCCAAGCGCGGCGAGGCCACGCTGATGATCGCGCATTTCCCGAAGCGCAAGTCGTTCGGCCAGGTGCAGGTGAAGGCCGGCTTCGCGCTCAAGAAGGGCGCGAAGCTCGGTCTCGAGATCGGCGCCAAGACCTACGCGCTCGCCGCCGACGGCGACACGGCCCATGGCGGCAGCGCCAAGGAGAATGCGGAGATCGTGGCCGCGCTCAAGGCGGGCAAGTCGGCCGAAGCGACCGCGCTGCCCGGCACCGGGCCGAAGATCACCGACATCTACTCGCTCGACGGCTTCGCCAAGGCGCTGGCCGCGATCGACAAGGAATGCGGACGGAAGTAGAGCGCGCGCTCAGGCCGCGCGCCTCGGCCCGCAGCCGCCGGATCTGACCTTGCGCTCGGTCGAGGCCGGGAACTTCGCCAGCTTCTCGCGCGGGCGGACCGGCCGGCGCACCAGCTCGCCGCCGCAATTGGGGCAGCGCCCGCCTAGCACGCCCTCCGCGCAATGGCGGCAGAAGGTGCATTCGAACGAGCAGATGCGCGCCTCGGCCGACTCCGGCGGCAGGTCGCGGTCGCAGCATTCGCAGTTGGGGCGGAGCTGGAGCATGACATTCCTCCGATGGAGGGCTGCAAAGCCTACAGCATTCCCGTCGTCCCCGCTTTCGCAGGGACGACAAGATCTGAAGCCGATTGCCGCACTACTTCGGCGGCATGCGCGTGCCGGCGTCGAGGCGGATCACCGAGCCGTTGAGCATCGGGTTCTCGATGATCGAGAGGCAGAGATGCGCGTATTCCTCGGCCCGGCCGAAGCGCTTGTTGGGGAACACCTGGCTGGCGAACAGCGCGGTGCGCATGTGATCGGGCACCGCGTCGAGCAGCGGCGTCTGCACGTAGCCGGGCGCGATCGTCATCACCCGGATGCCGTGGCGGCCGAGCTCGCGCGCGGCCGGCAGCGTGAGGCCGACGACGCCGCCCTTGGACGCGCTGTAGGCGATCTGGCCGATCTGCCCCTCGTAGGCCGCGACCGAGGCGGTGTTGACGATCACGCCGCGCTCGTCGTCGGCGATCGGCGCGAGCTTGGTCATCTCGGCGGCGCCGAGACGCATGCAGTTGAACGTGCCGAACAGGTTGATGGCGACCGTCTTCTGGAACAGATCGATGCCGGAGGGCGAGCCGTCTTTCTTGACCAGCAGCTCGCCCGAGCCGATGCCGGCGCAGTTCACCAGCACGCGCGCGGCGCCCACCGCCTGCTTCGACGCGGCGAAGGCCTTCTCGGTGCTGGGAACGTCGGCGACGTTGCACTCGATCGCGACGCCGCCGATCTCCTTGGCGACGCGCTCGGCGCCCTTCATGTTCAGGTCGAAGATCGCGACCTTGGCGCCCTTGGCGGCCAGCATCTTCGCGGTCGCCTCGCCGAGGCCCGAGCCGCCGCCCGTGAC
>JAEULD010000353.1 GCA_016792765.1 Candidatus Odyssella sp.
TCTTGTCGATGTGCAGCGGCTGCGGATCGTAGCGCAGGCCGAAATCGACGATGTTGGCCTCGGTCAGCGTGATGCCCTGGGTGACGACGCGGTCGCCCGTGGCGAAATCCTCGAAATAGCGCGGCTTCACGTCTTCTTTCCCTCCTGGTCGTTGCCACTGCCTTCGCCCGGTGGCGCCGCGAACTTGCGCGCCGCGTCCGCGAAGGCGGCGAGCCGGGCGGCGACGCGCCCGTTCACCGAATCGGCGGGGTAGGCGCCGTCGGGGCCGGCGGCGCCCGCCGCGACGCCGGTCAGGATCTCGATGCCCTGGTCGATCGTCTCGACCGGATAGATCGCGAAGCGGCCGGCGCGCGCCGCCTCCACCACGTCCCGCCGCAGCATCAGATTGGCGACGTTCGAGGCCGGGATCAGCACGCCCTCGCCGCCCTTGAAGCCGCGCCCGGCGCACACGTCGAAGAACCCCTCGATCTTCTCGTTGACGCCGCCGATCGCCTGCACCTGGCCGAACTGGTTGACCGAGCCGGTGACGGCGAGGCCCTGCCTGATCGGTATCCCGGAGAGCGCCGAGAGCAGCGCGTAAAGCTCGGTCGACGAGGCGCTGTCGCCGTCGACGCCGCCGTAGGATTGCTCGAAGACGAGCGTCGCGGTCAGCGCGAGCGGCCGGTCCGGCGCGAATTTCGCGCCGAGATAGCCGGCGAGGATCATGACGCCCTTGGAGTGCAGGGGCCCGCCGAGCTCGACGCGGCGCTCGATGTCCACCACCTCGCCGCGGCCCATGCGCACGCGCGCGGTGATGCGCGCGGGCTTGCCGAACGCGAAATTGCCGAGCTGCAGCACCGATAGCCCGTTCACCTGGCCGGCCTTGGCGCCCTCGGTGTCGATCAGCACGTGGCCGCGCAGGATCTGCTCCTGCATCGCCTCGCGGATGCGGTCGGCGCGGCGGATGCGCGCGTCGATCGCCTGCTGCACGTGCACGGCGTCGACCTGCGCCACCGCCTCGTGCGTGGCGCCGGCTTCGCCGGCCCAGTAGTCCGCCTCGCGCAGCCAGTCGAGGATGTAGGCGAAGCGCGCGGACAACTTGGCGCTGTCGTCCACCATGCGCGCGCCGAGCTCCACCACGCGCGCCACCGCGGCGGCGGTGAACGGCCGCAGCTTCTCGCGCCGCACCAGCTTCGCGACGAGGCGCGCGTAGCTCCGCACGGTCTCGGCGCTGCGGTCGAGGCGGTCGGCAAGCTCCGCCTGCACCTTGAACAGCTCGGCGAATTCGTGGTCGTAGGCCGACAGCAGGTAGTAGAGCGTCGCCTCGCCCACCAGCACGACCTTGGTGTCGAGCGGGATCGGCTCGGGCTCCAGCGTCGAGATCGGCGCGTAGCCCATGCGCTGCGCGAGCGATTCGATCTTGATCTGGCGCGCCTGCAGCGCGCGCTTCAGCTCCTCGTAGGCGAAGGGCTGCAGCAGCAGCTTCCGCACGTCGACGATGAGATAGCCGCCATTGGCCTTGTGCAGCGTGCCGGCCTTGATCAGCGTGAAGTCGGTGACGAGCTGGCCGAACTGCGCGGCGTGCTCGACGCGGCCGATCAGGCTCGGAACGCTCGGGAGGTCTTCGTAGACCACCGGCGCGCCCGGCGTGGTGCCGTTGTGGACGATGACGTTCACCTGATAGCGGCGGAACGGCGCCGGATCTTCGTCGCCGATGCCATCGAGCGCCATCATGCCGGCCGGGCGCTCGCCGCCGCCGGCCGCGGCCTTGAGGAAGCGCAGCACGTTCTTGATGAGGTCGTCGCGCACCGCGTCGAGATAGGCGATCACGTCCGGAAACGCCGTGAAATCGCGCTTCAGCGGATCGATGTGGTGGTCGACGACGCGCTGCGCGAGCTGCTGGTTGAGCGCGCGCAGCTTCTCGATCGAATCCTTCTGCCACGCCTGCGACTGGCGCAGCATCGCCTCGAGCCGCTCCTCCATCTCGCGCATGTGCGCGGCGATCGCCTCGCGCTCGGCGTGCTCGAGCGCGTTGAACACGTCGGGCGGAATGGGCTTGCCGTGCCGCATCGGCACGAACACGAAGCCGGTCGGCGACTGGCCGAGCGCGAGGCTCTTCTTCTGCGCGTCCTGGCGGATCGCGTGGAACGCCTGCTCGTGGCGCTCCTTCAGCTCGTTCTCGATCAGGTTGCGGCGCGCCTGGTGCTCTTCGGCCTCGAACGCCGCGGGAATGGCCGAGCGCAGGTCGTCCACGAGCCGCGCCATCGCGTCGCGGAACGGCAGGCCGCGGCCGGGCGGCAGGCGCAGCGCCCTGGGCTTGTGCGGCTCGGCGAAGTTGAAGATGTAGCACCAGTCGTCGGGCTTCTTCTCCGCGGCGGCCGTGCGGCGCAGGAATTCGCCGATCAGCGTGTAGCGCCCGGCGCCCTGCGGCCCGAGCACGAAGATGTTGTAGCCCTGGTGGCGGATGTCGATGCCGAAGCGCATCGCCTCCACCGCGCGCGGCTGGCCCAGGATTTCGTCGAGGTCGGCAAGCTCGTCCGTCGTCCGGAAGCCGAGCGAGGCGGGGTCGCACGCGCGGTAGAGCTTTTCCGGCGGCAGCGGTGCGGGAATGGCCATGGTCACCCGTGCTGTTTCCGGTCTTCGGCCGCGGCCGCCGCCTCGAGCGCGTCCATCTGCGCGTCGCTGAGGCCGAAATGGTGGCCGATCTCGTGCACGAGCGTGTTGCGCACGAGATCGCGCAGGTCGCAGCCGTCCTCCTCCCATGCCGCCAGCAGCGGCTGGCGGTACAGGAAGATCATGTCCACCGGCGGCGCCACGTCGCCGCTGCTGCGCTCGGTCAGCGCCACGCCGTGATAGAGGCCGAGCAGGTCGTAGGGGCTGTCGAAGCCCAGGTCTTCCAGCACCTCGTCCTCCGGCCATTCGGCGATGCGGATGACGACGCCTGCCATGTTCGACCTGAACGGCTCGGGGATGGCCGCCAGCGCCTCGGCCGCGAGGGCGTGCAGATCCTCGAGCGAGGGATCCTTCTCGGGCGGGATGTCCGCGGCGTAGAGGGGTTGGGCGGGCATGGCGCAGCACTCATACCGCGCGGGGTGGGGCTGGCCAAGCGCCGCCGCCCCGTGGCTTTTTCGCAACACCGATGCGCGAATCGTCGCCCCGCCCCGCGAGCCGCGGGCCGCGGGCACCCGCGGCCAAAATTCCGCCGGATTCCCCGCCTAGCTGTCGAAATTCGCGCGCCCCGGGGGAACGGGACGGTGGCCGGGCCGGGGGGCCCGAAACCGAAGCCGCGCGGGCCGGAACGGGGCGGTTCCGGCGTGGCGAGCGAACAGCGCCGGGGAGGGCGGCATGGTCGCACGATTGGAGGGCGATGCCCGCCGGCAGGCGCTGGCGGGCCTCAAAGGGTGGAAGGTAGACGCCGGCCGGGACGCCATCGCGAAGGAGTTCCGGTTTGCGGATTTTAACCAAGCCTTTGCCTTTATGACCCAGGTTGCCCTCAAGGCCGAGCGGATGGATCACCATCCAGAATGGTCCAACGTCTATAACCGGGTGTCGGTGCGGCTTTCGACCCACGATTGCGGGGGCCTGAGCCAGCGCGACATCGACCTCGCCCGGTTCATCGACACGCTCGCGTCCTGAACCGGATCGGTGCCATGACTCGCACGTTCGCCTTCGCTCTCGCGTGTTCGGTCCTGGGCCTCGCCGCACCCGGCGCGGCGCAGGAAAGGCCCGACGCCGGATCGCTCGGCAACGCCACGGTGCCGCCGCTCAGCGTGCGCGCCATGCCGGCCGCGCCCGACGTCCACAAGCTGTCGATCGGGCCGCTGTCGGCGCCGCTCGGCACCGCGGCCCCGGCGCCGACGGAAAGCGCCGCGTCGTCGGCGGCGCCCGATCAGGCCGAGCGCCGCGCCGCCGCCGGCGATGCCGAATCGAACTACCGCCTCGGGCTCAAGTATCTGGCCGGCGACGGCATGCCGCACGATTACGTCGAGGCGTTCGCCCGCATCCGGCTCGCCGCCGAGGCCGGCCATCCGCGCGCCATACCGCTGTTCTATTCGATGGGCGCGCGCCTCACCGCCGAAGAGCACGGCAAGGCCTTCCTCCGCACGCAGCAGCTTCGCCAGGCCGCGCGCGCGCAGCGCTGACTCCGCACGCGATGCACCGGTCGGGGGCGGAGACCCGCCCCTGCGAAGTGCCGCAAGGCGTCTTCCTTGTTATCCCGGCGCTTGCGGCACTATATCTCCGCGCATGGAGTCCGCCCTTCACCTGCCGGCCGAAGCGCCGGCCGCGCCGCACCCCGGCTCGGCCCTGCCGAGTCTCGTCGGGCTGACGCGCGCCGAATTGGCCGACGTGGTGAAGCGGCTCGGCGAGCCGGCGTTCCGGGTCAAGCAGCTCTGGCACTGGATCTATCACCGCGGCGCCACCGATTTCGCGGCGATGTCCAACATCTCGAAAGAGGTGCGCGCGCGCCTCGCCGAGCGCTACGCGCTTACGCGGCCGCTCGCCGTCCACGCGCTGCAGTCCGTCGACGGCACGCGGAAATGGCTGCTGCGCTTCGGCGACGGCAAGGAAGCCGAGTGCGTGCACATCCCCGAGGCGGATCGCGGCACCGTCTGCATCTCCTCGCAGGTCGGCTGCATCCTCACCTGCAAGTTCTGCCACACCGGCACGCAGCGCCTGGTGCGCAATCTCGCGGCGGCCGAGATCGTCGGGCAGCTCATGGTGGCGCGCGACGCGTTCGGCGAATGGCCCTCGCCGGCCGAAGACCGCGAAATCACCAACGTCGTGATGATGGGCATGGGCGAGCCGCTCTACAATTACGACAACGTGGCGGCGGCGATCCGCGTGCTGATGGACCCCGAGGGCCTCGCCAT
>JAEULD010000355.1 GCA_016792765.1 Candidatus Odyssella sp.
GTGAAGGCGAGGAAGCCCACGCCGATCATGCCCTGCACCGAGAGCACGCGCGCCTTGAGGCCGGGCGGCAGATTCGCGCCGAAGGTGGCGGCCATCGCGCCGAACAGCGTGAGGATCAGCGCCCAGAGCAGCAGCGAGCCCTCGTGATTCCCCCAGACGCCGCTGATCTTGTAGAGCAGCGGCTTGGCGCTGTGCGAATTGGCCGCGACGTTGGCGACCGAGAAATCCGAGTTGACGTAGGCGTAGGTCAGCGCCGCGAACGCGGTGGCCACGAGGATGAACTGGCTCTGCGCCGCCGGCACCGCGGTTTCCATCGCCGCCGCATGCCCGCGCTGCGCAGCCCACAACGGCACGATGCTCTGATAGACCGCGACGAGCAGCGCGAGCACGAGTGCGTAGTGGCCGAGTTCGGGAATCATTTCGTGGCCGGCTTCGCCTTGTCGTGCTGCCAGAGGCCCTGTTTCTTGAGCTCGTCCGACAATTCCTTGGGCACGTAGTTCTCGTCGTGCTTGGCCAGCACCGTCGCGGCGACGAACACGCGGTCGGGCTGGAACGCGCCCTGCACCACGACGCCCTGCTTCTCGCGGAACAGATCGGGCAGCACCCCCTTGTAGTGGACCGTCACCGTCTTGGCCTGGTCGGTGATGCGAAACTCGGTCGTGACCCCGTCGGCGAGCTTCTTGATGCTCTTCTCCTCGACGAGGCCGCCGAGCCGCACGCGCTGGCCGGGCTGGATGTTGCGCTCGGCCGCCTGGCTCGGCGTGAAGAAGAACGTGACCGTGTCCTGCAGCGCCACGAGCGCGAGCGCCACCGCGCCGCCGAGCAGCGCTAGCCCGAAGCTCACGAAGAACAGGCGCCTGGTCTTAGCCTTCATCGCCACGGCCGGCCTCCGCTTCCAATCGCGCCAATTCCGCCTCGCGGCGCCGCACGCTCTTCACGCTCGCGACGAGCAGTCCGGCGAGGACCAGGACCGTCAATCCCAGCGCCGGCCAAACATAGGCGGCGTAGCCGCCCATTTCGAGGAACTTGCCGATCCCGTCCATGCACCCGTCAACCTAGCCAGAACCTGCGGCAAAAACACGGCGCCCCGTCAGATAGTCCCACCTCGCCAGGGCGTTAAGGCCGGACCGCACCGCCGGCAAGGAGCCGGGCCGCGAGGCCGAAAGGCCCGGAGGACGCCCTCCGCTACGCCGCCAGCATCCGGAGCTTCAGCGCCCGCGTTCGCAGCGCGGCGAGCTCGGCGCGCGCGCGCAGCAGCAGCACCGTGAAGAAGTAGAACGTGAATCCGAAGATCATGAGGAACAGCGGCGCCAGCATCTGGGCGTCGATGGCCGGGCCGTCGCGGCGGATGATGCTGGCCGGCTGGTGCAGCGTGTTCCACCAATCGACGCTGAACTTGATGATCGGGAGATTGACGACGCCGACGAGGGCCAGGATCGCGGCGGCGCGGGCGCCGCGCGCCGGGTCGTCGAACGCGTGCGTGAGCGCGATATGGCCGAGATAGAGGAAGAAGAGGATCAGCACCGAGGTGAGGCGCGCATCCCACACCCACCAGGCGCCCCACATCTTGGCGCCCCAGAGCGAACCGGTGGCGAGCGTGAGCAAAGCGAAGCAGGCGCCGACCGGCGAGGCCGCGCGCGCGACGATGTGCCCGAGCGGATGGCGCCAGATCAGCGCGCCGGCGCTGGCCGCGGCCACGCAGGCATAGACGAACAGCGACATCCAGGCCGAAGGCACGTGCACGTAGATGATGCGGACGGTTTCGCCCTGCCCTTCGGGCGGCGGCGCGCCCGGCGGCGCGATGAAGACTCCCCAGACGAGGCCCGCGCCGATGCAGAGCGCCGCGAGCCACGCCGTCCACGGCAATGCGCGGCGCGCGAAGCGGCCGAAGCGCGCGGGATTGGCGAGGGCGTGGAGGCGGGCGCTCATGGAAGCCTCGTTATTTCACTCCGCGGCCTGGCGCAATGCGACAGCGGCGACGAACGGCGCCAGCGCCAGCGCCCCGAGCAGCATCGCGCCGAGCAGCAGCAGGTGGACGCGGAAGCCCTGCCCGGTCGCCGCCGCCTCGACCGCGCCGACGCCGAAAATGAGGATCGGGATATAGAGCGGCAGGATCAGCAGCGAGAGCAGCACGCCGCCGCGCCGCGCGCCGAGCACGAGCGCCGCGCCGATGGCGCCGATCAGCGTGAGGATCGGCGTGCCGAGTGCCAAGCCCGCGATCAGCGCCGGATAGGCCTTTTGCGGCAGGTTCAGAAGCAGCGCCAGCAGCGGCGACAGGATCACCAGCGGCAGCCCGGTGGTGAGCCAGTGCGCGAGCGCCTTGGCCATTACCAGCAGCGTGGGCGCGGCCGGCGCGGCCAGCAGGTAATCGAGCGTGCCATCCTCGTAGTCGGCCTGGAACAGGCGGTCGAGCGAAAGCATCGCCGCGAGCAGCGCCGCGACCCAGAGGATGCCGGCGGCGATCGCGGCCAGCGTCTCGCGCTCGGCGCCGACGCCGAACGGGAACAGCGAAACCGCGATCACGAAGAAGGCGAGCACCGTGGCCGTGTCGCTGCCCTGGCGCAGCGCAAGGCGCAGATCGCGCCGCAGCAACGCGCCGAAGCCGCTCATGCCGCGCGCGCTCCGGCAGCGGCGAGCGCGAGCGCCGCGGCACCCGGCAGCTCGAGGGCGAGGTGCGTCGAGACGACGGCGAGGCCGCCCTTGGCGCAGTGCTCGGCCACCAGCGCCTCGAGTACGGTCACGCTCGCGTCGTCGAGGCCGGTCGTGGGCTCGTCGAGCAGCCAGAGCGGCGCCGGAATGGCGGCGAAGCGCGCGAGCGCCAGGCGGCGGCGCTGGCCTTGCGAGAGGTAGCGCGCCGGCAGGTCCGCCTGCGGCGCGAGCGCCACGCGCGCGAGCGCCGGTGCCACGCCGGCCTCCGGCGCGCCGTGCAGCGCGGCCCAGAAGGCGAGGTTTTCGCGCACGGTAAGCCAGGGCTTCACCGCGTCCTGATGGCCGAGGAACAGCAGCCGCGCGCGATGCGCGTCGAAATCCTCGGCGACGGCGGCGCCGTTCCAGGCGATCGCCCCCGCCTCGGGCCGCGCGAGCCCGGCCAGCAGGCGCAACAGGCTCGATTTGCCGCTGCCGTTGGGGCCGGTGAGCCGGAGCGCTTCGCCCGACGACAGCGCGAACGAAACGCCCTTGAACACCAGCCGCTCGCCGCGCAGGCAGGCGAGGTCGCGGCATTCGAGGCGGTCGGACGTTTGGGAAGTCATCGGCGATGGCACTGCGCAGGGCGGCACGCACATTGCCCTAACGCACTTGGAATTGTCGCCCCCGCGAAAGCGGGGTCCAGCCATCCGCCTGCGCGGCGCCCGCCGCCGCGGCCACCGGCCCACCGATTTCGCGGGCACGCCATGAAGGGAAACGGTGAGCCAGAAAAAATGCGGCGGCCAACGGGAGGGTTTCCGTTGACCGCCAGGGTTCCAGCCCGGGGCGGCTGGAAGAGGCTCGGGGAAGCCTCGGTTCAGAGGGGAGATCTATGGGTGCGGATTTACCATCCGGAATATGGCGCATTCAGGCATGGATTGTGGCAAAAGCGTGATTTTTCGGCCACACTATCAAACGATCGTTTGTCTAATAATGGGAAATTCACCCTGATCCGAGTCGCTATCCGATCTTCCGGACGTCTTCGATCACCTTGCCGTCGTTGGGCAAAGCGCCCGGCGCCACGAACTCGACGGAGGCGCGGACCTTGCAGACGGCCTGGAACGTCTTGGCCACCGCCTCGGCCAGCTCCGGGCTTCCGGCCCTGGTCTCGCAGCGGAAGGTCGCCTGGTCGAGGCCGTCGCGCAAGTCGACGACGAGGCGGACACGCGCCAGCTCCGCGTGGCGTTTCTTCACCTCGGCGACCTGCTCGGGGTGCACGAACATGCCGCGCACCTTCGTGGTCTGGTCGGCGCGCCCCATCCAGCCCTTGATGCGCATGTTGGTGCGGCCGCACGGGCTTTGCCCCGGCAGCACCGCGGTGAGATCGCCGGTGGAGAAGCGCACCAGCGGAAAATCGGGATTGAGCGTCGTCACCACGAGCTCGCCGGCCTGGCCGGGCGCCACCAGATCGCCGGTGCCGGGCATGACGATCTCGACGATCTTGTTCTCTGACACGATCAGCCCTTCGAGCGCCGGCGATTCGTAGGCGATGTTGCCGAGCTCGGCGGTGGCGAAGGATTGCAGGCACTGGATGCCGCGGTCCTTGTAGAACTGGCGCAGCTGCGGGAACAGCGGCCCGCCGCCGACCAGCGCCTTCTCCACCGAGGCGAGCGGCACGCCCATCTTTTCCGCCGTTTCGATCATCACCTTCAGGAAGTCCGGCGTGCCGGCGAAGACCGTGGGGCGGATCTGCGCCATCACCTGCACCTGCTGCTCGGTGTTGCCGACGCCGCCCGGAATGACCGGGCAGCCGAGCGCCCTCGCCGCCGAATGCATGACCCAGGCGCCCGGCGTCAGGTGATACGAGAACGAGTTGTGGACGATGTCGCCCTTGCGCGCGCCGGCCGCGTAGAGTGCCCTCGCCGCGTCGTAGAAATCGGGCCGATCGGTGCAGTATTCGAAGATCGGGCCCGGCGAGGTGAAGATCACCGCGGCCTCGCCGAGCGGCAGCGCGTTCAAGCCGCCCATCGGCGGGCTGGTTTTCATGAGCCCGACGAGATCGTGCTTGCGCGTGACCGGCAGCTTCGCGAGCGCGGCGCGCGAAGTGACGGCGCGCGGATCGACGTCGCGGAAGAGATTGCCGTACCAGGCGCTCTTGGCCTTCGCCGCGGCCGCCTGCTGTGACAGCGCCGCCATCAGCGCCGCCTCGCGCACCTCGGGCGAGCGTGTTTCGAGGTCGTCGTAATAATCGCCGGCGGCCATGGCGCGTCTCCCGAACATCGTCGTTGCGGTGCCGGTTCGCCCGCCACCCTTCGCATAGTGACATACAACATCCCAAGATTGTCGTCCCCGAGAAAGCGGGGACCCATGGGGCGGCGCCGCACGCATCCGTTGCGAATGCTGTACCGGCGGCAGCATGGGTCCCCGCTCTCGCGGGGACGACAAGACCAGGAACCGTCGGACTGCGGCGAAACGCGCGGCGGTGCCGAACATCCGCGCATACGCCGCCGGCGTAGGTTCGTCGCCACGACTTCGCCCAAAGGACGCCGCCGCGATGCCCGAGCCGCGCACCGTGATCGTGAACGACAAGATGCAGAAGGGCTACCGCTACGAGCGGGTGGCGGCCCCGGGCCGCGGCTTCGACCCGGAGTTCACGCCCGACCTCGCGCCGGCCGAAATGCTGGAACTGGGCGTGTTCGCGGGAAAGTACATGACCGACTGCCGCGCGGAATTCCCCGCGGCCTGGTTCGGGCGCGCGAAG
>JAEULD010000310.1 GCA_016792765.1 Candidatus Odyssella sp.
CCGGCCGAGACCTTGTACCACAGCATCTTGTTGTCGGGGTCGAACAGCGCGTCCTCGCGCTCCGCCTCGCTCTCGGCGCGGATCGCCTCGACGATGCGCGTCGGCACCGTCTCGTATTGCTGCGACATCTCGGAGCAAGCCGCCATGTCGTAGCGCATGACCTTCTGCTTGCCGTCCTCGCCCACCTCGCCGTCGAGGCACTGCACCGGGCAGAACTTCATGCACGGCGTGCGGCCGATCGAGCGATACATGTTCACGCAGGATGGCGCCGGGCACGGATTGTCGGCCATCGGCTGGTCCGGCGGCAGCTCCAGCTCGGTGAACACCGAGGCGAAATACATGTAGCCGAATTCGGGATGGAGCAGGATGTCGCCGGCCAGCGAGCGCGCGCCGATCCCGGCCAGCTCCGCGTGCAGCTTCAGCGACTGCAGCGGCACGCGCGGGCCGCCGTCGGGATCCATGTCGGGCGGGCAGTAGATCGAGCGGAAGCCGAATTTCTGCTCGATCATGAACGCCAGGCCGTAGGCGATCTTGTAGGCGCGGGTCTCGGTGGAGCCGAAATAGCCGAGCGCCTTCGACGGCACCGCCCAGGCGCCCTGCGTCTGCCCGCCGACGCCGAGCGCGATCACCGACTTGACGCGCGGCATGAGGTCTTTCGGACGGTGGCCCGCCGGCGCGATGCGCTCGATCGCCGCGAGATCGGCGATGCCCGCCGCCAGCGCGCCTTTCTTGAGGCAGTATTCGAGGATCGCCTTCTTGGCGGCGGCCGGATCGACGGTGCGTGGCTTCTTCATCGCTGCTGCTCCCGGGCCGCGCGCCGGCGCGGCCGGCCGGCTCTCCCGGCACCCCGCGGCGGAGGCTAAGCGCCCGGCGCTGGCGTGTCGATAGGTTTCAGTCCAGATTTCCTTCGCAATCGTCCAGACCGGGGCGCCGATGGATGTTCTCGACAGCCTGCTCGACGTGATGCGCCCGCGCGGGGTGGTGCTGGGGCGCAGCCTGCAGAGGGCCCCCTGGGGCATCTCGTTCCCGGCGTCGCCGCTCGTCTATTTCGACTTCGTGCTGGCCGGCGAGTGCTGGCTGCGCGCCCGCGGCGAGCGCATCCGCATCCGCGCCGGCGAATTCGTGCTGGTGCTCGACCACACGCCGCACGAGCTGGGCTCGGCGCCGGATACGCGCGCGGTGCCGATCGCCCGCATCATTCCCCGCCTGCGCCGGCAGTGGCACCGGCCGCCGCGCCTGCCGGCGCCCGCCGGCAGCGCCCTCGTGCTCTACGGAACCTATCATTTCGAGGCGACGCTGCTCTCCGCGCTGCGCGGGCTGCCGCGCATCATCCATGTGAGCGCGGCCGATATCGGCGGCCACGCGCAGCTCATGGCGCTGACCGCCGCGCTCGCGCAGGAGCTCGACCGCCCCGGCGCCGGCAGCCAGGCGGTCATCGACCGGCTCATCGACCTCATGCTGGTCTATGCGCTGCGCACCTGCCTGAAGCGGCCCGACGCGGCCAGCGTCGCCTGGGTCGCGGCGCTGCGCGACCCCGCGCTGGGCCGGGCGATCGAGGCCATCCACACGGCGCCCGCGCGCGACTGGACCGTGGCGCGGCTCGCGCGCGAGACCGGCCGCTCGCGTTCCGCCTTCGCCGCCGCCTTCGCGGCCACGCTCGGCCAGTCGCCGCTCGCCTATCTCACGCGCTGGCGCATGACGGTGGCCGCGAGCCTTCTGCGCGAGACCCGTCTGCCGATCGCGGCCGTGGCGCAGCGCGTCGGCTACCGCAACCCCTACGCATTCGCCACCGCGTTCCGCCGCGTCACCGGCGCATCGCCGGGCGCGGAGCGGCGGCGGGGTCGCGGCGGCGGCGCCGCGGCGCGGATCAAGCGCCCGCGTAGGTCCGGCGCAGCTCGGTCTTGAGTATCTTGCCCATCGCGCTGCGCGGAAAATTCTCGACGAACGCGAAACGGCGCGGGATCTTGTAGCCGCCGAGCGACTCGCGGCAGTGCCGGGTCAGCGCGTCTTCGCTCGGCGCGCGTCCGGGCTTCGGCACGATCACGGCCATCACCGTCTCGCCGAGGCGCTCGTCGGGCACGCCGATGATGACGGCCTCGGCGACGTCGGGGTGGCGGTGCAGGACCGCCTCCACCTCCGAGGAATAGACGTTCTCGCCGCCGGTGATGACCAGATCCTTGAGGCGGTCGAGGAGATAGACGTAGCCCTCATCGTCGATGCGCGCGACGTCGCCGGTGTGCAGCCAGCCGTCGCGCAGCGCGGCCGCCGTTTCCTCGGGCCGGTTCCAATAGCCCTTCATGATGTTGGGCCCGCGCGCGAGCAGCTCGCCGCTCTCGCCCGGCTTGGCCTCGCTGCCGTCGGGCCGGACGATCCTGATCTCGTTGAGCACGTTCGGCCTGCCGACCGAAGACAGCGGCCCCGCGCGGTCGCCGCTCTCGACGGCCTTGCGGATCGCCGCGCGGAATTCGGCGGGATCGAATACGGTGAGATCGGGCGCGGTTTCGGTGAGGCCGTAGCTGTTCGAGAAGTTCACCGCGGGGAACGCCGCCGCCACCCGCTCGATCCACTCGATCGCCATCGGCGCCGCGCCGTAGATCAGCGTCGCGAGGCTCGACAGATCGTATTTGCGGAGATCGGGATGCGAGACGGTGGCGATCAGCATCGTCGGCACGGTGACGACCGCGCCGACCCGGAAGCGCTCGATCGCCTCGAGAAAGGCCGGCGGCGAGAACGCGGGCAGGAAGCACTGCGCGGCGCCCTGCAGGAGCCAGCCCATCGAGAGCAGGTCGGCCGAGTGGAACATCGGCGCGGCGTGCAGGTAGGTCTGCTCGCGCCGCGCGCCGATCGCGAGGCCGAACGCCACGCCGTTCGAGACGATGTTCTCGTGCGTGACGCGCACGCCCTTGCTGCGCCCGGTCGTGCCGCCGGTGTAGATCAGCATCGCGTCGTCGCCGGGCGCGGGATCGGCCGGCGCCGGCGGCGTCGCACGCGCGATCATGTCTTCGTATGCGCCCGGGCCCGGCCCCGCGATGTCGCCGATCACCGTGGCCTTGCCTCTCCAGGCCCGCATCGCCTCGTGGTCGAGGACGGACCGGAAATGCGTCTCGACGAGCAGAGCCGCGGCGCCGGCATCGTCGAGCATCATCGCGATCTCGGCCGGCGCGAGGCGCCAGTTGATCGGCACCGGCACGGCGCCGAGCCAGAAGCCGGCCCATTTCAGCTCTTCGAAGCGGAAGCCGTTGCGCGCCAGCACCGCGAAGCGCCCGCCGGCCGCGACGCCGAGCGCCTGCAGCGCGCCCGCCGCGCGCGCGACGCGATCGCCGAATTCGCTCCAGGTGTAGCTCCGCGCCGCGTCGAGCATGGCCGGGCGCGGCCCGTTGTGGCGGACGATCGCGCGCAGCGCGCGAACGAGATTGAGATGCACGCCCCTCCCCCTGGCCGGCGGGTCAGCGCGTGCGGAACCGGCGCCAGAACTCGCCGGGCTTCATGCGCTTGCCGAAGCCGAGCGCCACGTCGAGCTTGAGCGCCAGCCGCTTGAACGGCGACGCCGCGAGCCGCTGCCAGAAGCGATAATAGAGCCGGCTCCACCAGCGCGAAATGTCCTTGTTGTAGGGGCACACGCGCATGCAGACGCCGCACTCGGTGCCCTGATTGGACCAGAACTTGAAGCAACGCTCGGGCTCCACCTGCCACTTGCGGATGCCCTTGGTCTGCGACTGCGTCGGCACCTCCTCGGTCGGCGGGCCGTGCGAGATCGCCTTGGGCGGGCACGCATCGGCGCAGCGGCGGCAGGTCGTTTCGCAGAACTCGCGCACGCCGAAGCGCTTGGGCCGGTCGTGCGCGAGCGGCAGGTCGGTATAGATGCGGCCGATGCGCACGCGCGGGCCGAAATCCTTCGTGATCAGAAGGCCGTTGCGCCCGTACTCGCCGAGCCCGGCCTGGATCGCATAGGGGATCGCCTGGCTCGAATCGTTGACCGACGCCAGCGCGCGGTAGCCGAGGTTGAGGATGTAGGTCGCGATGCTCTGGACGAGTTCGCAATCCTTGGAATAGCCGTGGCCGACCGCGATGCCGGCCGTGGCCGAGGGATAGCACTTCACCGCTTCGTAGTGCATCGACGTGACGATGACGATCACGTTCGGCAGGTCGTCCGGGAATTTGTAGGGCTTCTGGGTCAGCGTCTTGATCGAGAAGTTGTCGGTGTAGTGCCAGCGCGGGTCGAACGGCGTGATGCCGACGTCGTCGGCGCCGAACAGGCGGGAAACGCGCTTGATCTCCTCGCTCATCGCGGCGGCGTCGGACACCTCGATCTTCTGCGCGTTCGGCGCCGAATAGGGCCGGATGTAATCGCCGAAGCCGTCGACGCGGTCCTGGTCGAGGCTGCGCTGGATCACCAGATTCGTGCCCATCCATCCGGCGTTGCGCAGCGCGAAGTCCTTGATGCCGTAGCCTTCGGACTTCTTCACGCCGAGGCCGGGCATGAACATGCCCTTGAACCAGTCGATCGCCTTCTTCGAACGCACGCGCTCGTCCCACTGCGCGCGCGAATAGATGTCGTTGCACTGGTTGAAGCGCTCGAACGTGTCGAGCACCTCGAAGCCGCAGTCGGCGTCCGTCGGCCGCCGCACCTCGCCCTTCAGGCGGAAGGGGCCTTCGGTGAGCGGCTGTTTCTCGACGGTCAGGCGGTTCGGCGCCGGCGCGGCCATGGTTCCTCTCTTCGCCGCGGTCGGGAGCGGCACCCGGAATTATTTTAACGATCGTTCAAATCGTGACAAGGCCCCGTTCGCGGCATGCGCAGGCACGCTATGATGACGCCATGACCGATTCCGCTCGTCCTAAGCGCGGGCGCCCTTCGACGCGGCATGCGAGGCGGCGCGAAGAAATGCTGAAGACCGCCGCCGGCGTGTTCGCCGAACGCGGCTTCCATGGCGCCAGCATGCGCGATATTGCCGCCCGGCTCGGCGTGCGCCAGGCCGCGATCTACTACTACTTCCCCTCGAAGACCGCGATTCTGGAGGCGATCTGCCGCGAAGGCATCACCGCGTTCGTCGAGCGGCTCGGCGCGATCTACGCCGCGCCGCTGCCGATCGAAGAGAAACTGACCCGCGCCATCCGCGCGCATCTCGAGCCGCTGCTGGAGCAGCGCTTCTACGTGCACGCCTTCCTCTATCAGCGGCGCGAATTGCCGAAATCGGTCCGCCGCCCGCTCGACGCCCAGGCGCACGCCTACGAGGCGCTGTGGCGCACGATGATCGAAGAAGGCCAGCGCGGCGGCGAGATCGCCAGGGACCTCGACCCGCAGCTGGCGACGCTCGCGATCCTCGGCATGTGCAACACCGTGGCACGTTGGTCGCGGCCGGCGGCCGAATTCGGGCTCGACCGCGTGGCCGGCGAATTCGCGCGGCTCGTGGCGCGCGGCCTGTTCGGCGGCACGCCGGCGCGCGCCGGCGGCCGCGGCCGCGCATGAGCGCCGCCCTGGACCATCGCCCGGTCGCGGCGATCCCGCCGCTCACGTCGCTGCGCTTCTTCGCGGCGATGGTCGTCGTCGTGTTCCATTACGATCCCGACAAGTTCGCGGCCCTGCCCGGCGTGTTCCAGAGCTGGCTCGAGACCGGCTACGAGGCGGTGACGTTCTTTTTCGTATTGTCGGGCTTCGTTCTCTATTACGTCTATGCCGACAGCGGATTTGCGCGGCCCGGCAGCGTCCGCCGCTTCCTCTTCGCGCGGATCGGCCGCCTCGCGCCCGCCTATTTCCTCGCGCTCGCGATCGCGCTGCCGTTCTATCTCGAAGAGTCGCTCGCGGAAGGCGACCTGACCGCGACCGAGCTCGTCGTCCACGCCGCGCTGGTGCTGACCGCCTTGCAGTCGTGGTGGCCCGATGCCGCGGTCGCCTGGAATCCTCCGTCCTGGTCGATGTCGGTCGAGTGGTTCTTCTATCTGACCTTTCCGCTCACCCTGCCGCTCGTGCGCCGCCTCGCGCCGACGCTGTTGCTCCCCGGCGCGCTGATCCTCGTCGCCGCGGTCGCGGCGTTCCGGCTGTGGGTCCTGGACCCGCTGGCGCAAAGCGATCCCGAAACGTGGGGGAACTTCGCCGCCTTCTTTCCGCTGCAGCACCTGCCGCAATTCCTGTTCGGCATGGCGCTCGGCCGGGTCTACGCGATCGGCCCGCGGCCCGCGCCGGCGCTCGCGGCCGGTATGTTCGCCGCCGGCCTGCTCGGGTTGATGGCGCTGTTCATGAACCTCGACGAGCTGCCGGGCCATATCCGTTCCAATGCCGTGCTCGTGATCTTCTTCGGCATGCTCATCTACGGCGCGGCGACCGCCGGCCATGCCGCCTATCGCCTGCTGTCGCCGGCGCCGCTCGTCTTCCTCGGCGACGCGAGCTACGCGATCTACGCGCTGCACGAGCCGATCGCGGCGTGGTGGGAAAGGTTCGCCCCGGGCGTCATCGGCGCGAACCCCTCGTCGTGGATCGATTTCCCGATCTACATCGGCCTCGTGATCGTGCTCGCCGCGCTCTGCTACCGCTACGTCGAGACCCCGCTTCGCCGCCGCATCCGGCGCTGGGCCGAGGCCCGCCCGCCCAAGACGGACGGGGGGACTTGATAGTTTAAGCTTAAATATTTTAGACTTAAAGCAATTCGAGGGGTGCAGGCGCATGAACATCGTCGTGATCGGCGGCGGGCCGGGCGGGCTCTATTTCGCGATCCTGATGAAGAAGGCGCGGCCGGACGCGCGCGTGACCGTCTACGAGCGCAACCGGCCCGACGACACGTTCGGCTTCGGCGTCGTGTTTTCCGACGAGACGCTGGGCAATTTCCTCTCGCACGATCCCGAGAGCTACGACGCGATCACGCGCACCTTCGCCTATTGGGACGACATCGACTTCCGCTGGAAGGGCGAGGTGATCCGCACCGGCGGGCACGGCTTCTGCGGCTGCGGCCGCGTCGAGCTGCTGAAGCTGCTGCACGCGCGCGCCGCGCAGCTCGGCGTGGAGCTCAGGTTCCAGACCGAGATCGCCGATATCGCGGCGCTCGCCAGGAGCGCCGACCTCGTCGTCGGCGCCGACGGCGTGAACAGCCGCGTGCGCGAGACCTTCAAGGACACGTTCCGGCCCGAGATCGAATGGCGGCGCAACAAGTTCATCTGGCTCGGCTCGACCAAGCCCTGCCCCGCCTTCACCTTCCACTTCACCGAGAACCGGCACGGAACCTGGGTGCTCGGCGAATACCAGTACAACGACCGGCTCGCGACCTGGATCATCGAGGCGCCCGAGGAGACCTGGGCGAGTGCCAAGGGCGAGGTTGAGCACCTCTCGGAGCCCGAGATTCTCGCCTACATGGAGAACCTGTGGGCCGACTATCTCGGCGGGCACAAGCTCGTCGCCAACAAATCGATCTGGCGGACGTTTCCGACGATCCGCTGCGGGCGCTGGCATCACGAGAACGTCGTGCTGATCGGCGACGCGCTGCACACGGCGCACTACTCGATCGGCTCGGGCACCAAGCTCGCGATGGAGGACGCCATCGTGCTCGTGCAGGCGCTCGCCGAGATGCCGGCCGAGAGAGCCTCCGTGCCGGCGGCGCTCGCGCGCTTCGAGCAGCTCCGCCGCGAGGAGGTCGAGAAGACGCAGCACGCCGCCGACGTGTCGGTGATCTGGACCGAGAATCCGCGGCGCTACCGGCACATGCCGGCCTGGCAGGCGACGTTCTCGATGCTCACGCGCTCGAAGCAGATCACCTACGACAACCTGCGCGCGCGCGACGCCAAATTCGTCGAGAACGTCGATCGCTGGTTCGCGGACACGGTGCGCGCCAAAGGATTCAACCTCGACGGCGATCCGCCGCCGATGTTCACCCCGTTCCGGCTGCGCGACCTGACGCTCGCCAACCGCGTCGTCGTCTCGCCGATGGACCTCTACTCCGCCGAGGACGGCACGGTCGGCGACTTCCATTTCGTGCATTTCGGCGCGCTCGCGCATGGCGGCGCGGGCCTCATCTTCTCGGAGATGACCTGCGTCTCGCGCGAGGGCCGCATCACGCCGGGCTGCGGCGGCCTCTACAAGCCAGAGCACGTCGCGGCGTGGAAGCGCATCGTCGACTACGTGCACGCGAATTCGGACGCCAAGTTCGCGATCCAGATCGGCCATGGCGGGCGCAAGGGCTCGACCAAGGTGGCCTGGGAGGGCATGGACCGGCCGCTCGATTCGGGCAATTGGGAGGTGATCGGCCCCTCTCCGGTCAAGCATTACCCGTTCATGCAGACGCCGCGCGCGATGACGCGCGACGACATGATCCGCGTGCGCGACGATTTCGTGGCCGCGGCGCGCATGGCCGACGCGGCCGGCGCCGACATGCTCGAGCTGCACATGGCGCACGGCTACCTGCTCTCGAACTTCATCACCCCGGTGGCGAACCGGCGCACCGACGAATACGGCGGCAGCCTCGCGAACCGCATGCGCTTCCCGCTCGAGGTGTTCGACGCGGTACGTGCCGCCTGGCCGCGGCACAAACCGATCTCGGCGCGCATCTCGGCGACGGACTGGGTCGGCAAGGACGGGATCACGCCCGAGCAGTCGGTCGAGATCGCGCGGATGCTGAAGGCGCACGGCTGCGACGCGATCGACGTCTCGGCCGGCCAGACGACGCCGGACGCGAAGCCGGTTTACGGCCGCATGTTCCAGACGCCGTTCTCGGAGCAGATCCGCAACGAGGCCGACATCGCGACCTTCGCGGT
Organism: Candidatus Odyssella sp.; assembly: GCA_016792765.1. Classification (GTDB taxonomy): domain Bacteria; phylum Pseudomonadota; class Alphaproteobacteria; order Bin65; family Bin65; genus SBBV01. Next base: position 8,737 of record JAEULD010000310.1, read on the forward strand.
GGGCAACATCACGACCTGGGACCAGGTGAACACGATCGTGGCGGCGGGGCGCGCCGATCTCGTCTGCCTCGCGCGGCCGCATCTCGTGAACCCGCACTTCACGCTGCAGGCCGCCGCCTATTACGGCTACGCGCCGCAGCGCTGGCCGAAGCAGTACGAATCCGGCAAGGACCAGGCCATGCGCCTCATGCCGCGCGACCGCGCCGAGATCGCGGCGCTGCGCGTCGCCGCGAAGCCGCCGAGCCACCGGCCGCGCAGCCGGGCGGCGGAGTAGCGATTGCGGACTTTTTTACGGTGACGTAAATGTCGGCGCCGGCCCGTTGCGGGACGGCGAAGACGCTTGAAGCGCCGAAAGCGGAAGCACATGCTGGCGCGGACGAGGGAGGACGTGCATGGCCATCGCGGCAACCAAGGGCGGCGTGCGCCCCGGCTTGAAGGGCAACGTCGTCGACTACCTGTTCGAGAACGCGCTGAAGCCGGAGAACGCCGACCGGCCGTTCATGATCGTCGACGACGGCCGCGCGAACGTCACGTTCCGGCGGCTCCACGAGCGCGCCTGCCAGGCCGGCAACTATCTCAGGGAGATCGGCCTCAAGCCCGGCGACCGCCTGATGATGAGCGTCATGGACGGCATCGAGTTCGGCGCGTTGTTCCTCGGCGCGATGAAGATCGGCGTCGTTCCGCTGCCGCTCAACACCTATCTGCGCCCGCGCGACTACCTCTACTACCTCAACGACAGCGAGGCGAAGGCCGCGTTCGTCGATGCGAGCCTCGCCAAGACGATGGAAGAGGTCCGCCCGCACACCAAGCACGCGCGCTTCTTCGGCATGGTGGGCGGCGCCGCGCCGGGCTACGAGGCGTTCGAGCCCGCCGCCGACCGCCAGGCGAAGACGCTCGAGACGCTGCCGCGCCGGCCCGACGAGATGGCGTTCTGGCTCTACAGCTCGGGCTCCACCGGCGACCCCAAAGGCGTCGTCCACACGCACGAACACCTCTATTGGGCGTGCGAGCTCGGCGGCATCGGCGCCCTCGGCATCCATAGCGGCGACGTGATTTCCTGCCCGCCGAAGATGTTCTTCGCGTTCGGCCTCGGCGGGCAGATCTATTTCACGCTGCGCGCCGCGGCGGCCACGCTGGTGAGCGCCTCGCCGATCACGCCGAAGCGCGTGTGGGAGCAGTTCATCGCCCACGAGCCGACGATGTGCATGGCGGTGCCGACGCTGTTCGCCGGCATGCTGCAATACGCCGAGAAGGAAATCGGCCAGGAGAAGGCCCGCAAGGCCTGCCGCCGCCTGCGCTACGTGCTCTCGGCCGGCGAAATCCTGCCGCCGGCGCTGATGCATCGCTGGAAGGAGTATACCGGCGTCGAGTGCCTCGACGGCGTGGGCACCACCGAGATGACGCATCTCTTCATCATGAACCGGCCCGGCCATCCGGTGCCGGGAAGCTGCGGGCGGATCGTCGACGGCTATCGCCACGAGATCCTCGACGACGAGGGCAAGCCGGTGAAGCGCGGCGAGATCGGCAACCTCCACGTCTTCGGGCCCTCGGCCGCGCAGATGTACTGGAACAAGCCGGAGAAGACGAAGGAGGTCATGGGCCGCGGCGGCGTGAAGACCGGCGACAAGGTTTACGAAGACGAGCACGGCAATCTGTTCATGGTCGGCCGCACCGACGACATGCTGCGCGTCGGCGCGATCTGGGTTTCGCCGGCCGAGGTGGAGGGTGCCATCGTCACCCACCCCGAGGTCGTCGAGGCCGCCGTCGTCGGCGCGCCCGACGAGGAGCAGCTGGTCAAGCCCAAGGCCTATGTCGTGCTGCGCGAACCGGCGAAGTTCCCCGACAAGGCCAGGCTCGAGGCCGAGCTGAAGGAGCACGTGCGCAAGCAGCTGCCCGGCATCAAGGTGCCGCGCTGGATCGAATTCCCAGCCGAGCTGCCGAAGACCGCGACCGGCAAGATCCAGCGCTTCCGCCTGCGCGGCTGAGCCCGGCATGGATTTCCGGCTGAGCCCCGAGCAGGAGGCGCTGCGCGAGGCCGCGCGCCGCTTCGCGCGCAACGAGATGACCGCCGTCGCCGCCGAGCTCGAGGAGAAGAACGAGCCGCTGCCGGCCGCCTGGCGCCGCAAATACGCGGAGATGGGTTTTCTCGCGGTGAACCTGCCCGAAGCCTATGGCGGACTCGGCCTCGGCCACCTCGACGCGCTGCTCGTGCTCGAGGAATTTGCCAAGGTTTCGCCCGCGGTGGCGTTCCCGATCTTCGAGTGCTGCGTCGGCCCGATGCGCGCGATCGAGCATTTCGGCGGCGAGACGCTGAAGCGCCGCGTGCTGCCGGCCGCGGCGCGCGGCGACATCGTCGTCGCCGTCGCGATGTCGGAGCCCGAGGCGGGGTCGGCGCTGACCGACCTCAAGACCCGCGCCGCGATCGAGGGCGACCGCATCGTCGTCACCGGCCAGAAGCGCTGGTCGAGCGGCGGCGGCCATTCCGACGGCTATGTCGTCTATTGCCGCCTGTCCGACGCGCCGGGCGCCAAGGGCATCGGCGCCGTCTACGTCGAGAAGGGGACAGAGGGCGTCTCGTTCGGCAAGCCCGAGCAGCTCATGGGCTTTCGCGGCATCCCCTCGGCCGACATCTATTTCGACGCGGTCCGCGTGCCGCGCGACAACCTCATCGTGCCGGCCGGCGGCTTCCCGAAACTGATGGAGGCGTTCGATCTCGAGCGCTGCGGCAACGCCACGATGGCGCTGGCGATCGCCGCGGCCGCGCTCGAAGACGCGCTCGCCTACGCGCAGGAGCGCAGGCAGTTCGGCAAGCCGATCGTCGAGTTCCAGGCCGTGCAGCTGAAGCTGGCCGAGATGGCGATGAAGGTGGAGGCATCGCGCCTGCTCATCTGGCGCGCCGCGCAGAACGCCGCCGATGGCCTGCCCTCGTTGCTCGATTCGAGCCTGGCCAAGTGCTTCGCGAACGAGATGGCGCGCGAGGTGGCGGGCGCGGCGCTGCAGCTGCTCGGCGCCTACGGGTATTCGAAGGCGTTCCGCATGGAGCAGCGCCTGCGCGACGCCTGGGGCTGGGGCATCGCGGGCGGCACGATCGACATCCAGAAGATCAACATCGCCGCGGCGCTCGCGGGCCGGCGCTTCGACCAGCGGCGCTGAACGCCGCAGATGCGCGCGCCGCGAGACGAAGATCGAGCCGCGAGAGCAGGCGCGCCGGCGCGGCGCCTCAGGCCGCGCCCCACACCTTCTTCGCCACTTCGACGACGAGGGCGAGCTTCTTCTTCTCGTCCTCGAGCGTCACCGGATTGCCCGCGACGGTGCTCGCGAAGCCGCATTGCGGCGACAGGCAGATGTGCTCTTTCGGCACGTACTTCGCCGCCTCTTCGATGCGCCGGACGAGGCCCTCGGCGCTTTCCAGCGCCGGCGTCTTGGTGGACACGAGTCCGAGCACGACGCTCTTGCCCTTCGGCACGTGCGCCAGCGGCTTGAAATCGCCGGCGCGCGCCGTGTCGTATTCGAGGCAGAACGCGTCGACGTCGATTTCCTTGAACACGCGCTCGGCGATGGCGTCGTAGCCGCCTTCGGACAGCCACCGGCCCTTGAAATTGCCGCGGCAGATGTGCATCGCGGCCGTGACGCCCTTGGGCCGACCTCGCACCGCATCGTTCATCGCCTTGATGTAGAGGGCCGTCAGCGCTTCCGGGTCCTCGCCGCGCGCCTTCACCTTGGCGCGGATCTCCGGGTCGGCGAGATTGATCAGCGCCACCTCGTCGATCTGGACGTAGCGGCAGCCGAGCGCCGCGAGGTCGGCGATCTCCTGCCGGTAGATCGCGCAGAGATCGGCGAAGAACGCGTCCCCGGACTTGTACGGCGACTTCTCGAGGCCGCGATCGCCGCGCCAGAAATGGAACGTCGAGGGCGAAGGCATCGTGATCTTGGGCTCGGCCTTCGCGACCGACTTCAGGAACTTGAATTCCTCGGTCGAGATCGGCGCAACTTTCCTGAGCGTCCCGGTGCACACCGGGCAGGTGAAGGACTGTTCGTTGCCGCGCTCGTCGTGAAACTTGAACAGCGGCTCGCCGACCGAAAAGCCGTCGATCGCGTCGATCCAGTGCGACCAGTAGGAGGCGCGGCGGAATTCGCCGTCGGTCACCACCTCGAGGCCGAGCTTCTCCTGGAACGCGACGGCCTCGCGCACGGCCGCATCCTGCGCCTTGCGGAACTCGGCGAGCGACATCTTGCCCTCGCCGCGCGCGCGGAAGGCCTGGGTCAGTTCCTTGGGGCGCAGCAGGCTGCCGATATGGTCGGCGCGATAGGGCGGGCTCATCGTCGGTTCCTCCCGGTTGGGCGGCTCGCGTTCTATAGGCCTATAGAATTACAGGCGGGGCGGGCCTGGCGCAAGGCGCGGCCGCGCCGACGCCGCGGCGCGGGATGCGGCCCACCCGGCGTGGGCCGCGTTGCGCTTTCGCCGTGTGCGCGGGCGGTCTATAGGGTGGATGCTGCACTCCACCGGAAACGCCGATGCCCACCGCACCGAAATCGCCCGGCCGGCTCGAACGCGCGCTGCGCGCCGGGCATTTCGCCG
>JAEULD010000101.1 GCA_016792765.1 Candidatus Odyssella sp.
CATGTTGCGGTTGCCCGACAGCAGCGCCGCGGCGAGCGCCTGCCGGCGCGCCAGCCACGCGAACGCGACGAACCCGGCGACTTGCATGCCGGCATTGGCGGCGCACGCCGCGATCAGCGTCGCCGCGACGTAGCCCGGCCGTTCGAGCGCGGCCTGGCCGACGCCGTCCATGACCGCGACCGCGAACACGAGCAGCCCCGCCACCGCGATGCCGTCGAGCAGTTCGCCGCGCCGGGCGATCGCCTCGCGCGCGACGGCGGCGCGGATCGCGATCGCCGCCAAGAGCGAGCCGCCGGTGATCGCGGCGAGCCGGGCCATGAAGCTCAGCACGTCGATGTCGAGACTGAGGCCGAGCAGCAGCAGGGCCAGCGGCGGCAGCGTGAGCGGCACGATGAAGATGGCCGCGAACACGACGACGGTCGCCAGCGCCGCGTCGAGGCCGACCATGAAGCAGAACGCGATCGCGCTCATGATCGGCGGGCAGGCGGCCGAAAGCACCATCGCGGTGCCGAGCTTCGGCGCGGGGTCGAGCAGCGCCACCGCGCCGGTCATCAGGACGGGCGTCGCCAGCAGCACCCAGGCGACCACGGAAGCCGCCGCCGCCGGACGGGCGACCAGCGCCGCGATCTGCCGGCCGTCGAGGCGCACCAGCGCCACCACGAGCAGCAGCACGATCGACGGGATCAGGAGCGGCGCCGCCACCGCCGCCAGCGGCGGCGCCAGGATCCCGACCAGGATCCCGACCGCGAGGACGAGGCCCGCGTGGCGTCCGAGGAAGGCGAGGGCGCGGAGCATGGAGAGCGTCTACCACTCTCCTTCGGCCGGGCGCGAGAGGCCTGTTGCGCAACGCGCCGCGGACGCTACTTTGCCGCCGTCGCCCGAGAAGGATTTCGCCCGTGCCCAGTTTCGCGCCCGGCCAGCCGCTCGTCATGCATCGCGAGGCGGTGCGGCCGGAATGGATCGACTACAACGGCCACATGAACGTGGCCTACTACGTGCTGGCCTTCGATCACGCGACCGACGCGATGTTCGACACGATCGGCATGGACGCGGCCTATCGCGACCGCACCGGCTTCTCCACCTTCGCGCTCGAGGCGCACGTCGTCTACAAGCGCGAGGTGGCGGCCGGCGATCCGCTGCGCTTCGAAGCGCAGATGCTCGATTTCGACGGGCGCTTCTTCCACTACATCGCCAAGATGTACCACGATCGCGAGAACTGGCTCGCCGCCACCTGCGAGTGGATCAGCTGCGGCGTCGACATGAAGACGCGCAAGCCCGCGCCGCTGCCGGCCGAGATCGCGGCGGCGTTCCAGGCGCTCTACGACGCGCATCGCGGGCTGCCGAAGCCGCCGGAAGCGGGCCGCGTGATCGGCATCAAGCGCAAGGCGGGCGCCGCCGCGTGAGCGCCGCGCCGTGAACGCGGCGCCCTGGCGCGACGAGGCGAAGCGCGCCCTCGCGCCGCGGCTGCTGCTGGCCGCGATCGCCGTCGGCGCCGCGTCCGGCGTGGCCGGAGTCGCGTTCCGGCTTGCGCTGAACGGCGTGCAGTGGCTGGCGTTCGGCGCGGGCGGCGAGATGCTGCTCACGGCGCTGGCCGGCGTGCCGGCGTGGCGCATCGCGCTGGCGCCGGCGCTGGGCGGCCTCGCGGTCGGGCTCTACTTCCATTTCGTGCTGCCGGGCCGGCGGCTGCTCGGCCCCGCCGACGTCATCGAGGGCGTGTGGCGGCACGGCGGCGTCCTCCCGGTGCGCCGCACGCTGCTCGGCGCCGTCGCCAACGCACTGTCGCTCGGCGTCGGCGCCTCGGTCGGCCGCGAGGGGCCGATCGTGCTGCTGGGCGGGGCGCTCGGCTCCGGGCTCGGCGCGCTCGCGAAATTCGCCGCCGCCGAACTGCGCCTGCTCGTCGCCTGCGGCGTGGCCGGCTGCGTCGCCGCGTCGTTCAACGCGCCGCTCGCGGCGCCGATCTTCGCGCTCGAAGTCGTGCTGCTCACCTATCGTCCGGCGCCGCTCGCGGCGCTGGCGCTGGCCTCGGTGGCCGGCACGCTGGTCGGCCGCGCCTGCTTCGGGTCCGCGCCGCTGTTTCCGCTGCCCGCGCACGGTTTCCCCGCGCCGATCGACTATCCGGCGGCGGCACTGCTCGGCGCGGCGGCCGCCGCCGCAGCGCTCGCGATGATGGCGGGGATCTTCAAGGCCGGCGACGTCAACGGGCGGCTCGGCGGCCCGCAATGGCTCAAGACCGGCGCGGCCGGGCTCGCGGTCGGCATTCTCGCGCTGTGGGTGCCGCAGGTGCTGAGCTATGGGCAGGAAGCCACGCACGCCGCGATGCTCGACCGCTACGGCCTCGCCTTCCTGCTCGCGATCGTGGCCGCGAAGCTGGCGGCGACTGCGGTCTCGCTCGGCTTCGGCTTCGGCGGCGGCGTGTTCAGCCCGTCGCTGGTGCTCGGCAGCGCGCTCGGCGGCGCGTTCGGGCACGGGCTGGCGCTGATCGTGCCCGGCGCCGCGGCGCCGGGCGCCTATGCCGCGATCGGCGCCGCCGCGGTGTCGGCGCCGGTGCTGGGCGCGCCGGTCTCGACCGTGCTGATCGTGCTCGAAATGACCGAGGCGTGGCGCCTCGCGCCGGGCATGGCCGTCGCCGTACTCGTGGCGACGGCGATCTGCCGCAAAATGATCGGGCGCTCGTTCTTCACGTGGCAGCTCCAGCGGCGCGGCGTCGTGGCGGGTCCTACCCCGCACGAGCGATCGGTTCGCGTCGAGGGCCCCCTCGGTCCGGCGCACGAGAATGCGCCGGACAGCTCCCCCGCGCGGGGGGAGCGGTAGGGGCGCTCTTCACTTCGCTCCCCCCTCGAGGGGGAGCTGTCGCGCGCGCCCTTGCGCGCGTGACTGAGGGGGCGGCGGGGCTACCGCTTCTCGTCGCCGACCGTCTTGAAGAATGCGCTGCGCCCGATGGCGGGCACCTTCCGCTCGACGGTCGCGCCGTCGCGCTTCAGCGTGAGCGCGATCTCGGCGGCCCTCTCGCCGGCGGCCCAGAGCTTCCGGTAGAGGTCGGCCTGGCCGGCGACGTCCTGGCCCTCGACCTTCGCGATCACGTCGCCCTTGCGCAGGCCGGCGCGCGCGGCGGGGCTGTCGGGCTGCACGCCGCCCAGCACCACCTCGCCGTTCTCGCCCTCGGCGCTCCAGATGCCGAGCCACGGCCGCTCCTTGCCGCTGCGCTTGCCGAGCGCCAGCAGGTCGCCGAGCACCGGCGGCAACTGGTCGATCGGAATGAACATGTTGCCGGGCTTGAAGACGTTCTCGCCGGCGGCGTTGCGCACCGCGAGCGAGCCGATGCCGAGCAGGCGGCCGTCGGGCGTCAGGAGCGGCGCGCCGCCGAAGGCCGGGTATTGCGGCGCCGTGAAGATCGCGTCGCTCAGCAGGTATTCCCAATAGCCGGCGAACTCGCGGCGCGAGATCACGGTGGCTGGCGTCACGTCGATGTCGGCCACGCGGCTCGCGATGTAGACGGTGTCGCCGCCCTTGACCTCCCGGCTGCTCGCGAATTCGATCGCCTTCACGCGCCCGGAAAATTTCGCGCGCAGCAGGCCGAAGCCGGTGTCGAAATCGTAGGCGACGATCTGCGCCTCCATCTCCTCGCCGCCGGCGGAGGTGACGACGACGCGCGCGGCCTCGAGGATCAGGTAGCCGACGGTGAGGACGAGCCCGTCCGAGCCGATGACGACGCCGCTGCCCTGGCGCTCGGTGCCGAGCGTGCGCGCCGAACGCGCCGTCTCGGGCACCTCGGCGGCGATGCCGACCACGGCGCGCACCGCCTCCTGCATGCGGCTTTCGCCCGGCACGGAGCGCGATTGGGCGCCGGCAAGGGCAGGCGCTCCGGCAAGGGCGGCGGCGAGGATTGCGGACAGGACAAAGCGGCGGTCGGGCGTCATCGCGGCCTCGTCTCGAACGGCATGCGGCGGCGCCGTCAATGTGGACCCGCGTCCGCCGCGCGGCAATGGGTCAGCGCGCGCCGGCGCGCTCGAGGATGCCCGCGATGTCGGCGAAGCCGCGCCGCCGCGCGTGGGCGAGCGGCGTGACGCCCTCGCGGTCGGCGATGTTGGGATCGGCGCCGCCGCCGAGCAGCAGGCGCACGATCTCGACGTGGCGCGGCCCGCCGTCGCCGAGGATCACGGCCTCGAGCAGCGCCGTCCAGCCGAGCCGGTTGACGTGGTTCACCCGGATGCGCGTCTTCAGCATCTCGCGCACCACCTCGACGTGCCCGCGCTCGGCCGCCGGGATGATGCAGTTGCCGCCATACTGGTTGGAGGCGTTCACGTTCGCGCCCGCCGCCACCATGATGCGCACCAGTTCCACGTTGCCGCGCACGCAGGCGATCATCAGCGCGCCCTGCGGAGTCTGGTCCTCGGCGTCGACGTCGGCGCCGGCGGCGAGGAGGCGGCGGGCCACCGCGTTGTGCCCGCCATAGGCCGCGGCGACGAGGGCGGTGGCGCCGCGCGGGTCGCGCGCCTTGGGGCTGGCCCCGGCCGCGAGCAGCGCTTCGACGCGCGCGAGATCGCCGGCGCGCGCCGCTTCGATCAGCGACCGGTCCTGGCCGGTTTCGGCGCGGGCGGGCAGGGCGGCGAGCGTCAGCAGCGCCGCAAGCAGCGCCAGGCGGCGGATCGTCGGCATCGAGGTTCTCCGTGTCCGAGAAACCGAGTGTGTCTCCGGCGCGCCGGCGCGGCAAGACGCGCGCCCCGAGGGCGGCTTGGGGATCGTTGCCGGGCTCCTTAGATAAAGGGCTAACCCCGCCGCCCGTTTCCGAGGCATTCTCGCCCGCGATGAACACCGAGACTCCCAAGCCCGGCACGCCGCCCTCCGCGGCGGCGGACGACGACGACATTCCGTTCGAGCCGTTCGAACAGGCTCCGGCGAAGCCGGCGGCGCCCCAACCCAGGGCCATCGGCCCGGTCACGGCGATGCTCGAGGCCGCGTCGGAAGCCCCCTATCTCAACGCGCTCAATCCGCGCCAGCGCGAGGCCGTCGAGGCGCTCGACGGGCCGGTGCTCGTGCTGGCCGGCGCCGGCACGGGCAAGACGCGCGTGCTGACGACGCGGCTCGCGCATCTGATCGCCACGCGCCGCGCCCAGCCCTGGCAGATCCTCGCGGTCACGTTCACGAACAAGGCCGCGCGCGAGATGCAGCACCGCGTGGCCGATCTCGTAGGCCCGGTGGCCGAGGGCGTGCAGCTCGGCACGTTCCATTCGACCGCCGCCCGCATCCTGCGCCGCCACGCCGAGCGCGTCGGCCTCAAGTCCAATTTCACGATCCTCGACCAGGACGACCAGATCCGCCTGCTGAAGCAGATCCTGGAAGCGGCCGACATCGACGCGCAGAAATCGCCGGCGCGCGTGCTGCAGGGCATCATCGACCGCTGGAAGGACAAGGGGCTGAGGCCGGAGCAGGTGGCCCACGGGAGCGGTGCCGGGAGCCGCGCGGCGCAGAACGGCGAGGGCTTCGCCGACGGCAAGGCGCCGGCGCTCTACGCCGCCTATCAGAGGCGCCTCGCCGAGCTCAACGCCACCGATTTCGGCGATCTGCTGCTGCACAATCTCACGCTGTTCACGCAGCACCCGGAGGTGCTGGAGGAGTATCACCGCCGCTTCCGCTACCTGCTGGTGGACGAGTATCAGGACACCAACCTCTGCCAGTATCTCTGGCTCCGGCTGCTCGCGCAGGCGCGCAAGAACATCTGCTGCGTCGGCGACGACGACCAGTCGATCTACGGCTGGCGCGGCGCCGAGATCGGCAACATCCTGAAATTCGAGCGCGACTTCCCCGGCGCCAAGGTGATCCGGCTCGAGCAGAACTACCGCTCGACGCCGCCGATCCTCGCCGCCGCCTCGCACCTGATCGCGCACAACGAGGGCCGTCTCGGCAAGACGCTGTGGACCGAAGCCGGCGGCGGCGAGCCGATCGAGGTGCGCGGCGTCTGGGACGGCGAGGCCGAGGCGCGCATGGTGTGCGACCGCATCGAGACGCTGCAGGCGCAGCGCCACAAGCTCGACGAGATCGCGATTCTCGTGCGCGCCGGCTTCCAGATGCGCGAATTCGAAGAGCGCTTCCTCACCACCGGCCTGCCGTATCGCGTGGTCGGCGGCCCGCGCTTCTACGAGCGCCAGGAAATCCGCGACGCGGTGGCCTATCTGCGCCTCGTGCACCAGCCCGACGACGATCTCGCCTTCGAGCGCATCGTCAACAAGCCGAAGCGAGGACTTGGCGACGCCTCGCTCCAGGCGCTCAACAAGATCGCGCGCGCGAGGCGCATGTCGCTGTCGGCCGCGGCGCAGGCCGCGAGCGAGAGCGGCGATCTCAAGCCCGCGGCGCGGAAGGCGCTCGGCGAATTCGTGAAGTCGCTCGCGCGCTGGCGCGGCCTCGCCGCCAGCGTGAGCCACATCGAACTGGCCGAAACCGTGCTCGAGGAATCCGGCTACGTCGCGATGTGGAAGGAAGACAAGGCGCCCGAGGCGCCGGGCCGGCTCGAGAATCTGCGGGAGCTGGTGGGCGCGCTCGCCGAGTTCGACAATCTCGGCGGCTTCCTCGAGCACATCAGCCTGGTGATGGAGAACGCCGAGGAGGCCGGCGCCGACCGCGTGAGCCTGATGACGCTGCACAGCGCCAAGGGCCTCGAATTCGAGACCGTGTTCCTGCCGGGCTGGGAAGAGGGCGTGTTCCCGCACCAGCGCGCGCTCGACGAGACGGGCAAGGCCGGGCTCGAGGAAGAACGCCGCCTCGCCTATGTCGGCCTCACGCGGGCCAAGCAGCGCGCGATCATCAGCTTCGCCGCCAACCGCCGCATCCACAATCAGTGGCAGAGCGCGATTCCCTCGCGCTTCGTCGACGAGCTGCCGCCCGAGCAGGTGGAGGTGGCGTCCGAGCCGGGCCTCTACGGCAGCGGCTGGTCGCGCGGCGTCGCGGCGCCCGCCGGCCGGCGCGGCGCGAGCGACGGTTTCGAATCCGAAACGCAGATCGAGCAATGGCGCGGCTGGCGCGATCCGGCGCCGGCACACCGTGCCGCTGCTCCGGGCGCCGCTTCGGGCGGGCGCACGGCCGAGGAGGCCCGCCGCTCGTTCCAGTCCGCGCGCAAGCGCGCGTTGGGCCGCCCCGAGCGTCCGCGCGACGAAGCCGAAGGCATCGTCGTCTCGACCGATCCGGCGAAAGCCCGCTTCAAGCCGGGCGACCGCGTGTTCCACGACAAGTTCGGCTACGGCACCGTGCGCGCTGCCGAAGGCGAGAAGCTGACGATCAAGTTCGACCACACGGGCGAGAAGAAGGTGGTGGCGGGTTTCGTGAAACGGGGATGATCGGCATTCGCGCGTTTGGCGGCCTTCCTTTGCCCCTCATCGGGGAAGAGGAAACAAGGGCTTTGCATCTATTAGTCGTGGCATCGGTTGCGGCCGATGTGCGGATGCAGCTACACTTCCGCTCCCCCCTTGTGGGGGAGCTGTCGCGCGCGCCAAACGCGCGCGTGACTGAGGGGGAACGGCGCTCCAAGCC
>JAEULD010000105.1 GCA_016792765.1 Candidatus Odyssella sp.
AAGCTCTTGGCCGCCAAGGTGCTCGTGGTCGGCGCCGGCGGTCTCGGCGCGCCGCTGCTGCTCTATCTGGCCGCGGCCGGAGTGGGAACGCTCGGCGTCATCGACCACGACAACGTCGATCTCACGAACCTGCAGCGCCAGGTGATCCACACCACGGCGCGCATCGGCACGCCCAAGGTGGCGAGCGCCGAGGCCGCGATCCGCGCGCTCAATCCCGAGGTGCGGGTCGTCGCCTACCGCGAGCGGCTCACGGCCGAGAACGCGTTGCGCGTCATCGCCGATTACGATCTCGTCGCCGACGGCAGCGACAATTTTCCGACGCGCTATTTGGTCAACGACGCCTGCTATCTGGCGAGAAAGCCGCTCGTCGCCGGCGCATTGCTGCGCTTCGAAGGCCAGCTCTCGACCTACCGCGCGCACGAGGCGGGAAATCATCCGTGCTTCCGCTGCCTGTTCCCGGCGCCGCCGCCCGAAGGCGCGGTGCCGCGCTGCGACCAGGCGGGAATCTTCGGCGCGGTCGCGGGCGCGCTCGGCACGCTGCAGGCCGCCGAAGTGCTGAAGGAAATTCTCGGTCTCGGCGAATCGCTTGCCGGCAAGCTCGTGATCTACGACGCACTCTCGACGAATTTCCGTAAGCTCAAGGCCAAGCGCGATCCCGCCTGCCCGTTGTGCGGCCCCAACGCCACGATCCGCGATCTCTCCGCGCACGCGAAGAAAGAATAAGGGAACAGGGAGCCGGGGAGAAGAAAGCTGGAGAGGCAGGCTCACCACCAAGATACGAAGGCACCAAGTCGGTGAAGTGTTGCGCGCCAAGAAGCGCGCAGAAGGAAGCAGCTTCATTCCTGGCGCCGCCCTCGCGGCTCAATCTGTTTCTTCCTGGTGTCTTCGTGTCTTGGTGGCGAACCTTGCCTCCTTCTCCCCGCCTCCTGTTCAATTCCCTTCCGCTTTGAGCGGACGGGCGAGCAGCGCTTGGATCGTCTCGTCGATGTCGGCGCCCTTATGAAGTACGGCGTCGACGGCGGCCGAGATCGGCATGTCGACGCCCAGGCGCTTGGCGAGCGCGAGCACGGCGGGCGCGGTCGCCACGCCTTCGGCCACCGAGCGGCGCGAGGCCAGGATCTCGGCGAGCGGCTTGCCCTGCCCCAGCGCCACGCCCAAAGACATGTTGCGCGACTGGGGCGAGCCGCAGGTGAGCGCGAGGTCGCCCAGGCCGGAAAGCCCCATGAACGTTTCGGCCTTGGCGCCTTTCGCGACGCCCAGGCGCGTCATCTCGGCGAGGCCGCGCGTCAGCAGCGCGGCGCGCGCGCTTTCGCCGAGCCCGCGGCCCACCACCACGCCGCACGCGATCGCGATCACGTTCTTGACCGCGCCGCCGATCTCGACGCCGACCGGGTCGTCCGAATGATACGGGCGGAACGCGCGTCCGCTGAGGGCCTGCGCGACCGCGTCGGCCGTCTCCATCTCGCGCGCGGCGACGGTCACGGCCGTCGGCAGTCCGCGCGCCACCTCGGCCGCGAAGCTCGGCCCCGAAAGGATCGCGAGCGGATGCTTCGGCAGTGCCTGGGCGATCGCCTCGGAGAGCGGCGCGCCGGTCTGCCGCTCGATGCCCTTGGCCGCCAGCACGAGCGTCGCGCCCGGCGGAATGTAGCGGGCGATATCGGGCAGCATCGCGCGCAGGAACTGCGCTGGCACGGCGAGGATCACCGCATCCACTTCCTCGATCGCGGCGCGGATCTCCTCGGTCACGGCGAAGCGCGGCTCGAGCACGACGCCGGGCAGGAAGGCCGCGTTTTCGCGGCGCTGGATGATCGAATCGACCACCTCGCGCTCGCGCGCCCAGAGGATCGCCTGCCGCCCGGCGCGCGTGGCCACGAGCGCGAGGGCCGTGCCCCAGGCGCCGGCGCCGACCACGGCGAAGCGCTTCAGCGCCGTCACGCCGCGGCTCCGGGCAGCGCCTCGGCCAGCGGCCAGCGCGGGCGCGGCGCGAAATCGAGTCCGTCGCGCTGGCCCAGCGCGAGGCGCTCGATCCCGGCCCAGGCGATCATCGCCGCATTGTCGGTGCAATAGCGCAGCGGCGGCGCCGCGAAAGCGAGGCTGGCCTCGCGCGCCGCGCCGTCGAGCACGGTCCGCAAGGCCGCATTGGCGGCGACGCCGCCGGCGACGACGAGCGTGCGGCCGTCCGGCCATTCGCGGCGGAAACGCGCGAGCGCGTGGCGCACGCGGTCGCCGACGATGTCGGCCACGGCATCCTGGAAATCGCGGCAGAGATCGGCGGCGTCCTGGGGCGCAGCGCGGCCGCCGGGCAGGGCCGCGATCGCCTGGCGCACCGCGGTCTTGAGGCCGGCGAACGAGAAATCGGCGCCCGCGCGGCCCTTCATCGGGCGCGGCAGGCGGAAGCGCCCCGGCACGCCCCGACTTGCCGCGCGCTCCACCGCCGGCCCGCCGGGATAGCCGAGGCCCAGCATCTTCGCGACCTTGTCGAACGCTTCGCCGGCGGCATCGTCGACGGTGCCGCCGAGCCGCACATAGCGCCCGACGCCCTCCACGGCGAGAAGCTGGCAATGCCCGCCCGAGACCAGCAGCAGCAGGTAGGGGAACGGCACGTCGCCGGCGAGGCGCGGCGACAGCGCATGGCCCTCGAGATGATTGACCGCCAGGAAGGGCAGCTTGTGCACGGCCGCGATGGCCTTGGCCGTCATCACGCCCACCATCACGCCGCCGATGAGGCCGGGCCCGCCGGTGGCGGCGATGGCCGTGAGGTCGCGAAACTCAAGCTTCGCCGCCGCCATCGTTTCGGCGATGAGGCGGTCGAGATGCTGAAGATGCGCGCGGGCCGCGATCTCGGGCACCACGCCGCCATAGGGAGCGTGTTCGCCGAGTTGCGACAACAGGCGCTCGGCCAAAACCGTGCGGTCGCCCGTCACGATGGCGGCTGCGGTCTCGTCGCAGCTCGTCTCGATGCCGAGGATGACGGGTACGCGCATGCCCCTGAGATAATGAATCCCGCGCGCCGGCGCCATGCCCAACGACGGCGCGGCAAGATGCTTCATTTTCGGCGCGCATGCGTACGCACGAACGCGCTATGATGGTGCGTACGTACGAACGTAAATAACGATAAATCAAAGAGTTATGATCAAGCGTCCACAGCGGCCCCTGCGGATCGGTACGCGTGGCAGCGCTCTGGCGCTGGCCCAGGTACGCTTGGTCGTGGCCCGGCTCAAATCCGCGCATGCCGGGCTTCCCGAGCCGGAAGTCGTGGTCATCAAGACGACGGGCGACCGCGTCCAGGACCGCCCGTTGGCCGAGCTCGGCGGCAAGGGGCTGTTTGCCAAAGAGATCGAACAGGCGCTGCTGGCCGACACGATCGACTGCGCCGTCCACTCGCTGAAAGACCTCGAGACACATCTGCCGCCCGGCCTGGCGATCGGCGCCGTGCTGCCGCGCGCCGATCCGCGCGACGCTTTGATCGCGCCCGCCGCCCGGTCGCTGGCCGACCTGCCCGAGGGCGCTTCGGTTGCCACCGGCTCGATCCGCCGTGCCGCGCAATTGCGCGCGCTGCGGCCCGACCTCGCGATCGGCCCGTTGCGCGGCAATGTCGATACGCGGCTGGCGAAGATTCGCGGCGGCGCCGCTGCGGCGACGCTGCTCGCGATGGCGGGCCTCGAGCGACTCGGACTTTCGGTGCCGGAAGCGACTCCGCTCGATCCCGACGTTTTCCTGCCGGCGCCGGGACAGGGCCTGGTCGCGATCGAATGCCGCGAGCGCGACGGGCGCGTGCGCGAGCTGCTCGCGGCTTGCGGCGATGCCGCTTCGGCGGCGGCGATGGCGGCGGAGCGCGCGTTGCTCGCGGGGCTCGACGGCTCCTGCAAGACGCCGATCGGCGCGCTCGCCGCGGCGCTGCCCGGCGGCGCGCTGCGCTTGCGCGCGCTGCTCGCACGCGCCGACGGCACGCTGATCCTCCATGCCGAGCGGGTCGGAACGCCGGGCGACGCGGCGGCAATGGGCGCCGACGCCGCCGCCGATCTGCGCGCGCGCGCGCCGGCCGATCTCCTGGCGGCCTGACGATGCGCATCCTCGTCACCCGCCCCGCGTCCGAAGCGCAGCGTTTCGCGGCGCAGCTTGCCGGCCACGGCATCGAGTCGGTGATCGCGCCGCTGTTGGCGATCGAGCCGGTCGAAACGCCGCTGCCGCCATTCGATGCGGTGCAGGCCCTCGTCTTCACCAGCGCCAACGGCGTGCGCGCCTACGCCGCGCGCGAAACAAGGCGCGATGTCCCGGCCTATGCCGTCGGCGAGGCGACCGCTGCGGCGGCGCGCGAGGCGGGTTTCGCCAATGCCATCAGCGCCGGCAGCGACGCCGAGGGCCTCGCCGCCCTGCTCGTCGATCGCATCGATCCGGCGCAGGGGCCGCTGCTGCACGTCGCGGGCGCCGACCAGGCCGGCGATCTTCCGGGCGCATTGCGCGCGCGCGGATACGAAGTGCGGCAAGCGGTGCTGTATCACGCCGCGCCCGCGCCCGAGCTTCCGGCGCCGGCGCGCGCGGCGATCGAGGCGGGCAGCATCGCCGGCGTCGCCCTGTTCTCGCCGCGCAGCGCGGGCCTGTTCGCGGATCGCGCGGCGGCGGCGGGGCTCGCCGCGAAGCTCGCGACGCTCGACGCCTATTGCCTTTCGCGCGCCGTGGCGGCGGCGCTCGAAGGCAAAGCCACGTTTCGCGCGGTGCGCGTCGCCGCGCGGCCCAATGCCGAGGCGCTGATCGCCGCGATCCGCGCCGCCGAGACCGAGGAGCGCAGGCCCATGAACGACGAGCCGGTCAGCACGCCGAACGAGGCGGAGCGCATCATCGCAGCCTTCGGCGGCATTCGCCCGATGGCGAAAGCGCTGGGCATCGCCGTCGGCACCGTGCAGGGCTGGAAAGAGCGCGGCGCCATTCCGCTGAAGCGGATGGGCGAGATCCGCGAAAGCGCGGCGCGCGTCGGCATCGATCTCGCGGCGGCGCTCGCCGAGCCGCCCACCGAGCCGCCCGCAGCCGAACCGGCGCCGGCGGCCCCGGCCGAGGCGCTCGCGGCCGAGAAGGTTTCGGCCGGACCCGAGCCGGGCCTGCGCGCGGCCGAAGCGGCTCCCCCGCCGCCGCCGCGCCTCGATGCGCCGCCGCCGCCGCGCCCCGTCGAGCCCGGCCGCATGCGCTGGGCGATGTTCGGCGCCGGTTTCGGCGCGGCGTTCGTGGCCGGCGCCGTCGTCGCGGCGTCGCTCGGCATCGGCGGGCGCAGCGGCGGCGAACAGGATCGCCAGGGCGCGCTCGACCGCCTGCAATCGCGCATCAACAGCGTCACCGCGCAGCTCGAAGAGCAGCAGAAGCGCCAGCAGGCCGAAGCCGCCCAGGTGCAGGCGCGCCTCAATCGCATCGAGCAGGCCGAGCGCGCGATCGGCGAGCAGCGCGAGCGCCTTGCCGGCCTTGCCGCCTCGGCCGCCGCGCTCGCCGCGCGCATCGAGAAGATCGACACCGATCTCAAGTCTCTCGCGCAGCGCGCCGCGGCAAGCCCCGAGGATCTGAAGGGCGTCCGCGAGCAGATCGACGCGCTCGCCCGGCGGCTCGAGGCATTGCCGAAAGAGGCGCCCGGCGGCGAGGCGCTCGCGGCGCTGTCGGCGCAGCTCCGGCAGGCCGGCGAGCGCATGGCCGCGCTCGAGCGCCGCCTGGGAGAGCTCGCGCAGGCGCGGCCGGGCGCCGAGAGCGAGTTGAAGTCCGCGCTCGACAAGCAGGCGGCCGAGGGCAAGGCCGCGCTCGACCGGCTCGCCGCCGAGGCCCGCGCCCAGGGCCAGAAACTCGCCGGCGAGGCCGAGCAGCTGAAGAAGGACCTGGCTGCCCTGCAATCGCGCGTCGGCGCCATCGCGGACGAGGTGCGCCGCGCCGGCAGCGCCGCCAACGAAACCGGCACGCTGCTCGTGGCGCTCGGCCAGCTTCGCCGCGCGGTGCAGGACGGCGGCGCCTATCGCCCCGCGCTCGACGCGGCCAAGGCGCTGGCGAAAGAGCGCAAGGAGTTCGAAGCCGGGCTTGCGATGCTCGGGGCGCGGGCCGATCAGGGCGTGCCGACCGCGGCGCAGCTCCGCCAGCGCTTCGACAAGCTCGCCGTCTCGGTGCTGCGCGCCGCCGCCGCCGCCAAGCCCGACGCCGACATGTGGGACCGCATCTGGGCGCGCGTCTCGTCGCTGGTCACGGTGCGGCGCGTCGGCGAGGTCGAAGGCGAAGGCGCCGCGGCGGCGCTGTCGCGCGCCGAAGCGGCGCTGGCGCGCGGCGATCTCGGCGAGGCCGCGAAGCAGTTGAACGCGCTCGCCGGGCCCGCCCGCGCGGCCGCCGAGGGCTGGCTCGCGGATGCGCGCGCACGCCTCGTCACCGACGCGGCGCTGGCCGAGATCGAACGCGCGGCGCTCGGCCTGCTCGGCCGGCCCGATCCGAAGTCGCGGCCATGAGCTTCTTCCTCCGCGCGATCGTCGTCTTCGTCGCCCTCGCGGCGCTCGCCGTCCTGGCGTGGCAGCTCGCCGAAACGCCGGGCGAGGTGGCGCTCGAATGGCACGGCTGGCGCATCGACACCTCGGCGAGCTTCGTCGCGGCGGCGCTGCTCGGCGTGCTGGCGGCGGGCGCGCTGCTCTACGCGGTGCTGCACGGCATCCGCATCCTGCCGCGGCGCCTCGCCCAGGCGCGCGCGCGGCGACGCAACGAAGCCGGCTATTTCGCGCTGACGAAGGGCATGGTCGCGATCGCCGCCGGCGACGCGGCGGAGGCGCGGCGCTTCGCCAAGCGCGCGAGCGAGCTGCTCGGCCGGCCGCCCGGCGCGCTGCTCATCGGCGCGCAGGCCGCGCAACTCGAAGGCCGGCCCGACGAGGCGCGCAAGTTCTACGCGGCCATGCTGCAGGCCAAGGAAACCGAGCTGCTCGGGCTGCGCGGCCTGCTCGCGCTGGCGGAGCAGGAGGGCGACCGCGCGCAGGCGATCGAGCTGGCCGAAAAGGCGCGCGCGCTCGCGCCCAGGGCGCCCTGGGTGCTGACGCGCCTCTTTCATCTCCAGATCGCGGCGCGGCGCTGGGAGGCGGCGGAGCCGACGCTGCGCCAGGCCATCGCCGCCAAGGCCGTCGCCGAAGGCACCGGCAAGCACAGCGACGCGGTTCTGCTCGTGCAGCTCTCGCTGATGGCCGAGCGCAACGGCGACCGCACGCTGGCGCTCGAGCGCGCGCGCCGTGCGCTGTCGCTCGACGAGGCGCTGTTGCCGGCCAGCCTCCAGCTCGCCGCGCTGCATCTCGCCGGCAACGAGCCGCGCCGCGCGCGCAAGGTGATCGAGGCCGCGTGGCGGCGCCAGCCGCATCCCGATCTGGCCCGGCTCTACGCGCTGGCGCTGGCCGAGCCCGATGCGGTGAAACGCTATCGCGCGCTGGCCGCGCTCGAGGAGATGGCGCCCGAGCACGCCGAAGCGCACCGCGCGTTGGCGCGCGCCGCGCTCGAAGCGAAGCTGTGGGGCGAGGCGCGGCGGCACGTCAAGGCCGCCGGCGAAGCGCGCGACGCGGGCTTCTGCCGGCTCATGGCCGAGCTCGAGCAGAGCGAGGCCGCCAACACCGCGGCGGCGCGCGATTGGCTCGCGCGCGCGTCGGAGTCCGATCCCGAGCCGGCCTGGCTGTGTCGCGGCTGCGGCGCCAGCGCGCGCGAATGGTCGGCGCTGTGCGGCCATTGCGGCGACTTCGATTCGCTGGCCTGGGGCCAGGCCCCGCGCGTGGCGCCGCTCGCGGCGGCGCCTTCGGGCACGGTCTTGGCCGCCGAGGCGGCGGTTGCCGGGCCGGCGGCTGCCGCACCCGACATGCCGCCCCGGCCCCCGGCCGCGGCCGACTCGCCGATGCCATTGGCGCAATTGACGGGGCCGAACGCGGCGGCTAGAAGCCCGCAGCCTTAGGCGCTTTCGCCGCCTTGATCGTAGGGGCTAAACTGCCGATCTCGCCGTTCGCCGGTCCCGAGGGACCGGCCCGATCCTGCCGGATCG
>JAEULD010000107.1 GCA_016792765.1 Candidatus Odyssella sp.
GCCGATCTGCTGCGCGACCAGTGGGGCCTCACCGGAACCAAGATCGGCTGCGATCAGGCGACGTGCGGCGCCTGCACGGTCCTCGTCGACGGCGCGCCGATGGCCGCCTGCGCCACCTTCGCATGGCAGGCGGACGGCGCCTCGGTGACGACGATCGAAGGCCTCGCCGCGGGCGGCGCGCTCGATCCGGTGCAGGAGGCGTTCAAGGCCAAGAGCGCGTTCCAGTGCGGCTATTGCACGCCGGGCATGATCCTCTCGGCCAGGGCGCTGCTGGCGCGGAATCCGGCGCCGGATCGCGCCGCGATCCGCGACTGGCTTTCGGCCAACGTGTGCCGCTGCACCGGCTATCAGATGATCGTCGAGGCCGTCGAAGACGCGGCCCGCCGCCTGCGCGAGGGCGCGCGATGAACGCGATCGGCAATCCCGCGCCGCGCGTCGACGCCGACCTCAAGGTCACCGGCGCCGCGCGCTATACGGTCGACCTCGCCCTGCCGCGCATGCTGCACGCGAAGGTGCTGCGCTCGCCGCACGCGCATGCGCGCGTGGCCCATGTCGACGCGCGCCGCGCCGCCGCGATGCCGGGCGTGGCCGCCGTCGTCACGCGCGACGATCTCGGCGGGCTCAACGCCACCTACGGCTATTTCATCAAGGACCAGCCGATCGTCGCCATCGACAAGGTGCGCTACATCGGCGACATGGTGGCCGCCGTCGCCGCCGAGACCGAAGAACAGGCCGTGCGCGCGCTCGAGGCGATCGAGGTGCGCTACGAGCCGCTCGCCACCGTCGCCACGATCGAGCAGGCGCTCGCGCCCGCGGCGCCGGCGCTGTTCGAGATCCCGCCGCCGGGCATCGTGCCCGCCTACGGCGCCGGCGCCTCGGGCTTCAAGGATCCGGCGAAGAACGTCTGTTACCGCTTCTGCTACACGCACGGCGACGCGGCGGCGTTCGCGCGCGCCGACCGCGTCTTCACGGACGAATTCCGCTTCTCGCGCATGCAGCACTATCACCTCGAGCCGTTCGTGACGCTCGCGCGCGTCGAGGCCGGGCAGATCGAGCTGTGGTCGAGCTGCCAGAATCCGTTTCCGCTGCGCAAGGAGCTCGCGCGCGTCTTCAACCATCCGGAACAGAACATCCGGGTGCACGTGCCGTTCGTCGGCGCGGGCTACGGCGCCAAGAACAACTGCAAGACCGAGCCCATCGCGGTGCTGCTCGCGAAGCTCAGCGGACGGCCGGTGCGCTTCTGCATGACGATGGAGGAGAATTTCCTCACGCAGAGCCAGCACGCGGCGATCCTGCGCCTCGAGACGGGCGTGACGAACGACGGCCGCTTCGTCGCGCGCCGCAGCGAGATCCTGCTCGACGCCGGCGCCTATTCCGACGCCTCGCCGCTCGTCGCCGAGAAGGCGGGCTATCGCATCAACGGTCCGTATCGCTGGGAATTCATCGATTCGCGCTGCGACTGCGTGATGACCAACACGACTCCGGCCGGCCCGTTCCGCGGCTTCGGCGGCACGCAGGCGAGCTGGGCCTCGGAAAGCCAGATCGACATGATCGCCCGCCGCCTCGGCATCGATCCGGTGACGCTGCGCAAGAAGAACCTCCTGAAGCTCGGCGAAGCCTACGTGCCGGGCGAGAGCGGCATGGACAGCGACCTCGCCGAGGGTCTCGACCTCGTCTGCCGCGAGATCGGCTACGGCCGCGGCGAGCGCACGAAGGGCCGCGGCATCGGCATCGCGATCGGCTTCAAGGATTCGGGCGGCGTCAACAAGCCGGCGGAAGCGCAGGTGAAGGCGACGACGACCGGCGGCATCATCGTGAACTCCGGTACGATCGAGATCGGCCAGGGCATCCAGACGGCGTTGACGCGCGTCGTCGCCGAACTGTTCGCCTGCCCCTCCGCGCGCGTCTCGTACGGGCCGATCGACACCGACGTGACGCCGTTCGACCAGGGCACCAATGCCAGCTCGGCCATCGTCGTGATGGGCCAGGCGGTGGAGCGCGCGGCGCGCGACTGCATCGCGCGCATCCTCGATTTCGCCGCGTCGCAGCTGAACTGCATGCCCGGCGATCTGCGCCTCGAGAACTGGGCGGTGGTGAAAGACAACCAGGCGCATCCGCTGGCGCCGATGATCATGCGCCATTTCGGCGGCACCGGCTTCGAATTCGTCGGGCGCGGCTACTTCAAGCCCGAGACCGACCATCACGCGCCGCTCGAGGCCAAGTGCGTGTCGTGGGAGATCGGCTGGGGCGCCGCCGAAGTGGACGTGGACGAGGAGACCGGCCGCGTGGTCGTGCGGAAGCTCGTCGTCAGCGGCGACGCCGGCCGCGCGATCCACAAGGATGCGTGCCGCGGTCAGGACGAGGGCGCCGCGATGATGGGCCTCGGCCAGGCGCTGTTCGAGACGATGCGCTACGACGGGCCGGTGCTCGCCAACATCGCCGCCGCGCGATACCGCGTGCCGCTGGCGAGCGACCTGCCCGAAAGCTTCCGCGCCGTGACCCAGGAGCAGGGCCACGGCCCCGGCCCGTTCGGCGCCAAGGGCATGGGCGAGGCCGGCATGCTGCCGGTGGCCGCGGCGATCGCCAACGCGATCGAGGACGCCGTGGGCGCGCGCGTCGCCTCGCTGCCGCTCTCGCCGGAGAAGGTGCTTGCGGCGATCGAGGCGAAGCGGGCGAAAGCCGAAGACAAGTAGCGCCCGTCATCCCGACCGGAGCGGTCGCGCGTTCCTTGCGCGGCCGCGAAGTGGAGGGATCGCGTGGCCGCCGCGCCGCGATGCCTCCACTTCGCGAGCCGTAAGACGCGGCATGACGCGTATGGAGAGTTCCTAGAAGCTTTCCGGATCGACGACCAGCTTCGCGAGCCGCGTGCGGAAATCCTCGGGCATCGGCGCGGCCTTGCGCGTTTGCGGATCGAAGAACACCTCGACCGTCTCCTGCCAGGCCGAGTAGACGCCGGTGTCGGCGTTGTACATCTTCGCGACGTGCACGACGCTCTTCTGGCCGACCTTGACGAAGGCGGAGCGGACCACGATCAGGTCGCCGGCCTTGAGCTCGCGGATGTACTTGATCGTGGTCTGCGCCACGACGACGTGCGTGCCGCGGTCGCGCATCTCCTTCTGGCTCACGCCCGCCATCGTCCAGAGATGGAAGCCGCCGTCGTCGAAATGATGCGCGTACCAGCGCACGTTCATGTGCCCGAAATGATCGCACTGCCACGGGAACACGACCCCGCGGTAGACCTCGTAGGATCTCGCCCCGCCCTCATTGCCCATCGAAGACCTCCGCCTTGATTTCCTGTCCCTCGAACAGCGGGCAGTTCGAAAGCGCCACGATGCAATCCATCTCGGCGGCGAATTCGACGTAGTCGCCCGCGCGCGAGCAGCCCTGCTCGATCACCCAGTGGCCGGCCGCGCAATCGTGATGAAAGTTCATGAAGAGGTCGAACGTGTCGGGCATGTCTTCCGGCAGCAGCCCGTAGGGCGCCATCGCGCGCGCGATGATCTCGTGGCAGCCGTCGCGCTCGCCTTTGCCGAGCACGCGGTAGAGGCGGCGGTTGCACATCCGCCCGTGGGCGTCGTGCATGCCCTTCACCGCGGGCGTGTCGGCGACGATGCGCATCATCTCGCGGTTGATCGTCGACATCAGGTAGTCGCCGGCCGTCAGCCGGTCGCGCGGATGGAACTTGCCGACATTGGCCGGATCGAAGCGCGAGCGCGAATAGGAGGTGGAGAGCTTCTCGCGCGGATTGGCGCGGTTGAACACGGCCATGTCGACCACCTGCTTGCCGCGCATGTCGGTGACGCGCAGGCGCCGGCCGCGCGCGATCTCGAGCGCGAGGCCGCCGGACGGCCCGATCAGATGCGTGGCGAGCGTGCGAATGGCGCGTTCTCCGGCGTTGCGTTGCGGAACGAAGTCAGGCTATCCGGTCGCGGCGTGGAGTGGCCAGCGCCAATTGCACGCAACGCCTCTGCGCGCACGGAAGGAGGGCCGCGTGACCGACGACAGCGCCGCCGTGCCGCCTCGAGCGGCCGCCCGAGTGTGGGCCGGGCGCGCGCTGCTGCGCCCCGGCCGCGAGGGCGCGGCGCGCGACGTGGCCATCGAAATCGCCGGCGGCCGCCTCGGCGGCGTCCGCCCGGGCGCCGCCCGTTCGCCGCGATCGCTGGGCGGGGCCGGCGTGCTGGCGCTTCCCGCGCTGTGCAACGCGCACGACCACGGGCGCGGGCTGCGGCCGAGCGCCCACGGCGTCGCCGACGACGCGGTGGAGCTGTGGGTGCCCGGCACCTACGCGCTGCCGCCGCTCGACCCCTATCTGGTCGCGGCGGTGGCGCTGGGGCGCATGGCCGAGAGCGGCGTCGCCACGGTGATGCACTGCCACCTGTTCCGGCCGCCGGAGCGGCTGGCGGCGGAGGCCGAAGCCGTGGCACGGGCCGCGCGCGCGATCGGCATCCGCGTCGCCTTCGCCGCCCCGCTGCGCGACCGCAACCGGCTCGGCTACGGCGACGACGACGCGATCCTCGCCTGCATGGACCCGCAGTGCCGCGCGGCGATCGCGGCCCAGTATCAGCGGCCGCTGCCCCCGGCGCGCGAGCAGATCGCCGCCGTCGCCGAGATCGCGCGCCGGCTCGGCGGCGACGGCTTTCACGTCCAGCTCGGGCCGATCGGCGTGGAGTGGTGCAGCGACGCGCTGCTCGAGGCGGTGGCGGCCGAATCGGCGCGATCCGGCCTGCGCGTGCACATGCACCTGCTCGAATCGCGGACGCAGCGCGAATGGGCCGACGGCGCCTACCCGGACGGCATCGTGCGCCAGCTCGACCGCGTCGGGCTGCTATCGCCGCGCCTGTCGGTCGCGCACGCCGTCTGGCTGACCGAGGACGAATGCGCGCTGCTCGCCGAGCGCGGCGTGACGGTCTCGGTCAATTCGACCTCGAACCTGCGCCTGCGCTCGGGCATCGCGCCGATGGCCGCGATGCGGCGCGCGCGGCTCGGCGTGGCGCTCGGCATGGACGCGCTCTCGCTCGACGACGACGACGACATGCTGCGCGAGCTTCGCCTCGCCTGGCGCCTGCACCGCGGCTTCGGATTCGAGGACGTGCTGGACAAGGCGGCGCTGTTCGACGCCGCGCTACGGCGCGGCCCCGAGATCGCGACCGGCGCGACCGGCTTCGGCGCCATCGAGCCGGACGCGCCGGCCGATCTCCTGCTGCTCGACTATGCGGCGATGACGGCGGACGCGATCGACGCGGCCTGCGACGAGACCGAGATGCTGCTCGCGCGGGCCAAGGCCGCGCATGTGCGCGACCTCGTCGTGGCCGGCCGGCACGTCGTGGCCGACGGGCGCCTGACCGGCCTCGACCTCGGCGCGGCCGAACGCGAACTGACCGAAGCCGCGCGCCGCCAGGCGCCGGCGCTGGCCGCGCTACGGCCGACGCTCGGCGCGTTTCGGGACGGGCTGCGCCGCTTCTACCGCGGCGGCGGCCATGCCGCGAAGCGGCAGCGCTAGTGGCGCTGCGTCTCCGGGCACTCTTTCCAGTAGGAATCGACGTGCGCCTTGAAGATCACGTCGGTGGCCTTGATCGTCGGCCCGTCCTTGCCCGCCAGGACCTCGAGCTTGTACCAGTCCTGGATCGGGATGCCGTTGACGTTGTACTTGAACGGGCCGCGCACGGATTCGAACTCGACGCGCCGCATCGTCTTCGCGAGCGTGAGCATGTCGTTCTCGTCGAACTTCCCGAGCTTGCGCAGCGCGGCGGCGAGCAGGCGCGGCCCGTCGTAGCCCTGCGCCGCGAAGTAGCTCGGATGGTGGCCGTGCTTCGCGACGTAGCCCTTGACGAATTTCTGGTTGCCCGGGAACGGGCCGTCCGGATCCCAGAAGATCGCGTGGAACGTGCCGACCGCGCTGTCGCCGATCGCCTTCAGCGTGACGTGGTCGACCACGGCCAGCGTGTAGAGCTTCACGTCCTTGCCGATGCCGGACGCGTTCCATTGCTTCATGAACGCGATGCCCATGGCGCCCGGCGCGAAGATGAAGACGCCCTCGGGCTTGGCCGCGCGCACTTTCGAGATCTCGGCCTGGAAATCCGTCGAGCCGAGCTTGTAGAGCAGCTGATCGACGACCTTGCCCTTGTAGTAGCGCCGGAAGCCCGCGAGCATGTCCTTGCCGGCCTGATAGTTGGGGCTCAGCAGGAAGACGCTCTTGATGCCCTCCTTCTCCACCAGCGCGCCGGAACTCTCGCCCTGCTGATCGTTGTTCCACGAGGTGGAGATGAAGTACGGGCTGCACTGCGCGCCGGCCATCGGCGACGCGCCCGCATTGCTGCTGAGAAGGATGCGCTTGCCGTCGATGACCGGGCCTTTCACCGCCATCAGCACGTTCGACCAGATGATTCCCGCGAGGATGTGGACCTTGTCGCTGCCGAGCATCTTGCGGGCGGCGTTCAGCCCGATGTCGGTGTCCTGCTGGTCGTCGCCGTAGAACATCTTGGTGGGCACGCCGCCGAACAGGTCGCCGTCCTTCGTCCAGCCCTCGTGCTCCATGCCGAGCTTCCAGCCGTTGGCGATCTGATTGCCGAGGAAGGCGCCGCCGCCGGTGAGAGTCGTGAGGTAGCCGATGCGCAGCTCGGCCTGCGCGGCCGGAAGTGCCGAGAGCGCGGCCATCGCCGCCGCTCCGATCGCGATGCAAAGCCGTTTCATGGTTCTCCCTCCTCGGTTCGGATGCGCCGCCGGCGCCGCGGCCGGCGTCGACCGGCCCGCCGCCTGTCCGCCCGGCGGCGCGGCGGCGCGCCCGCGGCAGCCGACGATACCCTTCGCCGGGCGCAGCCTCGGCCGAGTCAACACGATTGCGGGAACGAGTCAATGAAATTATAGATTTCATCGATTTCATAAATTCGAACCGCGCCCCGGCGCGAGAGGCAAGCTCGCCATGAACATCTCGATCGCGCCGCAGCCCGGCCCGCCTCTCGCGACGGCGGCCGAACGCCTCGCGCCCGCGCACACCGCGCTGCTCGTCGTCGACATGCAGAACGATTTCTGCGCCGAGGGCGGCTATATCGAGGCCGTCGTCGGCAAGAACGCCGCGGCCTGCCGCGCGGCGGCGGCCCCGATCATGTCCCTGGTCGGGGCGGCGCGGGCCGGCGGCGTCCCCGTCGTCTGGGTGCGGGCGGACTACCGGCCCGAGAAGCTGCCGGCGAGCATGGCCGCGCGCTTCGCGGCCCAGGGCAAGGGACGGGTGTGCTGCGCGCCGGGCGGCTGGGGCCACGCGTTCTTCGGCGTCGCCCCGCGGCCCGGCGAGGCGGTGATCGACAAGCACTGCTACAGCGCGTTCATCGGCACCGGCCTCGCCGAGCGGCTCGCCGCCGAGGGCGTCCGCACGCTGGTTTTCGCCGGAGTGCAGACCAACGTGTGCGTCGAGACCTCGCTGCGCGACGCCTATTCGCTCGGCTTCAACGTCGCCGTGGGGGCCGATTGCGTCGCCTCGCACACGGCCGAGCTGCACGAGGCGACGCTCAAGAACGTGCGCTTCCTGTTCGGCGACGTGCTCAGCGGGCCGGAGATCGCGGCGCTCTGGCCGGCGCGCGCATAGCCGCCGCGCGGACGCTTCGCCTGCCCGCCTTCGCCTCCATGAGCCGGCGCGTGGCCGCGGCGCCGCGGCGAATGTGCTCGGCGAGGATGCGGCACGCCGCCTTCGCGTCGCGCGCGAGCACCGCCTCCATGATCAGCCGATGCTCCTCGTAGATGCGCGGCTCGATCTTGGGATAGGCGACGAAATTGCGCCGGTAGCGTTCGGACTGATCGTAGAGCAGCTCGCACATGTGCAGCAGCCAGGGCGAGTTGCAGGCGCCCTCGAGCGCCGCGTGGAACGCGCGATTGCGGCGCTCCCACTCCTCGGCGTAGACGGCCGGCGCCGCCTTCATCTGCTTCACGAGCTTCGCGAGCTGGTAGTAGGCCGCGACGATGCCCGCCTCCCACGCTTCGTCGCCCGCCGCGATCGAGCGCTCGAGCGCCATCGTCGAGAATTTCACGCGGAGGTCGGCCACGTCTTCGAGCTCGCCGACCGAGGCCGGCGCCACGAAGAAGCCGCGCTGCCCTTCCGCCACCGCCAGCCCGTCGGAGGCGAGGCGCGACAGCGCCTCGCGCACCGGCGACAGGCCGATGCCATACCGAATGCTGAGCCGATCCGGCTTCAGCTTCTCGCCGGGCCGCAGCGTGCCCTTGATGATGTCTTCGCGGATGCGCTGGAACGCGTCGTCGGCCAGCGTCTTCGGCGCGGCGTTGCGCACGGCATGGGATTTCGGCCCCCATTCCTCGCGCCGCGCCTGCACCGGCGCACTCGCTGCGGCCTGACCGCGCATTTTATAAATTCCCGGAATGCTATAGATTTGCCTTGAGCGGCGCGGAGGTTAGTGGAATCCTCGCCGCGGTGCAATTCGAAGGATGCGTTCCGTGGCCGAGATCGTTTTCGCCGCCGGGGTTCCGCACGCGCCCGCGATCGTGGGCCTGTTCGACAAGGCGACGCCCGAGCAGCAGAAGGTGGTGCGCGACACCTATGCGAGCCTCTCGGCCGAGCTGCGCAAGGCGAAGCCGGACCTCATCATCGTCTTCGCCAACGATCACATGACGAATTCGCGCGTGCTCGCCTATCCGGATTTCCTGATCGGCATGGCGGCGGAGCATCGCGGCCCGCACGAATGGTTCAAGCCGTGGATCGGCTGCCGCGACTACGCCGTCAAGGGCAGCCCCGCGGCGGCCGAGGCGCTGTTCCGCGGCATGACCAGGCGCGACGTGCGCATGTTCGGCAGCCGCGCGCCGCTGAACTTCGACGACAACGTCTCGGTGCCGAGCGTCCTGCTCGATCTCGACAAGCTCGGCGTGCCGCTGGTGCCGGTGCTGCAGAACTGCACCGTGCCGCCGATCCCGGACCAGCACCGCTGCTACGAGATCGGCCGGAAGCTCGGCGACCTCGTCCGGAACGACCTGCCCGCCGGCC
Organism: Candidatus Odyssella sp.; assembly: GCA_016792765.1. Taxonomy (GTDB): domain Bacteria; phylum Pseudomonadota; class Alphaproteobacteria; order Bin65; family Bin65; genus SBBV01. The sequence goes on from JAEULD010000107.1 coordinate 8,984, forward strand.
AGCGCGTCGCGCTGATCGGCTCGGGCGGCCTCAGCCACGAGCCCGGCGGCGCCCGCTACATGTTCATCGACGAGGCGTTCGACCGCTGGTTCATCGAGCTCTGCGTCGAGGCCGATCACGAGCGCATGCTGAAGGAGCTGACGATCGAGAGGATGGAGGCGGCCGGCTCGGGCGGCACCGCGGAGCTGCTGTCGTGGGTCGTCGTCATGGGCGCCATCGGCGAGCGGCGCGGGCATTCCTACGGCTACGCGATCTGCTCCGATTTCCGCTGCGGCATCGGCGCCGTCTCGTGGAAGCTTGCGGCCTGAGCGGAGGAAGCGAAATGGGCCTCGAGAAGTTCGATCCGACGCTGGCCGGGCACGACCTGGTGCAAGACCTCAAATGGAACCCGGCGCTGCGCGCGGAGTTCAAGGCCGACGAGAAGGCCGTGCTCGACCGCTATGCGCTCCGCCCCGACGAGCGCCGCGCGATCGAAGCGCGCGACTTCAAGACGCTCTACGCGCTCGGCTTCCACCCCTATCTCGGCGGCCAGCTCTCGCGCTTCATCTACGGCAACGATGCCGGCGGCGGCGCGCTCGTCGCCAACAAGAAGCTGATCGCGTCGCTGACGGGCGAACGCTGAGCGACCGGGGCCGGGCGGCCGCCGCCGCAGACGCGATCTTCGGCACCAGCGCGGCGAAGACTTGCAAGGCCTCGCACATGACCGCGTGGCCGCGATCGAGGCCACGCTCGCGACGGGCCTCAGACCGGAAACGCCTCGAGCAGATCGACCGGATCGCCGTAGCGCGCGGCGGCTTTGACCACCTCGGGATCGCGCAGCGACATCAGATAGCCCCGATCGAGGATCGTCTGGTTGCCGGCCGTCACCGTACTGTCGAAGGTGACGAGATCCATGTGGACATGCGGCTCTTCCCAGTTCGGCATCATGCGGCGGAGATAGGGCGAGGGCTCCGGCCCGTTGATGCCGAAATGCAGCCCGCCCGGCGAATTCGGCCCGGCCGGGTAGATGTCGAAGCGCGGCGCCTTGGGATTGTGGCCGCAGCCGAGCTCCTCGAGCTTGCCGCCGATCACGAGGTCGCGGATCACCTCGGCCTCCATGCCGCGGCCGTGCACCGCGACGACGCGGTCGTCCTTGAACTCGACGCCGATCTTCTCCTCGAACGGCTTCTCGAAGCCGACCGCCCATTGCGCGAACACGACGCCGTTGACCGGCGCGCGGCGCTGCTCGTCGCCCATAACGTAGGGCTCGTAGAGATTGGGCCCGTGCGTCGGGATGTAGTGGATGTAGCAGCCCGGCTCGTCGGCGTAGTTGTGGCCGCGCCAGCGGTTGTGGGCGAGCAGCCGGTCGCGCATCGCCTGCGTGTAGGCGATCTCGAACTGCGTGCCGCGCGAATCGGTGAACTTGAGGTCGAAATCGCCGGCCTTCGGATAGAGCCGCGCGGTGGCGCGGATGATCTCGCCGAGCACGTCGATCGGGAAGCGCGCCTGCGGCGTGTGCCAGAGATCGAGGTTGCGGAAGAACGTGATCTTGATCCAGCGCTGGCCCTTCTTGCGGAGGCCGATGCAGTAGGGATCGATCACCGACGCGAACCAGGTGGAGACGACGAACGTCGCGCGCTCGAGGACGGGCTTCGCCTCGTCGGGCACCTCCATGAGCTGGGTCGAGGAGCCCATGTACGAGGCGAACGTGGCGCCGCGCGCCCGCGCGAGGCCGTAGACGGCCTGGATCACGCGCGGATCGAGCAGCGGATCGGTGAGCATGACCACGTGGTCGCCGGGCTTGATCGCGAACACCTTGTGGAAATTGTCCATCGCGCCCTGGAACGCGGCGACGTCGTAGGGCGGGTATTCCGGCGCACGCGGCAGCGCGCGCGCCGTCTTGGAGCGGAGGATGTCGGCAACGGAATTGGGGATCATGGTCGCCTCCTCTAGCGGCCTTGCAGCATGCGGCCGAACTTGGCCTCGAGATCGTTGTACCACTGGGCCTTCGCCACCTCGGTCTCCGAATCGAACATCGAGATCTTGCGGCCCTTCAGCATTTTCGCGGTTTCCGTTTCGGGAATGAAAGGATTGCCGCGCTTCGCCACCTTCTCGTAGGCCAGCGCCCCGTCCTTGGAGCCGAGCCACGCGAGCAGCAGCTTGCCGGCGTTCGGGTTCTTTCCGAATTTCAGCAGCACGCCGTAGAGCGGGCCCACCGGCACCGGCTCGAGGAAGCGCCATTTCACCGGCGCACCCTTCTCGATCGTCGGCAGCGCGGTGTGGTAGATGCCGTAGATGACGTCGACCTCGCCGGCGCCGACCGACTGCGCCGCGGCATAGGTGCTGCGATAGAGCTTCGGCTTCAACGCCGAGAATTTCTGCACCAGCGCCGTCGTCTTCTCCTCGCCCAGGTCGGCGGCGAGGATCACGAAGCCGATCGCGCGCGACCAGGTGCCGATGCGGCCCGACCACTTGGCGTCGACGAGCTCGTCGTAGGTCTTCGGCGCCTCGTCGTCTTTCACCTTGTTGGTGTTGTAGAGGATGCCGAACAACGGCGTCGTGATCGCGATCAGGTATTCGTTCGGCGTGCGGTCCTTCGACGTCTCGACGCCGAGCGACTTCCAATCGACCTTGTGCAGGAAGCCCGATTCGGCGTGGCGCATGCCGGAGGCGGGGCCGTCGAGCGTGACGTCGGCGGTCGGCCCGCCGGCGCGGCTTTCCTGCGTGATGCGCGCGGTCTTGGCGGCGCCCGGCACTTCGAGATATTCGGCGGTCTTGATGAACGGAAACGCCTTCTGGAACTCGGCCAGAATGGCGTCGCCCTCGGCGCGCGGCAGGCTGTCGTACCAGACGACCTTGCCTTCCTTGGCGGCGGCGGCCTTCACCTCGTCGAGCGTCTGGGCGGCGGCCTGCGCGGCGGGCAGCGCGACGATGGCGAGCGCGGCCAGAAGCGCCGTTCTGCGTGGGATCATGGTCGTCCTCCCTCGATGTCCGGAATCGGGGCGCTCTTGGCGGCGCCGCTCGGCGAAAACGCTATCATCCGTCGCCGGACGGTGTAAACGCGCCGCGGCCGCACCCCCGTCATGCTTTCATTTCCAAGGACTGGCCGATGCCGGCCTTGCGCGCGGCCTCGTAGACCATCGCGCTGGCGCCGACATATTCGAGCGCGGTGCCGCCCGAGCAGAACACCGTGATCTCGCGCGCGTCGCGGCGGCCCGCGATCTTGCCGGCGATGACCGAGCCGATGTCGCCGGCGACGTGCGCGCGCGCGATCTCGCCCGCGGCGAGCGGGATCATGATCTCGCCCTTCTCGCCCCAGGCCTGGTCGAGATCGTCGACGACGACGCGCGCGCGGCGGATCGTCTCGGTGTCCGCCTCGCGCGCGTCGGGATAGTGCATGCCGACGAGATTGCAATGCGTGCCCGGCGCGAGCCACGCGCCTTCGAGCACCGGCGTCCGCGCGGTCGTCACCGTCACGACGATGTCGGCGCCCTCGGCCGCGGCGCGGCCCGTTCCGACCGCCCTGACCGCGAGGCCGGGGACGGCGCCGCGCGCCCATTCGGCGAAGCGCGCGCGATTCTCGGCGTTGCGGCTGTAGCAGCGCAGCTCGCGGATCTCGCGCACGGCGGCGAGGCCGAGCAGCTGCGTGCGCGCGTACTGCCCGGCGCCGATCATGCCCACCGCGGCGGCCTCGGCGCGCGCCATGTGGCGCGTGGCGACCGCGGCCATCGCGCCCGTCTTCCAGAGGCTCATGCTCTGGCCGTGGATGTGCGCGAGCATCTCGCCGGTCTTGGTGCTCATCAGCGCGATCCAGAGATCGATCGCGCCGCGGCGGTAGCCGGCCGTATAGAGCGGGATGCCGATGACGCCGAGCCCTTCGAGCACCGCCGCGGCGACTTTCAGCGAAGGGCCGCGGTTGGCCGCGTCGGCGCCGGCCATCCAGAAATTCTGGCGCGGCAGGAGCTGCAGCCGGCCCTCGCCCTGCTCGCGATAGGCGCGTTCCACGGCGTCGACGTAGTCGCGCATGCCGACATGGCCCTCGTCGTGCAGGCGCGCGATGTGGTGCGTGTCGAGAAACAGCGTCATGTCAGGTCTTCTCGGGCAAGACGATGCAGCGCGCCGGATCGACCTCGAGCACCACCTCGCTGCCCGGCGAAAAAGCGGCGGCGGGATGGCACCAGGCATGGAACTCGGCGCCGCCGGCGGCGATCACGTGATCGGCGAGGCTGCCGAGGAAGATCTGCTCGACGACGCGGCCGGCGATGCGGTTGCCGTCGCCCGCCGCGGCGGCGGCCCCCGCCGCGCGCACCGCGATGTCCTCCGGACGGATCGAGACCAGCACCCTGGCGCCGGTGTCGAGGCCCGCGGGAACCGCGCAGCGCAGGCGGCCGCCCTCGATCTCGACCAGCGCATCCGCGCCGGCGCGCGCGATCCTGCCGGGGACGAAATTCGTGGAACCGATGAACTCGGCGACGAAGCGCGTGGCGGGCCTGGAATAGATCGTGCGCGGATCGCCCTGCTGGACGATGCGCCCGTTCTCCATCACCGCGACGACGTCGGACATCGCCAGCGCCTCGGTCTGGTCGTGCGTGACGTAGACGGTCGTGATGCCGAGGCTCTTCTGGATGCGGCGCAGCTCGAGGCGCATCGATTCGCGCAGCTTGGCGTCGAGGTTGCTCAACGGCTCGTCGAGCAGCAGCACGCGCGGCTCCATCACCAGCGCGCGGGCGAGCGCCAGCCGCTGCTGCTGCCCGCCGGAAAGCCGCGTGGCCGGGCGGCGCTCGAAGCCCTCCATGCGCACGGTCGCCAGCGCCTTCGCCACGCGCGCGGCGACGTCGCCCTCGCGCACCCGCTCGCCCGAAACGCGCAGCGGAAAGGCGACGTTCTCGTAGACGTCCATGTGCGGCCAGATCGCGTAGGACTGGAACACCATGCCGATCTTGCGCCGGTTGGCCGGCACGAGCAGACGGCGCGCCGAATCGAACACCGCCATGTCGCCGATCGCGATGCGGCCGCTGTCGGGCGTCTCGAGCCCGGCGATGCTGCGCAGCGTCGTGGTCTTGCCGCAGCCCGACGGCCCGAGCAGCGTGTAGAGCTGGCCCGGCTCGATGCGGAAGCCGACGCCGTCCATCGCGTTCACGATGCGGCCGTCGTGCAGCGCGAACCGCTTCTCGAGGGCCTCGGCGGCGAGCACTCAGGCCTCCTGCCGCGCGCGCGTGAGGCCGGTGAACGCCGCCACCAGCCCGCCGAGCACCAGCATCAGGATCACGGCGATCGCCGCGGCCTGCCCCGGCTCGCCCTGGTCCCAGAGGCTGAACAGGATCGTCGAGAGCACCTCGTTCTGCCGCGCGATCAGCATGACGGCCACCGAGAATTCGCGCAGCGAATGGACGACGAGCCAGATCAGCAGCGCGAAGATCGTGGGCTTCAGCAGCGGAACGACGACTCGGCGGATGTTCTGGAGGAACGTGGCGCCCGAGACCGACGCGGCCTCTTCCAGCTCGCGGTGCACCTGGAGCACGCCCGACTGCATCATGCGCGCGGCCAGCGGCAGGAACACGATGAGATGCCCGAGCGCGATGATCCAGACCGTGCCGTAGATCGGGACGGCGCGCAGGCCGAAGAAGATGAAGACGAGCGCCACGCCCATCATCAGGAACGGCACGCTGATCGGGATCATCGACATCACGTCGAGGACGCGCACCCAGCGCAGCTTCGAGCGCACGATCGTCCACGCGACGAAGAGCGCCAGCGCCGTCGTCGCCAGCGCGGCGACGACCGCGATCACCGTGGAGTTGACGACGCCCTCCCAGATGCGCGGCTGGCCGAGCAGCGTCGCGTAGGCCTTGAGCGACAATTCGCCGAGCAGCTTGGTCTGGAAGCCCGCGAAATAGGGCACGAGGCTGGTCCACAGCAGCGCCAGGAACGGCAGCACGACGGCGAGGAGGAAATACAGCGTCACGAAGGCGGCCGCGACCGAGCGCCAGCGGCCGAGCTTGAAGCGCGTGGCCTTGTAGCCCTTGCCGCTGATCGTGGCGAAGCGCTCGCTCTGCTGCGTCGCGCGGTAATAGACCCAGAGGCCCAGCGCCAGCAGCACGAACAGCGTGCTGTTGAGCGCCGCGATCTCGCCATAGGCCGGCAGCCCGTTGGCCGGGTTCATCAGGTTGAAAATCTCGGAGCTCATGACGTTGACGTTGCCGCGCTGGCCGATGACGGCGGGCACGTCGAAGGTCAGCATGCCGACGATCATCAGCAACGTCGTGACCGAGAGCAGTGCCGGCACGAGGAACGGGAGCGAGACGCGGCGCAGCGTCTGGCCGAAGGCGGCGCCCGAGGTGCGGGCGGCCTCTTCGTAGACCGGATCCATGTTGCGCATCGCGGGCGCCAGCATCAGGAACGACGTCGGCACGTAGGCGAGGCCCTGCACGAAGATCATGCCGGGAAGGTTGAAGATGCTGAACGACTTCACGCCCTCGCCGAACACCGGCGCCAGCAGCGTCGGGACGATGCCGATCGCCGGGCTCATCAGCAGCACCCAGCCGATCGCGAGCAGCAGGGGCGGCGTGGCCATCGGCATCAGAATGCCGGTGCGGAAGAAGTCGCGGCCCGGCATGTCGGTCCGCTCGACGAGCCAGGCGAGCGCGGCCGCGAGCGCGATGCCGAACGCGGTGCTGCCGGCGGCGAAGACGAGGGTCTGCCAGACGAGCCGGTAGGAGTACGCGCTGCTCCACACCTTGGCGAAGTGCGCGAGCGTCCAGCCGTCGCTGAGCGGCAGTCCGGACGGGCGGAAGCTCGCGACAATGACGGTGGCGACCGGAACGACGGTGAGCAGCGCGAGCAGAATGGCCAGCGCGACCGGCAGCGTGTAGCCGCGCGGAAGATGCTTTCGCGCACGCGGTTCCGCCGCGGCTACGCCCATCGACGCACCCGCGCCGGCCAGCGCAAGGCTGCCGCGCCGATCACCCAACGGCTCCTCCCTCGTCGGCGCCTTCGCGGCGCTCTTCGCGCAGCGAGAAATATCCATAGAAATCTAAGCGAGAGTGGCGGCGCCGCGCGCGGCTGTCAACGCCGCGCGTCTCCGGCCCGCCGTGGCGCCTCGCGCTTCGCCTTTTCCCACGCCGCGGCGATCGCCTGCGCCTCCGCCGCGCGGACCGCCGCGATCTCGCGCCGCGCCATGCCGCCGTGGCGCTCGAGCCAGTCTTCCACGAACGCGATCGGATCGCGCGCCCGCCACGCGGCCAGCTCGCCCTCGATGCCGCTGCGCGGCTCGCCGAAATGGCTGCTGTAGCCGCCCATGCGGTAGGTCTCGCAATCGAGCATCGCCGGCCGCCCGGCGAGCGCTTCGGCGCGCGCCCACGCCATCGAATGGAACACGTCGAACGCGTTGTTGCCGTCCACCGGCCGCGTGACGAAGCCGTAGGGCGCCACATAGGGCGCGAGCGCCTTCTGCGCGCGCACCTGGCTCCACGCCGCCGAGACCTGGTAGCCGTTGTTCTCGACCATCAGCACGAACGGCAGCTTCCAGGTGCCCGCGATGTTGAGCGCCTCGTGCAGGTCGCCCGCGCCGAGCGAGCCGTCGCCGATCACGCACACCGTCACGGTGCCGCTCCGCTCCATCTGCTGCGTCAGCGCGTAGCCGGCCGCGGTCGGCGCCCAGCCGCCGATCATCGACGAGCTCGGCATGACGCCGATGCCGGGGAACGCCGCATGGTGGAACACTTCGCGCCCGCCCTGCTCCGCCTCGGGCGCGCCGATCATCTCGCGAAAATGCTGCTCGACCGTGGCCCCCTTGCCGAACACGATCGCGCGCGAGCGATAGGACGGGAACACCGCGTCGCCCGCCGCGAGCGCGAGCGCCGCCACGCCGAGCGCCTCCTGCCCCAGGCACGGATAGGTGTTGCCGAGCACCGCGCCCTCTTTCTTGAGGCGCATCGAGAATTCCTCGAACAGGCGCGTGCGCCACATGAGCCTCAGGAATTCGACCGGCTCGGCGCCGGGCGGAACGTCGTTCCGCCGCTGCGGCCGCGTGTTCATGCCAGCAGCTCCCGCAGCGCGGCCGCGATCGTCTCCGCCGACGGCAAGACGTCTTCCTCGCGGTTGTACGGCAGGAACGTCTCGGGCCGCGCGAGCAGCGCGGGCTGCCGCTTCAGCGCGCTCGCCGGAAGCGTATCGAGCAGACTCTGGATCGCGGGGCCGTAGCCGCCGAGCGGCGGCTCTTCCTGGACGACCAGCACGCGGCCCGCGGCGCGCGCGGCTTCGAGGATCGCTTCGCGGTCGAGCGGCTTCACGCGGCCGAGGCTGAGCACGCGGACATCGGCCGGCGTCTTCGACGCCGCCATCGCGTCCGCCGCGTCGCGCGCGAGCGCGGCCATGCGCCCGGCGGCGATCACCACCGCGTCGCGGCCCGGCCGCAGCGTGCGCGCGCGGCCCGGCGCCTTCGGCTTCGCGCCGAGCGGGCCGGACGACGCGTTCAGCGAACGGTCTTCGAGGAAGATCGTGGGCACCGGGCGCGCGAAGGCATGGCGCAGAAGCCAATAGGCCTCGGCCGCATCGGCCGGCATCGCGATGTCGAGATCGGGCACGTTCATGAACCAGGAGAGCGTCACCTCCGTGCCCATCGGCCCGTGCCGCGAGAAGCGGTTGATCGGCGCGCGGACGATCAAGGGGCAGCGCAATTGCCCGTTCGTCGCGTAGTTGAGCTTCGCGGCGGAATGCACGATCGAGCTGAACGCCACCGCGAGGATGTCGGCATAGGCGATCTCGATCACCGCCGTGTAGCCGTTCATCGCGGCGCCGGCGCCGATGCCGACCATGGCGCTTTCGCTGATCGGGCAGTCGCGCACCCGCGCCGCGCCGAATTCCTCGATCAGGCCCTTGGTGACGCCGCCGATGCTGAACTTGCCGACGTCCTGGCCGAGCACGAACACCCTGGGATCGGCCGCCATCGCCTCGCGCAGCGCGCGGGCGATCGCGTCCTTGTAGGTGACCGCGGGATCGGCGCCCATGCCGGGCTTACGCGGGCGCCAGCGCCAGAACGCGCAGCGGGCTGCCGCTGCCGCGCTTGATCTTGAGCGGCGCGGCGAAGATCACCGACCCGGTCGGCGGCAGCAGGTCGAGATTGGTCAGGCACTGGAGGCCGTATCGGCCCGCGCCGTGCATGAAGTAGTGGCACGGATAGGGCGGATTGAGATGGAACGCCTGCCCGGCATCGGTGCCGATCGTCTCGGTGCCGAAGCCGATCACGTCGCGCTCTTTCACGAGGAACTGCACGACGTCGGAATCCGGCCCCGGCGTGTGCTGGCCGGTCTCGTCGTAGTTCTGGTACGCGACGGGGTCGGTGCGCTTCGACCAGTCGGTGCGCATCAGCACCCAGGCGCGCGGCGGAATGCGGCCGTGCTCCTTCTCCCAGTTCGTCACGAAGTCGACGGTGAGCAGGTAGTCGGGATCCTGCGCGGCCTGCTTCGAGCAATCGAGCACGCAGGCGGGCGCGATGAAATGCTCGGCCGGAATCGTGTCGACCGCGTTGTTTGGCAGATCGCGGCCGGAAATCCAGTGGACCGGCGCATCGAAATGCGTGCCGGTGTGCTCGCTGAACGAGACGTTGTTCCAGTAGGCGGCCGAGCCGCGGTCGTCGTAGCGCGAGATTTCCTCGATGCGGAACGGCCAGGCCTGCCCAGCCTCGGGCGGCAGGGTGATCGTCGGGAAATCGGGCGCCAGCGTCTGCGTGAGATCGACGACGCGGATACGGCCGGCCGCGAGCTCTTTGGCGAACTGAACGAGGGCGTTCATCCTGCCGTCCTCCTCAGGGGTTCGACGCTTCGACTTCGAGCGCTTTCGGGTTGTCGCGCCAGCGCGCGAGCCAGTCCTGCGCCACGTCGCCGGGATAGACGTCTTCGGTGCCCTGCCTCAGCGCGTTGACGATCGCGTTGGCGAGCGCCCCGGGCGCGATCTTCGGCGGCAGCAGCAGCTGGTTCCACTCGTCGTCGATCGGGCCGGGATAGACGTTGATGACGCGCACGCCGGTGGGGCGCATCTCGGCGCGCAGGCACTGCGCGAGCGAATGCGCGGCCGCCTTCGAGGCCGAGAAGGTGCCGTGCGGCGGAAAATTCGCGAGCGCGTAGATCGAGAGCAGGTTCACCCAGGCGACCGCGCTGTTGACCCCGTCGGCGCCGCGCGCCTTGAGCGCCGGGCCGAATTCCTGCGCGAGCCGCAGCAGGCCGAAATAGTTCACGTCCATCTCGGCGCGGGCCGCGTCGGTTCCGTAGCGCGCCGAGATGCCGTAGGTGCGGTGGACCTCGGCGTTGTTCACGACGATGTCGACGCGGCCCGCGATCTCGCCGGCGATCTCGCGCACCGAGCGCTGGTCGGTGACGTCGAGATTGAGCAGCGTCACCTGCGGAATGGATTTGATTTCGTCGAAGCCGGGGAAATTCTTCCACGGCTCGGCGTTGCCGACCCAGACGATGTCGGCGCCGGCCTTGGCGAGCGCCTTGACGAGCGCTTGGCCCACGGCCGTCTTGCCGTCGGTCACGAGCACTTTGCGGAACTTCGGATCGCAGGTCATTTCGCGCATGATCTTGTCGTCCGCCATGTTGGGCGTGTCGCGTTCGGGAATGGCGACGAGCACGGCCTGCCCGGCGCGGTCGAGATGCGCGCGCACGCGCACCCTGGCGGGCGGCGGCGGCACGTCGGCGTGGATGTGGGCCACGACCGTGACGCCGCCCCGCAGGCGCACGAGGCCCGTGCGCCACGGCACGCGCTCGCGGAAGAACAGCTCGAGGCTGTGGCGCAGCAGCGTTTCGGAGATCAGCTCGCCGTCTTCCGGCTGCGGCTTCCAGTCGAGCCGGTCCGACAGGCAGCGGCGGCACATTTCGCGCGGCGGATACTGCACCTGGCCGCAATCGCGGCACTCCTGCAGCTCGAGCCGCCCTTGCGCGGCGCCGCGCAGGAGGCCGAGCGCATAGCGGCTGCGCGCCTGAGGCGGCGGAACCGGAAGGCGCGTGCGCAGAATCGGATTTTTGCGCTTGGGTTTTTGCAGCGGAGGGGTCACGGGCGTGCTCGCTTCGCTCCCGGGTTAGGCGGCCGCGAGGATCGCGGCGCCGGTGGACAGCCCGCGGTCGTAGTTGATCATGCCGAAGCCGGAGACGAGGCCGAGCGCGGCGTCGGGCACCTGGCCGCCGATGGTCTGCCGGGTGAGCTGGCGGATCGCCTCGACCATGCCGAGCATGCCGCCGGCGGCACCCGCCTGCCCCACCGAGAGCTGGCCGCCCGAGGTATTGGACGGGAACGTGCCGTCGACCGTCAGCGTGTTCGCGCGCACGAAGGCCGGCGCCTCGCCCTTGCCGCAGAAGCCGAGGTCCTCGAACTGCAGCATGTTGATGACCGGATAGTCGTCGTAGACCTGGATGAAATCGATGTCGGCGGGCGCCACGCCGGCCTGGCCGTAGAGCTCGTCGCGCTCGAGCGCCCAGCCGCCGCGATACTGGATCGGATCGGACTGGAACGCCGCATGCCGCTCGATCGCGCCGAGAACGCGCGCGTATTTGATGCCGGCCGCCTCCGCCGTCTCGCGGCGCATCACGAGGAAGCCCTCGGCACCGGCGCAGGGCATCACGCAATCGAACAGGCGCACCGGATCGGCGATCAGCCGCGCGCCGAGATACTCCTCCATCGTCAGCGGCTTCTTGAACATCGCGTAGGGAATCTTGAGTGCGTTCTGGCGCTGCGCCACGCACATCTTGCCGAAATCGGCCGGCTCGGCGCCGAACGTGCGCATGTAGTAGTCGGTGAGGTAGGCGAAGCTCTGGTTCGGGCCGCCCGCGCCCATCGGATAGACGGCATCGCGCGCGAAGCGGCTGAAATTCGCGGTGCCCTGGCGGAACGAATCGACGTGGTTGGTGTCGCCGGCGATGCACGCGACGATCTCGGCGTCGCCGCTCTGCACGGCGCGCGCCGCGCGGCGCAGGCTCACGACGCCGCAATTCCCGCCGAGCGGGACGAAATCGAGCCAGCGCGTCGAAAGCCCGAGATGTTCGGACAGGCCGATCGCCGTATCCGGCGCGAGCGTGAACGACGAGACGCAGAAGCCGTCGATGTGCCCCTTCTCGATGTGCGAATCCCTGATCAGCTCGGCGAGCGCGCGGCCGATCCACCAGTGCGCGGCGCGGATCGAGAAGCGCACGTAAGGGATGGAGACCGGCGTCGTCACGACGATGCCGTCGTATGAGGCGCGGCGGTTCATGCGTTCGGCCGCGGCTTGGTCTGCTGCTTCAGCGCGCGGAGGTCGAAGCAATTGGGATGACGCGCGGGGTTCTCGGCGAGATCGCCGAGATCGGCCTTCCTGATCTTCTGCGTGGCGGTGGTGGGCATTTCGGACAGGAACGCGATATAGCCCGGCGCCTTGTAATAGGCAAAGCGCGCGCGGCAGTGCTCGAAGATGGCGTTGGCCAGCGCGGCATCGGGCGCCCGGCCCGGCCGCGGCACGATCACCGCCATCACCTCTTCCTCGCGAATCTCGTCGCGCACCGCGAGCACGCTCACTTCGCCCACGGCGGGATGCTCGGCGACGACCTGCTCGACCTCGGCGCAGGCGATGTTCTCGCCCGAGCGGCGCACGATCGCCTTCTTGCGGTCCATGAAATAGAAGTAGCCGTCGGCGTCCTGGCGCACGATATCGCCGGTGTTGAGCCAGCCGCCCTTCCACGCCGCGGCGGTGGCGGCCTCGTCCTTGAGGTAGCCGCTGAAGAAGCGCCGCTTCGGATTCGGCCCCTTGGCGCGGACGAGGAAGTTGCCCGGCGTTCCCGCCGGCACGTCGCCGCCGGCGTCGTCGACGACGCGGGCCTCCATCGGCGGGCCGGGCCGGTTCGCGCGGCCCATGCAGTGCAGGCCGATGCGGCGCGGCTCCTCCCAATCCACCAGCGTGGCCGAGCCGCCGGTTTCGGTCATCGCCCAGCCATTGGTGAGCACGAGCCCGAAGCGCCGCTCGAACGCCGCGTGGTGCGAGGCGTGCACGCCGCCGCCCATGCCGAAGCGGACCGCATGCGCGCGGTCGAGCGGCGACGGCGGCAGGTTGAGCAGCATCGCCGGCATGACGCCGAGATAGTGGAAGCAGGTGGCGCCGGTATCGACCGCGTCCTGCCACCAGCTGCGCGGATGGAAGCGGTCGAGGATGATCTGGGCGCCGCCGCTGATCAGCATGCCCATGAAGGAGTTGCCGGTGGCGTTGGTGTGGAACGTCGGCAGCGGCTGCAGCAGCCGTTCCCGGCCCCAGCGCAGCTGCAGCGGCGCCTGCTGCGCGGCGTACCATTCGCCCCAGCCGAGAAAATACTCGTTCGACAGCATGCAGCCCTTGGGCCGGCCGGTGGTGCCCGAGGTGTAGAGCAGCGCGGCTTCCGCGGCGAGGCCGGCGGGGCCGCCCGGCGCGGCGCGGCGCGGCGGCGGCAGCGCGGCGTCGGCGCCGGGCGCGAGCGGCACGCCGAGCGCCGCCGCGACCGGCGCCACCTGCGCCGCGCGTTCGGCGAGCGCCACCACGAGCGCCGATTCGCTGTGCTCGAGCGCGTAGCGCATCTCGTCGGCGCCGTAATCGGGATTGAGCGGCACCATGCCGGCGCCGGCGGCGTTCAGCGCCAGGAAGTGGAAGAAATGGTCGGGCCGGTTCTCGAGCAGCAGCGCCACGCGGTGGCCGGGCCCGTAGCCGGCCGCGCGATAGCGCGCGGCCAGCGCCGCGACCGTCTCGGCCACCGCGCGATAGGAGATCGCCGCGCGCGGCAGGCGCCACGTCTCCGCGAGCCAGCGCGGCACGGCGAAGAGATCGTTGTCCGGCAGCTTGCGCGCCGTGTCGAACAGCAGCGCGGCGACCGTGTCGATACCGGGCGGCAGCGGGGTCACGACGCGAAGATCTTGATGCCGAGCGGATTGGGCTGGCCGTTGTTGGTGCGCGCCTTGTCGGACGGGCAGGCCGAGATGCCGGCCAGCACGTCCATCTCGGCGCGGAGATCGATGTAGTCGTCTATCGTCACCTTGGTCGGCTGGATCTCGAAGCCGCCGTCGGGGTGCAGATCGGCGGCCATGAACACGTTGAAGACGTCCATCACGTCGTCGCCGCTCAAGCCGAACGGCGCCAGCGCTTCGGTCAGGTTCTCCTGGCACGAGCGGTGATTCGTCTCCTTGTCGCGCAGCTGGTAGAGCTTCGTCGAGCAGCGTCCGCCATTGTTGCCCCAATGGTTCTTGTACGTATCCGCGAGCGTCGTGAGCATGATGTTTTCCCGCGGCGGCTTCGAATAGAAGTGCTTGAAGCTCTTCGAAGTGCCCGTGCCGAGTATGACGTTGATGGCCCAGCTCTGTCCGACGTGGAACCATTCCTTGTAGTCGTGCGCGTTGTAGAACACGCAGTCGCCGACCTGGCCGCCGGTGATCTGGTGGATGCGCAGCACCTGGCCTTTCTTCACCACGAAAGCCCGCCCGTGCCGCGCGGGAATCACGAATTCCTCGATCAGTTTGCCACGCATCTTCCTCTCCTCATCCATTCGCCGCTTTGATCGCCGCCAGCACGCGTTCGGCCGTGAACGGCATGCGCTCCATCCGCGCGCCGAGCGGGCGCAGCGCATCGTTGACCGCGCACCACATCGCGGCCGAGGCGCCGACCGTGCCCGCCTCGCCCACGCCCTTGATGCCGAGCGCGGTGCCCGGCTGCGGCGTGGAGACGTGGCCAACGTCGATCGGCGGCATGTTGTCGGCGCGCGGCATCGCATAATCCATCAGCGAGCCGGCGAGAAGCTGCCCCTCGCCGTCGTAGACGCAATGCTCCAGCAGCGCGCAGCCGAGCCCCTGCACGACGCCGCCGCGGAGCTGGCCGTCGACGAGATCGGCGTTGACGATGCGGCCGCAATCCTCGACCACCCAGTGCTTCCGGAGCGCGATGACGCCGGTTTCGCGGTCGATCTCGAGCAGGCAGCCCTGAACGCCGTTGGCCGCGAAGTACGGCGCCGCCGGCACGAAGCTCTGCGTCGCGGCGAGCCGCGGCGCGGTGCCGCCGGGCAGAAGATCCGGCCGGAAATGCGCGATGCGGGAAAGCTCGGCCAGCTTCATGCGCTCGGCGCCGCCGGCCTTGTCGACGATCGAAGCGGCGCGGATGTCGAGCGCCTCCGGCTTGGTCTGCAGCAGCGGCGCGGCCAGCTCGAGCAGATGCGCGCGCAGGTCGCGCGCGGCGCGGTGCGCGGCCTCGCCGCCGATCGGGAGGCCGCGCGAGGCGTAGGCGCCGCCGCCATAGGGGCCGGCGCTGTCGCCGGCCTCGACCGCGACGTGCTCCATCGGCACGCCGAGCGCCTCGGCCACGATCGCGGCCACGCCGGTGAGCGTGCCCTGCCCCTGATCCGTGCAGCCGACCGCGCAGCGCACCATGCCGGCGGGGTCGATCTGCACGGTGGCCGAATCCTGCGCGCTGATGCGGATCTCGGCGGGGCCGTAGAGATACGCGCCGGGCGCCGTCATCTCGAGGAACGTGGCCACGCCGATGCCGGCGAGGCGGCCGGCCTCGCGCAGGCGCCGCTGCTCGGCGCGCAGCCCCGCGTAATCCATGCGCGCGACGAGAGCGTCGAGGCATGGCCGGAGCGAGATCGATTCGAGCCGCAGGCCGCCCGCGGTCGTCAGCGGCAGCGCGTCGGCGCGGTGATAGGCGCGGCGCCGGAATTCGACCGGATCGACGCCGAGCGCGTGCGCGGCCTCGTCGACGAGGACTTCGGTGACCGCGCAGCCGACCGGCTGGCCGACGCCGCGATAGGAGCCGGTCGGCACCTTGTTGAGATAGGCGACGCGCACCCGCGCGCGCTGCGCGCCCACGCGATAGGGCCCGCCCATCATCATGCCGGCGAGCATGGCGTCGCCGACGCTGCCGCGCGGATAGATCGAATAGGCGCCGGCCGCGCAGAGAATGTCGGTCTCCAGCGCCGCGATCGTGCCGTCGGCGCCGGCCGCGAGCCGCCCCTCGATCTCGAATTCGCGCGCATGCGCGTCGGAGACGAACGCCTCGGTGCGGCGCGATTCGAAGCGCACGGGGCGGCCGAGCAGCTTCGCCAGCGCCGCCGTCGCCAGCTCGTCGGGGTAGACGTGCAGCTTGATGCCGAAGCCGCCGCCCACGTCGCGGCAGACGACGCGCACGCGATGCTCGGGAATGCCGAGCAGGCGCGCGAACACGTCGTGCATCTGGTGCGGCACCTGATGCGACTGCCAGACCGCGAGCGAATCCGCGAACGGATCGTAGTCGGCGAGGACGATGCGCGGCTCGAGCGGCACGCCGGTATGGCGGTTGAAGCCGAAGCGCCGCGCGACGACGACCTCGCCTTGCGCCGTCTCCGCCGCGACGTCGGGCTTGCCGAGCGCGCGGTCGAGCGCGCGGTTGTGGCCGAGCGCGGGATGCACGAGCGGCGCGCCGCTTTCGAGCGCGGCCGCCGCGTCGAGCGCGGCCGGCAGCTCTTCCCATGCGATCTCGATCGCCTCGACCGCGTCCTCGGCCGCCGCCTGCGTTTCCGCGGCGACGGCGACGACGGGCTCGCCCTGCCAGCGCGCGACGCCGTCGGCAAGCGGCGACTGCGGCGGCGAGACGTGATCGGGCGCGTTGGCCATCGCGGTCTGCATCGGCTTGCAGACCGCGGCGAGGTCTGCGGCGGCGGCGACGCGGAGAACGCCCGGCATCGCGCGCGCGGCCGCGGAGTCGATGCGGACGATGCGCGCGTGCGCGTGCGGGCTGCGCAGGAACGCGACGTGCGCCATGCGCGGCAGCGCGATGTCGCCGGTGAAGACGCCGCGGCCGGCGACGAGGCGCCGCGTCTCGCGGCGCGGGGTGCCCGGGCGCTCAGACACGGCTCGGCAGCCAGGTCGCCACCGGCGGCACGAAGAAGATCAGCGCCAGCAAGAGCAGGCCGAACAGCATGTAGGGCACGGCGGCACGGATCACCTCTCCCATCGTGACGTCGGGCGGCGCCACGCCCTTCATCGTGAACAGCAGCAGGCCGAACGGCGGCGAGAGCAGGCCCAGCTGCATGCAGACGAGATACATGACGCCGAACCACACCTCGTCGAAGCCGAATTTCTTCACCAGCGGCATGAACAGCGGCACCGTGAGCATCATGATGCTGGCCTGGTCGATGAAGAGGCCGAGGAGGATGAGCAGGAGCATCATGCCGATCAGGATCGTCGTCGGCGAGAGGCCCGATTCGGTGACGACGGACGCGATGCCGCTGGTGGCGCCGGTGAAGGCGAGGATCTGCGAGAAGGTGGTGGCGCCGAGGATGATGAACATGATCATGCCCGTCACGCCCGCGGTGCTGAGCAGCGCCTCCTTGAGCGCGCGCCGCTTGAGCGCGCGGAACGCCGCGGCATAGGCCATCGTCGCCGCCGCGCCGACGGCGGCCGATTCCGTCGGCGTCGCCCAGCCGAGCACCATGCTGCCGATCACCATGAACATGATGAAGACGAGCGGCACGACGTATTTCACGGTCGGGCCCCAGACGATCCAATACCAGCGCCGGTAGCCGCGCGAGAGAAGGCAGCGGATCAGCACCCCGGCGGCGATCGCCGCGACCCAGGCGCCGAGACCCACGTACCATTCCCCGAAGACCGCGACGGCCGCGCCGACCGCGAACGCGCCGAGTGCCACGGCCGGCGACGGCGCCGTCACCCCGTCGGGCAGCTTCGCGCCGTCGTCGGACGGCGCGAGTTCGGGCTTCAGCCAGCCGATCGTGACGATGTAGGCGATGAACACGGCGGAGAGGATGAGGCCCGGGATGAGCCCGCCGATGAGCAGGCCGCTGATCGAAATGCCGGAAAGGCCGCCGAGCAGCACCGCGAGGCCGGAGGGCGGAATCAGCATGTCGACGCCGCCGATCGCCATGATCGGCCCCATCGCCAGCTTCTTGTCGTAGCCGCGCTTCAGCATCTCCGGCAGCAGCAGCGCGCCCAGCATCGCCGTGGTCGCGATCGTCGAGCCCGAGACGGCGGAAAAGATCGTGCCCGCCACGAGCGCGATCACCGAGAGGCGCGCCGGCACGCGGCGCACCACGAGGCTCACCGCGTCGATCGCCTTGATGGCGAGGCCGGTGTGGAACAGCACGTCGCCCATCAGCAGGAACATCGGAATCGGCGTGAACGCGAAGTTCGACACCGAATTGACCATGTTGCGCGCGAGCTGCAGCAGCCCGACCTCGCCGCCGAGGAAGAAGAACGCGCCCACCACGTTGACGGCGATGAACGCGAACGCGACCGGAGCGCCGAGCGCGAGCAGGGCGCTGACGCCGCCGATCAGCAGAACGAGCGCTTCGGTCCAATGCATGGTCAGACCGAGCCGCCTTCGCGGCGCGCCTGGCGCGGCCCGGCGAGCACGCGCCGCAGGCGGAAGACGAACTCGACGGCCAGCAGCAGGAACATGACCGGCAGCGGCCAGAGGATGTACCACTCCTCGAACACGAGGTTCTTCACGACGAGCGTGCCGCCGCGCCAGCTCCGGAGCACCATCGCGAAGCCGTACCACGTCATCAGCAGCGACAGCGCGAGGCCGATGAGATCGCACGCGATCTCCATGATCCAGCCGACCCGCGGCGGCGCGCGCACGACGACGATGTCGACGCGGATGTGCTGGCCGCGGCGCAGCAGCCACGGCGCCGCGAAGGCCGAGGCGAAGAACATCGCGTATTCGGTGAGCTCGACGCTGGCCGGGAGCGTGAAGTTGAACAGGTTGCGCAGCGCGACGTCGGCGACGATGAGGGCCGTCATCGCCAAGACGAGCAGCGCCGCGACCGCGCCGCACAGGTCGAGAACGCGCCCGAGCCCCTTCGCCAGCGCCGGCATGCCCGCCTACCCGCCTCCGGCGGCCGGCCGGCCCCTGCCGGAAAGCGCCGCGGCATCAGCCGCGGCGTCGGCCGCGCGGCCCGCGACGCCCTCCAGCCGCATTGCCCGCTATTGCTTCGTGAGCAGCTTGCGCAGCTCGGGAACGTGCTGCGGGCTCAGTTTGGCGAGCGCTTCCCAGTAGATGTCGTGCGCGCGCTTCTTGAATGCCGGCCCCATGTCGACGACCTTGACGCCGCCCTTGTCCTGGATCTCGAGCTCCTTGGCGTTCATCTCGTCGCGCCATTTCGGCCACTCGGTCTCGAGCCACACGGCCATCTCGGTCAGGAAATCCTGCTGCTTCTTGTCGAGCTTCTTCCAGCGGTCGAAGTTCACCAGGATGTTGACGATCACGTTGTAGAAGCCGGGCTCGTAGCGGAACTTCGTGAGCTTGGTCCAGCCGAAGTCCTGGATGCCCCAGCGCGGCCAGCCGTAACCGTCGACGACGTTGCGCTCGAGCGCGGTGAACACTTCGCCGGGCGGCAGCGTGACCGTCTGCGCGCCGAGGTCTTCGAAGAAGCGCTTGAAGTTCGGCGTCGAGCGCAGCCGCATGCCGTCGAACGGCTTCGGCCCCGCCTTGTGCGGCTTCGTCGTGTAGGCGTGGAACGCGACGCCGTCGGCATAGGCCGTCAGCAGCACCACGTTCATCTTCTCGTTGTGCAGCTTGTTGAGATAGGCGAGCGCGCCGTTCTTGCGCTGCTCGGAGACGGGAATTTCGGCCAGGATCGCGGTCTCGCCCTCGACCATGGTGCCGACGTAGTAGGCCGGCGGGCCGGAATGCATGTCGACGACGCCGGACTTCACCGCGTTCCACTGCTCGAACGTCGGCACGGCCTCGGGGCCGACGACGGTGATCTGCAGCGTGCCCTTGCCGCGCTTGTTCACCTCGTCGACCCAGCGCTTGAAGATCTGGCCGTAGTTGGCCGAGAGCGGCAGGAACGAGGCCGCGCGCAGCGTGACCTCCTGCGCCGCGGCGGCGGTGGGCACGGCCAAGGCGAGTGCAAGGGCCGCGGCGATCGGGTGGCGTTTCCGCATGTCGGTCTCCAGGGTTCCGGCCGCGCGTCGCTCGGCGGCGGGGCTGTTGAACTCGGCCGCTTTCCGGCGCGCTATTGCTTCGTCACCAGCTTGCGCAGCGCGGGAATGTGCTGCGGGCTCTTCTTCGTGAGGTCGTCCCAATAGGCGTCGTGGGCGCGCTTCTTGAACCAGTCGCCGAGGTCGACGAACTGGACGCCGGCATCCTTGAGGATCTTCTGCTCGTCGGCATCCTGGCCGGCGCGCCACTTCGGCCACTCATCGTCGAGCCAGAGCGCCATGTCGGTCAGGAACTTGCGCTGCGGCTCGCCGAGCTTGTTCCAGGCGTCGAGGTTCACGAGGATGTTGGTGTGCACGTTGTAGAAGCCGGGCCCGTAGCGGTATTTCGTCACCGGCAGCCAGCCCAGATCCTTGATGCCCCAGGCCGGCCAGCCGTAGCCCTGCACGATCTTGCGCTCGAGCGCGGTGAACACTTCGCCCGGCGGCATCGAAACGGTGCGCGCGCCGAGGCTTTCGAAGAAGGCCTTGTAGAGCGGAACCGAGCGCAGCGTGAGCCCGGCCATCGGCTTGTCCTTGTCGTCGGCCTTGGCGGGCGCCGTCGTGTAGACGAAGAAGCGGATGCCGTCGCCGATGCCGCCGCCGAGCAGCACCGCGTTGAGCTTCTCGCGATGCAGCTTGTCGAGATAGGCCCAGCCCCCGTTGGCGCGCATTTCCTTGACCGAGATCTCGGACAGGCTGAGCGTCTCTCCTTCCCACATCACGCCGGCGTAGAACGTGGGCGGGCCGAAATGCATCTGCACGACGCCGTTCTTGACGGCATTCGGCTGCTCGGGCGTGGGGATCGCCTCCGGCCCGACCGCGTCGATCTGGAGGACGCCCTTGCCGCGCCGGTTCGCCTCGTCGACCCAGCGCTTGAAATGTATGCCGAAGCTCTGCGTCAGCGGGAGGAAGCTCACCGCCTTGAAGCGCACTTCCTGCGCGCCGGCCGGCGCGGCCCAGGCAAACGCGGCGACTGCCGCCAGTGTCACGAACTTGCGCATGTCCCACCCCTCGCGTCGCAATCGATCCCGCTCGCGACTATAGGCCCCGGCCCAAACCCGAGCAATATTCGATATTGCGCGTTTCGCGCTTGCGGCGCAGGGCGCGCGATCAGCGCGGCTTCGCCGCCGGCGGAAAGATCTCGCGCGGCGCCATCGGAATGGCGCCGCCGCGCGTCGGATCCGCGACGTAGTGGCCGCCGGCCGGGGCGCCTTCTTTCGCGGCGCGGCGCTCGAGGACGAGGCCGGCTGCCTCGATCTCCGGCACGTCCGCGGGATCGAGCGGCGGGCGGCGCGGCTTGCGCGCCATCGCGGCGGCGACGTAGGGCGCGAGCGCCTCCGCCTTGCGCCGCTCTCTCTCTTCCTCCCGCTCCCGGAGCGCCGGCATCACCTCGCGGGCGAACAGCTCCAGCGACTCGCAGATGTGCGCGTGCTCGATCCGGCCGCCCTGCTGCATGAACAGCATCTGATCGACGCCGACCGCGGCGTAGGCCTCGAGATGCGCGCGCACGGCCTCGGGGCTGCCGATGCTGCCCGAGCCGGGCGAATCCGGTATGCGGTCTTTGACCGCGAGGAACCGCTCCCAGAGATTCGTGACGCCCGGGCGGTGCGCGCCGTAGATCGCGTAATGCGCGATGCAGTAGCCGAAGAACTTGAAGCCGTCGACGCCGCGCCGGCGGGCCTCGTCGCGGTCGCGATGCACCATCATGCCGTTGAGCGTCGCGAAATTCGCGTTGACGGCGTGGCCGATCGGCACGCACGCTTCGGACTTGATGATGGCGTAGTATTCGTCGCGCCACGTCTTCGCCTGATGCGGCTCGACGAAGCCGAACACCAGCGCGCCGACCCCGTGCCGCGCGGCGCGCAGGATGCTGTCGCGCCGCGAGCACGCCATCCAGAGCGGCGGATGCGGCGCCTGCATCGGCTTCGGCACCACGTTGCGCATGGGCATCGAGAAGAAGCGGCCCGCGAAGCCCGGATAGGGGCGCATCGCCATCATGTCCGCGGTCTGCTCGACGCATTCGCGCCAGACCGCGCTCTTGTTCTCGACGTCGATCGCGAAGCCCTGCATCTCGATCAGCGTGCCCGATTCGCCGGTGCCCCATTCGACGCGGCCGTCGGACAGGAGGTCGAGGGTCGCGAGGCGCTCCGCCACGCGCGCCGGATGGTTGTATTGCGGCGGCGCGAGGCAGACGGCGTGGCCGAGCCGGATGCGCTTCGTGCGTTGCGAGCAGGCGGCGAGAAACACCTCGGGCGCGCTGGAGTGCGAACACTCCTCGAGGAAGTGATGCTCGGTCGCCCAGGCGCAGTCGAAGCCGAGGCGGTCGGCGAGCTCGACCTGCGCCAGCGATTCGTGCAGCAGCTTCCGCTCCGCGCCGCCCTCCCATGGTTGCGGGCACTGATGTTCGTAGAACAGCCCGAGCTTCATGCGGCCCTCCCGGCGGCGTTGCGACGCCGGGAATGCTGTCACGGTCGGCGCGCCGGCGGGAGCGCGAATTGCGCCCGGCGCGGAATTATCACATATGTGAAAATCTCGCGGAGCGGGAAGCGGGTGCGGACATGCCGGTGAAATCGGCCGCGCGGGCGATCGCGGTGCTGGAGCATTTCGCGGCGACGCGGCGGCCGCTGGCGCTGAAGCACGTCGCGGCGGCGCTCGGCTATCCGCAGTCGAGCGCGTCGGTGCTGCTGAAGACGCTCACGACGCTCGGCTATCTGAACTACCACCGCGGGCGCCGGGTCTATTTCCCGACCCTGCGCGTCGCGGCGCTCGGCGACTGGGTGGCCGGCGATCTGCTCGGGCGCGGCGATCTCGGCGGCATCGTCCGCGGCGTGCGCGACGCCACCGGCGAGCAGGCCGCGATCGCGGTCCAGAACGACATCTACCTGCAGTTCATCCGCCTGATGCCGCCGGCCGGAAGCGGGCGTTTCCACATCGACGAAGGCGCGATGATCCTGCTCACCCAATCGGCCGTCGGATGGACGCTGCTCGCCGCGCTGACGGACCGGCAGGCCGACGACGTCGCGCGGCGCGCGCGCATCGCCGCCGGCCGCGCGGCGGCCGCGGCGGCGCCGCCGCCCCCCGTTGCCGAGGTGATGGCGGCCGTCCGCAGGATACGGCGCGACCGGTTCGGCTATGCCGAGAACCGGCCGTTCCCGGACGTGGCGGCGCTCTGCGTGCCGCTGCCGATCCGCATCCAGGACCAGGCCGCCGTGCTCGGGATCGGCGGGCCTCTGGCGCGCATGCGCGCGAACCGCGCGCGCTATCTCGGGATCCTGCGCAGCGCCGCCGCCCGCATCGAAGCGGCGCGGGCCGCGCCTTGAGGACGCCTAGCGCCGCACCACCTCGCGCGTCTGCATCGGGTTGTGGCGGTTGCCTTCGGTGAACTTCGGGAACGAGAGGAAGTCGGCGCGCATTTCGGCGCGGATCGGCGATTGGAGCGCCGCGGTCGCGGCGTCGGCGTCGTCGAAGACCACCTTGTTGCGCTGCATGTACTCGACCTTCGGCCAGGGCAGCGCGCTCACCCAGTCGATGCGCGTGTAGAGCTCGAGCTCGCGGAGGCCGGGCAGGCGCCGCATCAGCGGCACGTGGCTCTCGAAATAGAAGCCGAGCCAGGCGTTGAGGTCCTCGGCCTTGCCCGGATAGTGGATGATGTCGGAGCAGGGAAATCCGCCTGCGGGCGTGCGGAAGACGGGATCCGGCACCGGAAAGGGCCGCGCGAGCATCGCCTGCTGCGCGGCGCCGCTCCTGTCGACGCTCGGCAGCGCGCCGGGCTCGGCCAGCGCCATCAGCGCGCCCTTGCGGCCGGCCGCGGCCTCGAGCGGCGCGATCGCGTCGAAATAGAGCTGGAACGCGAGCTGCGGCGGCGGCGGATACTCGACGAACGGATCCGGCGCCCTGTCGGGCGTGAACACGAGCCCGCGGCGCAGATCCGGTACGCCGCGCACGATCTCGATCGCCCGCGAAAGATCGGCATCGCTCGCGCGCGCCTTGGCATCGCGCGCGCAAAAGGCCAGAAACAGCGCGAACATCAATCCTCCCCGGCGCAATCGTGCGCTTGACAAAGCGGCCCGCGAACCAACACTTGCGGGCGCGGATCCCAACCCACACGCATAGGCTGGCCATGGCGAAACTCCGCCACATCGCGATGCAGGTGCCCGACATCGAGCGCGCCGCGCGCTTCTACGAGACGTGCTTCGACCTGAAGCGCGTGCATCAGGCCGAGAGCCCGATCGGCAACGCGATCATGCTTTCGGACGGCGTGATGAACCTCACGCTGCTCAACTTCCCCGACGGCAAGGGCGGCCAGAAGCACGGGCCCGACTGGGCCGGACTGCACCACATGGGCTTCCTCGTCGACAGCGAGGCCGAGACCAAGGCCCGCATCGAGAAGGCCGGCGGCTCGTTCTACATGACGCTGCCGCCCTACCCCGGCGTCGACGCCGAGGCGAAGTACAAGGACGTGAACGGCGTCGTCTTCGACATCTCCGAGCACGGCTGGCACAACTCCGGTGAAGGCAAGCGCAAGAGCTAGGCCCGCGGCGGCGCCCGAGATGCGCGCTGCGCGCAAAACCGAATATGGTTCAAGTTAGGGTTCCGCCGGCGCGGGGGTCAAGCCTGCCATGAAGATCACGGCCATTCGCGAGACGATGGTGCCGCTCGCGGCGCCGATGCGCAACGCCGACATCGCGTTCGACGCGATGACGGCGAGCGCCGTCGCCGTCGTCACCGACCGGATCGTGGACGGCCGCCCGCTGATGGGGCTCGGCTTCGATTCGATCGGCCGCTACGGGCATGGCGGCCTCCTGCGCGAGCGTTTCATCCCGCGCCTGCTCGCGGCGAGGCCCGAAGACTACGCGGCGGCGGCGGGCGACGCGATCGATCCGCTGCGCGCCTGGGCGGTGATGATGCGCAACGAGAAGGCGGGCGGGCACGGCGAGCGCGCCGGCGCGGTGGGCGTGCTCGATGCCGCGCTCTGGGATCTCGCCGCCAAGGCCGAGGGCAAGCCGCTGTGGCGCGTGCTCGCCGACCGCTTCAACGGCGGCCGTGCGCCCGCCCGCGTTCCGACCTATGCCAGCGGCGGGCACTACCGGGAGGGCGCCGACGAGGCACGGGCGATCGCCGCCGAACTCTCCGCCTACCGCGCGCTCGGTTACACGCAGTTCAAGATCAAGGTGGGGGGCGCGGCGCTCGACCGCGACAAGGCGCGCATCGAAGCCGCGCTCGCGGTGGCCGGCGGCGGCGGCGCGCTCGCCGTCGACGGCAACGGTGCGGCGGACCGCGCCGCCGCCTTCGCGCTGTTGGGCGCGCTCGCGCCCTACGGGCTGCGCTGGTTCGAAGAGCCCTGCGATCCGCTCGACTACGCGCTGCTGGCCGAGATTTCCGCGGCGGGCTTCCTGCCGCTCGCCACCGGGGAGAACGTCTTCTCGGCCGCCGACACGCGCAACCTGCTCCGGTATGGCGGCCTGAAGCCCGCGCGCGACCGGCTGCAGATGGACATCTCGCTGACCTACGGCGTTCCGGAATATCTGCGCATCGTCGCGCTGCTCGAGGAGGCGGGCTGGCCGCGCACGCGGCTCGTGCCGCATGCCGGGCACCTGTTCTCGTTCCATGTCGTGGCCGGTCTCGGGCTCGGCAGCCACGAGGCGGCGCCCGACGGCAGGCTGCTGTTCGGCGGCTATCCCGAGGGCGTCGCGGTCGAGGACGGGCACGTCACGCCGTGGGACGCGCCGGGCACCGGCTTCGAGCGCAAGGAAAACCTCAACCGCGTTTTCGCGCCGCTGCTGGATTGAGCGGGCGCGCCGGGGCTACCCGCCGTTCTCCGCGCGCCCGAGCAGCAGATCGGCGACGATGTCGGCGAGCTTCGCATAGTCGCGGAGATCGCCGAGGCGGCGGTTGATGACGTAGCCGTCGTAGGCCATCAGCAGCAGGTTCCCGACCAGCGCATCGGCGAAGCGGCGGCGCGAGCGCGGCAGCGCCTTGGCCAGGATCGCGGCCAGGCGCTTTTCGCTTTTCACGAGCAGCGGCTCGACCTTGCCCTTGGCCGGATCGGCGGTGGCCAGCGCCTCCATGAGGCTGTTGGCGAGGCCGGGATTCTGCGTGGGCGTGTCGCGCCAGAGGCCGACGACGATGGCCTTGATCTTGGCGCGCGGCGTCTTGGCCGCGTCGGCCCTGGCCGCGAGCTCGTCCAGCCGCTCCATGAGCCACGGCGAATACACCGCGTAGAGCAGATGCAGCTTCGAGGGGAAGTAGGTGTAGACCGTGCCGACCGCGACGCCGGCGCGGGCCGCGATCGCCGACACGGTGGCCGCGTGATAGCCCTGGCTGCTGAAGACGGCGCCGGCCTTCTCGACGATCAAGCGGCGGACCGCGGGCTTCAGAACCTGCGCCATCCGCCCCCGCTCAGATCGGAACCGCGAGAATTCCGTGCACGGCGTCGCAATCGATGAGGTCGACGCGCTTCAGCACGATGCGCCAGCCCTCGGGCGTGCGGCGGAGCTTGTGCGTCTGCTGCCCGGCCCACAGGCGGCGGTCGGCGGCCTGGCCCGGGCGGTATTCGGCCATCATCACGGTCGAGCGCACTTCGCAATCGACGCCGGGCTCGGCGCCCGGCGCGGCCGTGACGTTGCCGACGAGATGCGCGGTGCGCGGCGCCGGCTGCGCGGAATAGACCCGCGGATGGCCGAGGCGCCGCACGCGCATGCCGAGCACGCTCTTGTCTTCGTAGAGGATCGAAAGGTGGTTCAAAGGATCGCTCTGGCCGGGCGCGGCCGGAACCCAATAGAACCCGTCTTCGGCGAAAAGCGCCAGCCATTCGTCGAAGCGCCCCGCATCGAGCAGGCGCGCCTCGGCGATCAGGAAAGCCTCCGCTTCGCTCTTCACGTCGATCTCCACCGCCGCGTTCATGCCGCCGCCGTCATGTAGCGCAGCCAGGCCGCGTATTGGGCGCGGTGCGGCAGCTCGCTGAGGCCGGCGGAGACGGTGCGCCCGCCCGCCTCGGTCCGGTCGGCGCCGAGCCCGCGCGACTGATCCAGCCATTCCGGTTCGGAATTGGCGAGGCCGCCCTGCACGCGCTCGAAAATCTCGATGTCGTCGGACAGGATCATCGAGGCCGGCGAGGACAGGTTGGTGAGGAAGCGCACCGCGCGGTGAAACAGCGCCTCGGGCGCGCCCTTCAGGCGGAAACAGAACGCCGTGACCCGCGTGCGATCGACCGCGAGCGGCGTGACGACGCGGATCTGCTGGTATTGCGCGTTGATGCTCACGTTCGGGTAGAGCAGGTTGTTGAAGCGGTCTTCGCCGAGCACGCGCGCGGTCTTCTCTTCGCCGTGCCGGGCGACGAGCCGCGCGCGGTATTCGCGCCAGACCGGATCGTCGCGATCCGGCGAGAGCACGCCGCCGCGGTAGAAGCCGCCCATGTAGGAATGCCCCGCCGGAAAACCGGTGAGCGACAGGCTCTGCCATTCGCGCACGCCGAAGCCGTTCGAGAGCATCTGCGTGTGCGTCTGGTGCCCGTCGTAGGCCGGCGCCGCGTAGTCGCGCGGGTCGCCGCGCGCGGCCGACACCGACGATTCGTGCACGAAGCCGGGATGCAGCGTGTCGTTCGCGTTCTCGTGGTGGAGCTTCCAGTTGCCGCGGTATTCCTGGCGCGCGACGCCGCCTGCCTGCTCGATCTCGCCGTCGGGCGCGCGATCGACGACGTTGTCGATCACCGCGGCGATCGGTCCGAGATGCTCGACGAGGCTCTCGCCGCCGGGCGCGAGGCTGCCGAAGACGAAGCCGCGATAGCTCTCGACGCGCGGGACCGCGGCGAGCGCGAGCCGCGGGTCCTTGAGATCGAAATCGGGCGGCAGGCTCTGCCGGTGCGGCACCGAGTTCAGCGCACCGTCGAGGCCGAAGGTCCAGGCGTGGTAGGGGCAGGCGAAGCCGGCGGTATTGCCGCGCTCGGCCTGGCAGACCTGCGCGCCGCGGTGCGTGCAGCGGTTGACGAGCGCGCGGATGCGCCCGTCGCGCGCGCGCACGACGATGACGTCTTCGCGCCCGAGCCGCGCGCGGACGAAATCGCCGGGCGCGCGGATCTGGCTCTCGTGCGCGAGGAACAGCCAGCAGCGCCCGAAAATGCGCGTCATCTCCAGGTCGAAGATCGCGGGATCGGTATAGAGGCTCCGGTGCACGCGGTCGGGCAGGACGAGGCGGCGCAGGGCGTCGGGGGCGATGCTGTCGGGCATGGCGGAGGCTCGATCGGAGGCGGCGGCGGCAAAAACGAATATCGCTCGGTTATCGCGCCGATGTCCAGGGCGCGCGCCGCGGATCACCCGAGGCGCAGCTCGCGCTCGCCCACGCGCTCGAATTCGTTGATGCCGAAGCGCGACAGGAAGAATTCGAGATAGGCGGGGCGCGCCTCCGGGCCCCCGGCGCGGCGCGCGGCGATGGCCGCCCGCGCCGCCGCCGTGGCCGCCGCGTCGACGCCCAGGGCCGCGTCGACGACGACGCCGTAGACCTCGCGCGCATAGGCGAGCGTGATGCGCTCCTCGATCACGTCCTCGAGCACGGCGGCGGGATCGCGGGCGAGCGGATCGCCGCGGCCGGCGCCGCCGGCCGAAACGTGCGCGAACACGTCGCCCTGGCCGAGCCGCACCGCATCCATCGGCATCACCGGCAGGATGCGCTGCCGCGGGCCCGGGTTGACGATGTTCCACGACGGCGTGCCGGGCGCGCCGCCGTCGAGCGCATAGGGCAGGAAGCGGCGGCGGTCGGAGCGCATGATGAGCGTCGCCTCGTCGCCGAGCATCCGGTAGCCGCGGATGAACGCCGGCGCGCCGCGAAAGCGCCCCGGCCCGCCCGAATTCGGCACCATGCCGTATTCCGTGATCTCGATCGGATAGAGCGCCTCGATCATCTCGACCGGCTGGTTCGTGAGATTGCCGCCCGGGTTCGGCACCGCGAACACGCCGTCGCGATCGGCCATGGCGCCCCAGCTTCCGGCCAGCGTCTCGCTGCACACGTAGCGCTGGCCGCGATGGAAGCCGCTGAGGATCGGGAAGCTGACGCCGCCCTCGCCGCCGGCCGGAACGCGGTCGGGCGCGATCTGCGCGAACGCGCCGAGCAGCACGTCGATCGCGCGCCAGCCGATGATCGCACGCGCCGCGCAGGCGGCGGGCAGGCGCGGATTGACGATCGTGCCCTCCGGCGCCACCTGCGCGATCGGCCGCGTGAAGCCCTCGAAATTCGGCACGTCGTCGCGCGCGATGCATTTCAGGATCAGATGCGCGGCCGACTTGACGAACGGCACCGGGCAATTGATCGCGCCCTTCACCTGCGGCGCCGAGCCGGTCCAATCCACCGTGATGTCGCCGCCCGCGATCGTGACCGTGACCTTGAGCGGCAGCGGCTCGGGGCTCTCGCCGAGCCCGTCGATGTAGTCGGTGAAGCTCCATTCGCCGTCGGGCAGCGCCTCGATCTCGGCGCGCATCATGCGCTCGGCGTGATCGTGCAGGTCGGACACGAGCTGCCGGAAGTTCCCGGCGCCGTACTTCTCCACCAGCGCGCGATAGGCCTTCTCGGCCGTGCGGCAGGCGGCGATCTGCGCGCGCATGTCTCCGGCCAGCTTCTCCGGCATGCGCGTGTTCTTCTCCATCATCTTGAAGAACGTCTCGTTCGGCCGGCCGCGCTCGTACATCTTGACGATCGGGATGCGCAGGCCCTCCTGGAACACCTCGGTGGCGTAGACCGCGGTGCTGCCGGGCGCGATTCCGCCCATGTCGATCTGGTGCACGAGCGTGGCCGCATAGCCCTCGAGCGCGCCGGAAACGAAGATCGGCTGCACGATGTAGACGTCGGGCAGGTGCATGCCGCCGCCGCCATAGGGATCGTTCCAGACGAAGACGTCGCCCTCCTCGATCCGTCCGGCATAGTCGGCAATGAGGCAGCGCATCGCGTCCGGGAACGAGCCCAGATGCAGCGCCATCGTGAGGCCGTGCGCGACGACGCGGCCCTCGCGGTCGCAGAGGCCGGTGGAATAGTCCATCGAATCGCGCACGATCGAGGAATAGGCGGTGCGCATGATGACCAGCGCCATCTCGTCGGCGATCGACGAGAGCGCGTTCTTCACCACTTCCATCGTGATCGGATCGGTGTTGGGGCGCATGGGCGTCACTCGCGCGAAAGTCGGACGTTGCCGGCCGCGTCGACGCGCGCGGACCAGCCGGGCGGCACGATGGTGGTCGAATCGTATTCCTCGACGATGAGCGGTCCGGCGCGCGTGCCGGACGCGGCGAGCGCCGCGCGCGTCAGCACCGGCGTTTCCGCCTGGCCGTGGCGCGGACCGAAATAGGCTTGGCGCGAGGCGGGCGCTTCGCCGCTCGCCTCGGGCGGCGGGGGCGGCGGCTCCGCCCGCGCCTTCGCGACGCGGCCCTTCACGCGCAGCGCCACGCATTCCACCGCCTCCGCCTCGGCGCGATGGCCGTAGGTGCGCGCGTGCTCGGCGCCGAACGCTTCGGCCATCGCGGCGCGGTCGGCCGAGAACGGCACCGACAGCTCGTGCGCCTGGCCGGCGTAGCGAAGGTCGGCGAACCGCGCGAGCGAAACCTCGGCGTCGCGGTAGCCGTCGGCGGCGAAATCGTCGCGCAGCGCGCGCTCGATCTCGGCGTAAATGGCTTCGATCTCGCCGGCGCCGACCGCGGAGAGCGGGCGCAGGAACGCGCGGCTCTTCTCCTGTTCGATGTCGGAGAGCAGCAGGCCGACCGCGCTGAACACGCCGGGCGCCAGCGGAATCACGACCTCGCGCATCTCGAGCAGGTCGGCGATCGCCGCGCCGACGACGGGGCCGTTGCCGCCGAACGCGAACAGCGCGAAATCGCGCGGATCGCGGCCGCGATAGGTGGAGACGGCCTTCACCGCGCGCACCATCGTGCCGCAGGCGACCTCGAAAATGCCGTAGGCCGTGTCGCGGAGATCGCGGCCGAGCGGCTTGGCGACGCGCTCGTCGAGCACCGCGCGCGCCTTCGCGGCGTCGAGCGGCAGATCGCCGCCCAGCAGCCGCGCCGGATTGAGATAGCCGAGCGCCACCACCGCGTCGGTGAAGGTGGGATCGGCGCCGCCGCGGCCGTAGGCCACCGGCCCGGGCGCGGCGCCCGCGCTCTTGGGGCCGACATGCAGCAGGCCGCCGCGATCCACCGAAACGATGCTGCCGCCGCCCGCGCCGATCTCCGAAATGTCGATCACCGGCAGCTTCAGCGCATAGCCGCCGCCCATCACCAGCTTGCTCGAGAGGTTGATGCCGGCGCCGACCTCGTAGTCGCCGGTGCGCGCGACCTGGCCGCGCTCGACGATCGAGGCCTTGGCCGTGGTGCCGCCCATGTCGAGCGTGAGGCAATCCCGCGCGTTTTCCCGCGCGCCGAGCTTCGCGGCGCCGATGACGCCGGCGGCCGGCCCGGATTCGACGAGATAGGCCGGCTTCTCGGACGCCATGCGCACCGACATGACGCCGCCGTCGGACTTCATGATGTCGACCGGCGCCGCGATGCCGAGCGCCTCCAGGTGCTTCCGGAGCGAGGCGAAATAGCCGCGCAGGATCGGGCCGAGATAGGCGTTGATCACCGTCGTGCTCGTGCGCTCGTATTCGCGGATCTCGGGCAGGATGTCCGACGAGCAGGTGATGAACGCGTTCGGCAGCGCGGCGGCCACGATCTCCGCCACGCGCCTCTCGTGGGCCGGGTTCGCATAGGAATGCAGCAGCGCGATCGCCACCGCGTCGACGCCGGCCGCGGCGAGCCGCGCGGCGGCCTCGCGCGCGCTCGCCTCGTCGAGCGGGCGGCGGACCTCGCCGCGCGGGCCCATGCGCTCGCCCACCTCGAAGCGCAGGCGCCGCGGCACGAGCGGCGGCGGCTTCGGATAGCCGAGCGTGTACATTTCCGGGATGCGCAGGCGGCGCATCTCGAGCACGTCGCGGAAGCCCTCGGTGGTGACGAGGCCGGTGGCCGCGCCCTTCCCTTCGAGGATCGCGTTGGTCGCGACGGTCGTGGCATGGACGATGCGCGCGATCTGGCCCGGGAGGACGCCGTGGCGCGTCATCAGCTGCGCGATCCCGTCCGCGATCGCGCGGCCGAAATCGTCCGGCGTCGTGAGCACCTTGCAATGGGCGCGCGATCCGCCGTCGCCGGCGAGCACGATGTCGGTGAAGGTTCCGCCGATGTCGATGCCGACGCGGTACTGCATCGCTACCTCACGCGCAGAACGACGCGGCCGCGCGTATGCGCGCCCGATTCGACGAGGCGATGCGCGTCCGCCGCGGCGGCGAGCGGAAACACGGCGCCCACCTGCGGCTTCAGCGCGCCGCTTCCGGCCAGCGCCAGCACGCTCTCGAGCGTCTCGATGCGGTCGTGGATCTTCGCCTGCTTCAGCGAAACGCCGTATTCGCCGGACAGGTCCTCGATCGGCTCGGCGATGAGCCAGACGAGCGTTCCGCCCCGCTTCAGCACGCGGTAGGAGCGCCGGTGCACGTCGCCGCCGACGAGATCGTAGACGACGTCGTAATCGGCGAGGCGCTGCGCGAAATCCTCGCGGTCGTAGGCGATCACGCGGTCGGCGCCGAGCGACTTCACGTAGTCGGCGTTCGCGCTGCGCGTCGTCGCCGCCACCTGCGCGCCGAAATGCTTCGCGATCTGGACCGAGAGCGAGCCGATGGCGCCGCCGGCGCCGTGCACCAGCACCTTCATGCCCGGCTTGACCGCGGCGACCTCGGCGATGCCGATCCACGCGCACATACCCGCATGGCAGAGCGCGGCGCCCTCGAGGAAGGAGACGTTCGCCGGCAGCGGCGCGATTTCGCCCTTGCGCCGCGCGATCTTCTCGGCCGCCCCGCCCTGCTCCACGTGCTGCGCCACGAAGCAGACGCGATCGCCGACGCGCGCGTAGCTCGCCTCGCGGCCCGCGGCCACGACGACGCCGGCGCCGTCGCGGCCGGGCACCTTCGGGAGCTTCACCGGGAAAATGTGCTGCAATACGCCCTTGCGCACTTTCGCATCGCCGGGGGCCACGCCGGCGGCATGGACCTCGATCAGCACGCCGTCCGGCGGCAGCGCCGGATCGGGCAGCTCGACCAGCGCCAGGACCTCGGGCCCGCCGTAGCGCGAATATTGAATGGCTTTCATTTATCCGGACACCGGAAGAAGGCGACGCCGCAAATCTATCGACTCTTTCCCGCGCGACAATCCCGAACGCGTATGCGCGCCATGCGCGGGCGCGCCCGCCCCGGCGAGCGTCAGCCGTCGAGCAGGTCGGCGAGCGCCAGCGCCACGATCGTCGTCGCCTTCCAGAGATCGTCGAGCACGAGGCGCTCGTCGGCGCGGTGGCCGCCCGATTCGGCGAGCGTGCGCGGGCCGGCGCCGTAGAGCACCGTCGGGATGCCGGCGGCGCTGTAATGGCGCGCGTCGGTGTAGAGCGGAACGCCGGTGGCGGCGATCTCCTCGCCGAGGATCGCGCGCGCGTGGCGGCCGATCGCGGCGATCAGCTTCTCGCTGCCGGCGCGCGGCACCAGCGGCTCGGCGAGCAGGATGCGGCGCACCTCGACCTGGATGCCGGCAAGCCCGCGCGCCGCCGCCTCGATGCAGCGGCGCAGCGCCGCCTCGGCCTCGGCCGGGCTTTCCTCGGGAACGATGCGCCGATCGAGCCGGAACGTGACCAGATCGGGCACCACGTTCGTGTTGATGCCGCCCTTGATGAGCCCGACCGTGAGGTTCGGCGTGCCGATGCCCGGCGTCTTCGAAACCGTGCGCGACAGCTCGGGCCGCAGCGCATAGAGCGCGGCCAGGATGCGCGTCGCCGCTTCGAGCGCGTCGGCGCCGCGCTGCGGCTCCGCGGCGTGCGCCGATTTCCCGCGCACCGCGACCTCGAGATGCAGGCAGCCATTGTGCGCGGTGGTGATCGCGTAGGAGAAGCCGGCCGAGATCGCGTAGTCGGGCCTGCTGATCTTTTCCGACAGCAGCCAGGCCGGGCCGATGGCGCCGCCCGCCTCTTCGTCGTAGGTGAAATGCAGCTCGACCGTGCCGCGCGCCTGGCCGGCCGCCTCGAGCGCCTTCAGCGCGAAGGCATAGGTGGCGAAATCCGACTTGGAGACGGCGACGCCGCGCCCGTACATGACTCCGTCGCGGACGACGGCGCCGTAGGGATCGACGCTCCAGCCCTCGCCGGGCGGCACCACGTCGCCATGCGCGTTGAGCGCCACGACCGGTCCCGGGCCGAAGCGGCGGCGGACGACGAGGTTGGTGGCGCTGATCATGCCGTTCGCGCGCACCAGCGCCTCGGGCACCGGATGGCGCTCGACCGCGAAGCCGAGCGCCTCGAGCTGCGCCGCCGCCGCCGCGGCCGCCGGCGCGCAATCGCCGGGCGGATTGTCGGAGGGCACCTTCACGATCCCGGCGAGGAAGCGCGCCTCGGCGTCGCGCTGCCCCTCGAGCCATTCGCGGATCTTCGCCTCGCGCGCGCTCATCGCGTGTCCTCCTTCGGGCGGAACGCGCGGACGAAGCGCAGCAGCGCGCGCGCGCCGGTCTCGGCGTCTTCGGCGGCGATCGCCTCGGCCGGGTTGTGGCTGATGCCGCGCGCGCAGCGCACGAACAGCATGCCGATGTCGGCGATGCGGATCATCGCCATGCCGTCGTGGCCCGCGCCGCTCATGAGCCGGAATTCGCGCACGCCTTCCGCGCGCACCGCGGCCGCGAGCTGTTCCATGATCCACGGCGCGCAGACGGCGGCCGGGGACGACTGCGTGCCGTGGATCGCGAGATCGACCCCGCGCCGCGCCGCGATCGCGCGGAACTCCCGGGACAACGCGGCGATCGCCGCCTCGCGCAGCGCGTCGTCGGCGCTGCGCATGTCGACCGTGAAGCGCGCGGCGCCGGGGATCACGTTGATGGCGCCGGGCGCCGCCTCGATCTTGCCGACCGTGGCGACGAGGCCGGGCGCGCCGCCGCGCTTCTCGACCGCGAGCACGCATTCCGCCGCGGCCGCGAGCGCGTCGCGCCGCCCCGCCATCGGCACCGTGCCGGCGTGCCCGGCCATGCCCGCGATCTCGACCTGGAGCCGCGTGAAGCCGGCGATGGCCGTGACGACGCCCAACGGCAGGCCCTCGGCTTCGAGGCGCGGGCCCTGCTCGATGTGCAGCTCGACATAGGCGAGGACGTCGGCGCGCCTGCGCGCGATGGCGGGAAGGCGCGCCGGATCGAGGCCGAACGCGCGGTAGGCCTCGGCGAGACTCGTGCCGGCGGCGTCGCGCAGATCGAGCAGCGCGGGATCGAACGAACCTGCGACGGCGCGGCTGCCGATCAGCGTGCCGCCGAAGCGCACGCCCTCCTCGTCGCCGAAGCCGAGCACCTCGACCGCGAACGGCAATCGCTCGCCGGCACGATGGAGCGCGTCGACGCAGGCGATGGCCGCGAGCACGCCGAGGATGCCGTCGTATTTCCCGGCGTCGCGCACGGTGTCGAGATGCGAGCCGAGCATCAGGCACGGCAGGCCCGGCGCCCTGCCCTCGTAGCGGCCCGCGCAATTGCCGGCGGCGTCGAGCGCGGCGCTCATGCCGGCCGCGCGCATCCAGCCGAGCACGAGGTCGCTCGCGCGCCGGTGCTCGGGCGTGAGATAGCTCCGCGTCAGCGCCGGCGGCGTCTCGGTGACGGCCGCGAGCGCATCGGCGCGCGCGAGCAGATCGGCGCCCGAAATCATCGCGCGCCGGGCCGGTAGGGATGCGTCGCGATCCAGTGCCGCGCGATGTCGATGCGCCGCGCGCACCACACGCGGTCGAAGCCGCGCACGTAGTCGAGGAAGCGCGCGAGCGCCGCCGCGCGGCCGGGCCGCCCGACGAGGCGGCAATGCAGGCCCACCGACAGCATCTTCGGCGCGGCTTCGCCCTCGGCGTAGAGCACGTCGAAACTGTCCTTGAGATAGGCGAAGAACTGATCGCCGCTGTTGAAGCCCTGGCTGGTCGCGAAGCGCATGTCGTTGGCGTCGAGCGTGTAGGGCACGACGAGCTGCGGGCGGCCGTGGCTCGCGTCCCAATAGGGCAGCTCGTCGGCGTAGCTGTCGGCGTCGTAGAGGAAGCCGCCCTCTTCGGCGACGAGGCGGCGCGTGTTCGGGCTGCAGCGGCCGAGATACCAGCCGAGCGGGCGGCTGCCGCAGACGCGCGTGTGGATCGCGATCGCCTTCCGCATGTGCGCGCGCTCGATCTCTTCCGGCAGGTGCTGGTAGTCGATCCAGCGGTAGCCGTGCGTCGCGATCTCCCAGCCGGCTTCGTGCATCGCGGCGACGGCATCGGGATTGCGCTCGAGCGCCATCGCGACGCCGTAGACCGTGACCGGAACGCCGCGCTCGGTGAACATCCGGTGCAGGCGCCAGAAGCCGGCGCGGCTGCCGTATTCGTAGATCGACTCCATGTTGACGTGGCGCGCGCCCGGGATCGGCTGGGCGCCGACGATCTCGGAGAGGAACGCTTCGGAGGCGGCGTCGCCGTGCAGCACCGAGTTCTCGCCGCCCTCTTCGTAGTTGACGACGAATTGCAGCGCGATCCGCGCCCCGCCCGGCCAGCGCGGATCGGGCGGCGTGCGTCCGTAGCCCACCATGTCGCGCGGATAGGTCACGTGCTTCCCCGTTGGCGGCAAGGCCCATGTCTAGCGCGGCGCTCGCGGCGCGGGAACAGGATTCCGGTTGACGCCGCGCCCGGCGGCGCCGGAGAGTCGCCGCGCCATGGCCGCCCTGCCCGCCGACGTGAACGCGCTCGACCGCGCCGCCTTCGTTGCCCGCTTCGGCGGCATCTTCGAGCATTCGCCGTGGGTGGCGGAGCGCGCCTGGCCGGCGCGGCCGTTCGCCGACCTCGCGGCGCTGCACGGCGCGATGGTGCGCGCGATGCGGGCCGGCAGCGCGGACGAGAAGACGGCGCTGCTGCGCGCGCATCCCGAGCTGGCCGGGCGCGAGGCCAAGGAGGGGCGGCTGACCGCGGCCTCGACCGGCGAGCAGAAGAGCGCGGGCCTCGACCGGCTGGCGCCCGAGGAGATGCGGCGCCTCGCCGAGCTCAACGCCGCCTATCGCGCGACGTTCGGTTTCCCGTTCATCATCGCGGTGCGCGCGCGGACGAAGGACCAGATCCTCGCCGAGTTCCGGCGCCGGCTGGCGCGGACGCCGGCGGAGGAATTCGCCGCCGCGCTCGGCGAAGTGGAAACGATCGCGCGCATCCGCCTCGAGCGCCTGTTCGCGCCGCAAGGAGCATGACGATGGCCGGCGGACGCCTCACCACCCACGTCCTCGACACGATGCGCGGCAAGCCGGGCGCCGGCATCCGCATCGAGCTCTACGCGCTCGAGGGCGTCACCGCGCTGCGCGTCGCCGACACGGTGACGAACGCCGACGGCCGCACCGACGCGCCGCTGCTCGCCGGCGGCGCGCTCAAGGCCGGGCGCTACGAATTGCTGTTCCACGTCGGCGACTATTTCCGCCGCGCCGGCGGCGACTCGCCGTTCCTCGACGTGGTGCCGATCCGCTTCGCGGTGGCGGACGCCGACGCGCACTACCACGTGCCGCTGCTCGCCTCGCCGTGGAGCTACACGACGTATCGGGGCAGCTGAGACGCGAAACCTTGGCTTTCCTTGGCTTTCCTTGGCTTT
>JAEULD010000178.1 GCA_016792765.1 Candidatus Odyssella sp.
TTCGACGAGAGCGCGTGCATCCAGTGCGGCCTCTGCAAGAGCACCTGCCCGGAGAAGGTGATCGAGCTCGTGCCGCGCATCGACTTCGCGGCGCAGAGCCGCGGCACGGTGACGATCAAGGAAGAAGAGCCGGCGCATTGCGTGCGCTGCGGCAAGGCGTTCGGCACCAGGAGCGCGATCGACGCGGTCGTGAGGAAGCTCGAGGGCCGGCACTGGATGTTCGCCGACAAGGCCATCGTCGAGCGGCTGCGCATGTGCGGCGATTGCCGCATCGTCGTGCAGAGCGAATCGAAGATCGATCCCTACGCCGGCACGCCCCGCCCCCACCCGCGCACCAGCGACGAATACGAGGCGCTGCACGACCTGCCGCCCGGCGAGAAGAAGAAGCCGGGCTGATGCGGCTCCTCCGGCCGAATTGCCTCAGGGACAAGTGGCCACGTTGGTCGCGGGTCCCGGATTGACCACCGCGGCGCCGTTGTTCGCCGACAGGTTGGGAAGATCGACGACATTCATCACGCCGCCGTTTAGGTTGAAGAACGCGAAGTCGGAAGCTCCCGAGGGATGGGTGAGCGTGTTGCCGGTGGCCAGCAGGCACGCAGTGGAAACCAAGCTCACCGACGAGTTTACGTTGAATTGGACCGTGTTGCCCGAACTCGTCGTGTTAAAAATGTTTCTCGTGAGTGTCGCGACAACGACGGCGCCGTTGTTGAGCGAAGCGGAGAAGGCCTGAATTCCTGCGTCGATGCGGCTGTCGGACATCGTGACATTCACGCGCGCGCTCGACCCCGGATCGAAGATTATTCCGGCGAAGGGCGAAGATATGCGGCTATCCTGCATCAAGAAGTCGACTATTGCGCCGAGCTGTGGTGTCAAGCTGACGGCAATCGCGTTCGCCGTCGTTCCGATCACACTGTTGTTGCGGATCGTTAGATTGTAGGAATTCCGAGAGTTGAAGATGATCGCGCCCGTGAGGTCCGAAGTTATCGTCGAATTGTCGATCAGCAGTGAT
The DNA here is from genome assembly GCA_016792765.1 of Candidatus Odyssella sp. GTDB lineage: Bacteria > Pseudomonadota > Alphaproteobacteria > Bin65 > Bin65 > SBBV01. The sequence goes on from JAEULD010000178.1 coordinate 1,010, forward strand.
CCGCTGCTGACCGGCGGGGTCGGCAGACCGGTGACGTTCGCCAGCCCGATCGAACCGGCATTGGAACTCGCGATCTGGCTGCGGATGATCTCGATCGCGCCGCTAATGAATGGATTGTAGATCGTGAACGAGGCACCACCCGGCCCCGCGTGATTCACGGTCATGTCCTCGAGCGACACGCGATCGTTGCCGGCGTTCAACTGAAACGTAAAGGCGCCGGAGTCGTTGACCGTGAAGTTCTTGAACAGGACGTTGACCGCGCCGGTCAGATTGAACGCGCCGGCACTCGTCGTGAGGACGCCCGGCGCGCCGGCGAAGGTGAAAGAACCCGGTGCGCCCGTGCGCGCGCCGGTGAAGGCCAGCGTCGTGCCGCCGCCGATGTAGAACTGATTCGAGAGGACATTGGCCGCCGCCGTTGTGGCCACATTGCCGACGATGACGAAGATCGTGCCGTCCGGCGCGGCGGCGACCTTCGCAGGCAGGTCGTCGCCGGCCTGCACGGACTGCACTTCCTTGATCTCGACGCCGCGGAACTTGACCGGCTCCTCGCCGCCGGGGCCGCCCGTCTTGCGCTTCTCGGTGACGACGTCGACGTCTTTCACGATCGGGTCGACCATCCGCCGCTCGAAGCGGTCGAGCACCGGGGCCGGCGATGCTGCAACGGCTCCGAGCGGAATGCGGAGATTGAGAAACCCGTACACCTGCTGCTTGCGCACGCGATCCCACGAGGTTTCGATCCCGAAGGTGAAGCGCGATTGCGGCCCCAGCAGCGGCAGATCGAACAGGCGCGCCTCGGCGCGGAAGCGCGGCCCCGCGATCGGCTTGACGCCCGGCCGGAAGAACGCATAGCCGCCCGCATAGAGCCGCACCTCGGGCTCGCCGAGCCACGGGATGCGCACGCCGGCCTCGGCATCGAAGCCGGCCATCGACACTTCTTCCTCGCCGCCGCCCGGCACCGACATGAAGATGCGGGTGCCGACCACTTGCACCTGGCCGATGCCGCCGGCCGAAGCGGTCGTGCCGGACAGCAGATGGCGCGTGCGCCCGACCGGGATGTATCCGTTCGCGCGCACGTCGAAATCCTCGCTCAGCAGTTCGACGCCGGGATTGACCTGATAGTAGAGCTTGTTCGATTTGGTGCGCCGCGCATCGAAGAAGGCGTAGCCGCCGTAGATCCAGCGATACTTTGTGCCGACCATGCCGCGATAGCCGAGGCCGGCGTTGCCCTCGAGGCCGCGCTCGGTGTCGGCGATGCCACGCAGGTCGGCGAACAGGATCCAGTCGCCCTGCTGGAGCAGTGGGATCATCAGATTGAGCTGGCCGATGCCGCGGCGGTTTCCGGGCTTGAACCCGAGGTCGGCGTAGGGCTGGTACTTCTGGCTCCCCGCGCCGGTCCCCTGTGCGCCGGCGGGGCCCGCCCCGTGCGCGAGAATCGCACCGGCGCCGCACGCACCCATGAATGCGGCCGCCGCGATACGGCGGATGCGGTTCCTCGCTCCCGGTCCTGAGCTGCCCCGTACCATTTTCCCGCCCCGTCCGATGCCCCGGCACGCCATTCGCGGTGCCGTTAACCAGTCCGACGATCATCCACGCGGGCGGCGCCTCTCGCGAGAGGACGAGTCCCCACGCAGAATTGACTAGGCCGTAGGCTGGCGTCTCAGCGGTTGAGGAGATCGCGGTTGCGCACCGCGAAGCGCAGCAGCGCGTTCGGGCCGCGCAGGTTGAGCCGCATTGCGGCGTTGGCACGGTGGTTCTCGACGGTCTTGACCGACACCTCCAGCGCCGCAGCGATCTCGCGGCTGGTGTGGTAATTGGCGAGCATGCGCAGCACGGCGCGCTGGCCCGGCGTCAGGCGGACGAGTTCCGTGTCGTCGTCGGGGGCGAGCGGCGGCGGCGCGGCGGCAGGGCGGGCGATGTTGGGGCTGGTGTAGAAATCGCCTTCGGCGACGGCGTCGAGGCAGCGCATGATCTCGTCGCCGGCGTCGTCCTTCACGACGTAACCGGCGATGCCGAGCGCGAGCGCGCGATCGACATAGGCGACCGACCGGTAGAGCGTGAGCAGTACCACGCGCGTATCGGGACAGCGCTCGGCGGCCCAGCGCGCGACCTCGAAGCCGTCCTTGATGGGCATCGCGAGGTCGATCACCGCGAAGTCGGGCGCGTGTGCCGCGAGCAGGCGGATCGCCGCCTCGCCGTCGTTCGCCTCGGCCACGACGCGATAGCGCCCGGCGCCCTCGACCACGCCGCGCAGGCCTTGTCGGAAAACCGGGTGATCGTCGGCGAGCAGCACGGTGCGGTATGTCATGGAGGCGCTTTGCCGCCGATCCTCACCGTCACGACCGTGCCGCCGCCCACGCGCGGCGCGACCGCGAGCGTGCCGCCCGCAAGGCGCGCGCGCTCGCGCATGCCGGACAGGCCGAAGCCCTGGCGCGGGCTCGCGCCGGACCCGGACACGCCGGCGCCGTCGTCGGCGACGCTGAGCTCGATTCCGCCGCCGCCGCCGCGCAGAGCGATCTCGATCTGGCGCGCGTTCGCGTGCTTGAGCGCATTGGTCACCGCCTCCTGCGCGATCCGGTAGAGATGGATGCGACGCTCGGGCGCGATATTGGCTTCGCCGGCAGAGGCCACGCACCGGCCCATCACCTCCGTTCCCGCCGTGGCGTTCTCGAGCATCGCCCCGAGCGCCGCGCCGAGCCCGAGCCGCTGCAGCTCGGGCGGATGCAGCGCGCCGGCGATCGCGCGCACCTGCTCGATGGCCTCGCGCGAGGTCTCGTCGATCGCGGGCCAGCCGCCGGCGGGCTGGCGCCCCTCCGCCAGCGGAAGCAGCCGGTTCCGGAGCACGACCAGATTCTGCCCGAGCGCGTCGTGGAGTTCCCCGGCGATGCGGCGGCGATCCTCGTCCTGGCGCTCGATCAGGGTCTCGGTCATGCGGCGCTGCGTAGCGCCGAGCTGCTCTGCGACGGCGCGGCGCTCGACGTCTAGCATGCGGATGCGGCCGGCGAGCGCGAACGAGAACAGCACCGCCTCCAGCGCCACCGCCATTCGGTTCGCGTTCTCGGCGACGAAGCTCGGCTCGATCGCACCGAGGCCGGCGAGCGAAGCGAGCGCATAGCTCGGCAGAAGACAGACGACCGACACGAGCAGATAGCGGGCGGGTCGGAACCCCGCGCGGAACGCGGCGAGAATCGCCGCTGCCGATACCAGCGTCGTCGCCAGGGCCACGGCGAGCAGGACCTGCAAGACGATCCGCTCGCCTGCGACCGCAAGTGTGGCGACGCCGAGGATCGAGGCGGCCTGCACCGCGCGGAACAGCCGGTCGATGCGCGGGTGGGCACGCGCGGTTTCGAGGAACACGCGCTGGAACTGCGCGGCCGACATCGCGACGCCGGCGATCAGGAAGGGCGTGACGAAATTCGCGAGCGCGCCCGAATCCGGCCACAGCATCTCTTCGGTGTAGCCTTGCAGGCGCATATGCAGGGCGATGACGATCGCGAGATAGGCCACGTAGTAGCCATAGCTGCGGTCGCGGATCGCGACGAAGATGAAGAGATTGTAGGCCAGCGCGAAGACCAGAACGCCGAAGAAGGCGCCGTTGAAGAGCTGGCGGAACGCTTGCGATTCCCCGAACGCCTCGGCGCTCCATAGGCGCAGGTTGAGGTTGATCGGGCTGACGCCGTGGACGCGGACGAAGAGCGGCTCGGTGCCCGTGCCGCCCGGCGGCAGAGCGAACGCCACCCGCCGCGTCGGTAGCGCGCGAGCGGCGAACGGCACGCCGTCGCCGGCGAGCTGGCGGACGAGGGCGCCGTCGCGCCCCCGGTGAAAAAGCTCGGCGCGGTCGAGGATCGGCGCCCCCAGCTCGAGCACGGCATCCCCTTCCCGGACTTGCGGGACGAGTTCTATCCGCAGCCAGAACGCGGAGCCGGTGTAGCCTGCCGCGAACCGGTTGCCCGCAAGGCCGCGAAATCGGTCCGGTGCCATCGTCCGCACGTCTTCGATGCGCAGTCGGCCCGTCGCATCTTCGAGCACCGCCACGCGCATGCCCTGTGAGTGCACCGGCCCGGCCGCCCCCGCGGCCAGCACGACAAACCCGAGCACGCCAGCGGCCCATCCGCGCAATGCCATCCCGCCGCTCAGCAGGCACCTCCCCCCGTGCACGGCCGGACGTGTTAACAACAGAATTCCGAATCACCCGACCTTCGCAATTCCATAACCCTAATTCGCGGCGCGGGTAACGCGGCGAATTTGCCATGGTGCCTTCGCGCCGCGCGAATTCCGGATGGAAAATCCGGGCCTTCGTCGCGTGCGGTCGCGCTGCGGTCCGCAAGACTACGGAGCCCGGCCGGCAAATATATGCGCAGGCCAAAAAATATTTTCCCGAGTGCCGGGCCAGTTGAGCTTGAGATTCTGACGCGAAAGCTCTTTGATATGGCCTCGCTTTTACCTGCAACCGGGCGGGCTCCGAGGGCATGAGGGGCAAATGAGACCGTTTGCGAAATCCGTTCTTGCCGCGTGTGCCGCGATCGCCGCGGCGGCCCCTGGCCTGGCGCGCGCCGAAACCGATCCGTTGCGCGATCCGGTCGTCCGCGCGGTGCGGCAGGGTTTCACGGTGCAGGGCCTCGCGCTGTTCGACAAGCGCGCGCGCGGCGCCGGCTGCGTCGACAGCGCGGCCTCGGGCCTGGTCTGGTGCGCGGCAGGCCCCGCCTACGAGACCGCCGACGGCGCCACCTACACGCGGACGTTCGGATACAATCTCGATGCCGAGGGCCGCGTCGTCTACGCGATGCTGACGCGGCGCGAATATCCGCTCGCGCGCGACAAATTCGAGGATGCCGTCAAGACGCTGGGCGCGCGCCATGGCCGCCCGGCGGCGACGCTGACGTTCCAGGGCAAGACCGCCGACGGCGACGAGATGTTCTCCCTCGTCGCGTATTGGGGCGGAATCAAGCTCGTGCGGCTCACGCCGGCCGAGCTGCGCACGGTGGCGCAGGCGGGGACGCTCGGCCGCGGCCCGCTCGTCGATCACCGGCAGGATCTCAAGCTCTCGGCCGGGCGCGGCGATCCGGTCTACAGGGTCGAAGGGACGGCCGGCTTCATCGCCGAATTCCGCAACGTGACCGACGTGCGCTCCGACGTGGTGCTCCGCGTCGTGTATCAGCCGGCCTTCACCGGCGAGCGGGACGACAAGCCCGCGCCCAAGGTGGCCGCGCCGCCGCCGAAGTTCCGCGAGCTGCCGCTCGACCCGCGCCTCGCCTTCGAGCTCGACAAGGCGCAGGCGGAGCGCGAGCGCCTCGCCGCGATCGCGCGCGCGCGCCGCGCCGAAGAGGAACGCCGGGCGGCCGAAGAGCGCGCGCGGCGCGAGGACGAGGAGCGCAAGGCCGCCGAGGCGCGCCGCATCGCCGAGGAAAAACGCGCGGCCGAAGAGCGCGCGCGGCGCGCGGAGGAAGAGCGCAAGGCCGCCGAAGCCCGGCGCCTCGCCGAAGAGAAGGCGGCCGCCGAACGCAAGGCCGCCGAGGAAAAGGCCGCGGCCGAGCGCAAGGCCGCGGAGGAGAAGGCCGAGGCCGAGCGCAAGGCCGCCGAGGAAAAAGCCGCGGCCGAGCGCAAGCTCGCCGAGGAGAAAGCCGCAGCCGAGCGCAAGCTCGCCGAGGAAAAGGCGGCCACCGAGCGCCGCATCGCCGAAGAAAAGGCGCGGCGCGAAGCCGCCGAGCGCGCCGCCGCCGAGGAAAAGGCGCGCCGCGAGGAAGCCGAGAAGAAGGCCGCCGAGGCGCGCCGCCTCGCCGAAGAGCGCGCGCGGCGCGAAGAGGCGGAGCGCAAGGCCGCCGAAGCCCGCCGCCTCGCCGAAGAGCGCGCCCGGCTCGAGGAGGCCGAGCGCAAGGCCGCCGCCGAGCGGCGCGCGATCGAGGAACGCATGCGCAAGGCCGAGGCCGAGTACCGCGCCTCGCTCGAGCGCGCGCAGCGCGCCGAGGCCGAACGCCGCGCCGCCGAAGAGCGCGCGCGCCAGGCCGAGGCCGAACGCAAGGCGGCCGAGGAGCGCGCGCAGCGCGTGGAAGCCGAGCGCAAGGCGGCGGAAGAGCGCCAGGTCGAGGAGCGCCGTGCCGCCGATCGACGCGCCGCCGAAGAGCGCGCCAAGCGCGAGGACGCCGATCGCAAGGCCTCCGAAGAGCGCCGCGTCGAGGAGCAGCGACGGATCGCCGAAGCCCTGAAGGCGGCGGAAGAGCAGCGCCGCGCCTCGCTCCGGGCGGCGGCGGAACGCCGCGCGGCCGAAGAGCGCCGCGCCGCCGAGGAGCGGCGGAGCGCCGAGGAGCGGCGGAGCGCCGAGGAGCGCCGCGCCGAGGAGAAGCTGGCGGCCGCGCCCAAGGAAGCGGAAACGCCGAAACGGGCCGAAGAGAAGCGCGCGGCCGAGCCGCGCCCGCGCGGGGAATCGCCCTCCGCCGAAGCACCGCGGCCGCCGCAGCTTGCCGGCGCCGAACCCGGCGCGGCCGGCCCCGCGGCGCCCTCGCCCGAGGCGAACCGCGAGGAATGGCTGCGCTTCGCGATCGCCCAGAGCCGCAATTCGCCGGCGGCGTGGATTTTCGAGCGCGTGCGCGACCGGATTTCGGACGACGTGCTGCTGCGCACGCGCGCGATCTTCCCCGGCGATGGCCGCGGCGATGGCCGCGGCGACGGCCGCGGCGACGCGCGCGCCGCGCTCGAGATCGCGTTCGAGTGCAACATCGGCGCCGGCAAGCGCCTCACCGCCTATGTGCGCGCGTTCGACGAGCGCAGCAACGCGGCGCTTCCGCTGCCGGCCGAAGACGGCCGCAGCGGCGTGGTGCGCGGCGGCGTCACCCTCGACGAGGAGGCGCCGCAGACCGCATTCCTGTTCCCGGAGCGCGGCGAGCGGCAGGCGAGCATCGTCGAGATTCCGCTCGCGCACGACGACATCCGCAAGAACACGCCGCGCGCGCGCGCGTGGCTCCGCCACTATCGCGTGGTGCTGAAGGTGCGCGCCGGCCGCGGCGAGATCGCGGCCGCGATCTATCCCTACGCCGAGAACCTGCGCCGGGTGCTCGAGGCCTGCGTGCCGTAGCGCCGCGCCCGCCTACTTCGCGTCCCTGATCTTCGCGTCGAGCGCGATCGGGCCGGCGTTCTTCGCTTCGCCCGGCGCCACCTTCAGGCGGTCGGGATCGGTCGCGAAGCGGATCCAGCGCTTGCCGCCCTTGGGGCGGATGACGAAGTGGTAGTTGCCGGGCGCGAGGCCCGCGAACCGGAATTCGCCCGCGGCGTTCGTCGTGGCCTTTGCGGCGAGGGGCTTGTCGTCGCACGGCCCCTTGCCGATGCCGAAATCGAACGCGCGCACGCCGCACACCTGCACGTCGGCTTCGGCGATCGGCTTGCCGTCGGACCATTCCGCGCGCCCCGCGAGCGCGCCCTTGGCCTGCGCCACGGGCGGCGGCAGCGCCGCGCCCCGGCCGAGCACGGCGATCAGCATCAGGTCGTTGTCGGCGAGATCCGAATTGTGCATCTGGCGCGATTCCCACGCCGTGCCGGAATAGCGCGCGAGGCCGAACTCCGTCGCCGCCCAGACGGCGCCGGACGAATCGGCGGCGACGGCGCGCGTGTTGTGGTCGGTCGGGATCTCGCGCATGCGGCCGTCGTCGACGACGGCGACGCGCGCGCCCGAGCTGAGCCACAGCCGGTTGCCGAGGTCGGCCGAGATGAAGTTCGCGGCGGCGAGGCCGCGCTCCTGCTCCCACTTCTCCTTCTTCCAGGTGTAGAGGCCCTTGGCGAACGGCAGCCACACCTGGCCGGCGCGGTCGACGACGATCGGGCCGAAGGCGTGTTTGGCGCGGAAGCCCTGGCCGGCGCGGAACAGCCGCCACTCCTTGCCGTCGAAGTGCAGCACGTGGCCGTCGCCGAGCGTCGCCCACATCGCGCCGCCCGGGCCGGCGGCGATGCCGCGCACGCGCGCATTGCGCGGCGCGCCCGCGGCGGCGAGGTCGAAATGCCTCCAGCCCGCCTCGTCGTTGTGCGAGATCGCGGTCTGGCTCGCGGCCCAGAGGCCGCCCTTCTCGTGGCACGAGATGCGCTCGAGCAGGCCGCGGCCGACCGTGGCCGGCGGCGTGAACGCCGCGCCGTCGAAGCCGACGATCGCCTCGCCGGCGGCGACGAACACGGTTCCGCCGCACACGGCGAGATCGGCGATGCGGTCGTCGGGCAATTGGCCGCCGCGCCGCGTGAACTGCTTGAAGCCGGCGGAATCGAGGCAGACGAGGCCCTGGCTCGACGTGGACGCGCACACCATGTCGGCCGCGCGCGCGGGCGCGCCGGCGGCGAGCAGCGCAGCGGCGGCAAGGGCGGCGCGAATTCTCATCCTGCCTCGGCCTCCATCTCGACGTCCCCGCTAGGCTAGCGGCAATGCCTTGTCAATTCGCGAAGAAGGCGCGGACGCTTGGCCCGAGAGGGCCACGCTTCCGGCGAAGCAGAGCTTCGCCAAATCCGCTCCGTGCCCAGCTCACAGGGCGGCGGCGATCAGCGTTTCGGCCGCGGCCTTGGCGCGGCGCGCGGCGCTGCGGTCGCCGGTCACCGCCGCCGCGAGCACGGCGCCTTCGACCAGCAGAAACAGCTCGGCCGCGAGCTTCACCGGATCGGCCGCGCCCGACGCCGCCGCCGCGCGGCGAACCTCGCCGAACAGCCATGCCTTGTGCGCGAGCACGGCCTTCTTCACCGGATGGTCCTTCTCGCCGTATTCGGCGGCGGCCTTGTCGAACAGCGAGCCGCGGAACGACGGCTCGCGCGTCCACGCCTCGATCGCATCGAACATCGCGAGCAGTTCGGCGCGGCCCGCGCCGGCGCCGGCGATCGCGGCGGCGAACTGCGCGCGGAACGCCGCATCGCGCTTCGCCAGCGCCTCGACGATCAGCGCCTCCTTCGAATCGAAGTGGTGATAGAGCGTCATCTTCGCGAGCCCGGCCTCGGACAGGATCCGGTCGATGCCGACGGCGTGGAAGCCGTGGCGGTCGAACAGATCGAGCGCCGTATCGACGAGCTGCACGCGGGCATTGCCGCGCTTGGTGCCGCGCTGGGCCATTCGCGAAAATCGGTGTTAGACAGGTCCGTCTAGCACGATTCCGCGCCGATTCCCACACGCGCGAAGCGCAGCGACACAAGGATCAAGGGAACAGGAGCGGGCTCCCGCCTCCTGTCCGTTTCCGTTCGCTTCACTCGACCAGCGCATCCGGCGCGATGCGGCCGACGATGTCGAACCTGCCGCCGCCCAGCGGCCTCACGACGAGAATCTCGCCCTCGCGCAGGACGAGGCGCGTCAGCGCCGCGATGTTGTCGTGATGCGTGACGAGCAGCACCGACGGCGTCGCGATCGGCTGCGCGACCAGCGCGCGGAGATGCTTCGTCTGCTCGATCTCGCGGTCGGGCCGCCCGTGGATCGAATTCAGGACGTCGAGCGGCTCCATGTCGCCCACCGCGAGCAGCTCCGCCGTCTCCATGCTGCGGCACCAGCGACTCGCGTAGAGCTTGAAGATCGTGACGCCGGCGCGGCGCAATCCGGCCCCGATGGCCGCCGCCTGGGCGCGGCCGGCGACATCGAGATTGCGCTGCGTCGCGCAGTCGCCGAGCCGGAACGTCTCGGGGTCGCTGCGCCCCGGCGCCTTCGCGTGGCGCATCAGCCCGTAATGCCCGCCCGCCTTCAACGCCGCCAATGCGCGCCGGCCGCCGTCATCGGCGAATGCCGCCGGTGCGATCGCAGCGAAGAAAAAAGCCAACCACAGAGGCACAGAGACACAGAGAAACAAGAACGGCGCGCCGAAGGGGCGCAAACATCTACTGCTCTGCGTCTCTGTGCCTCTGTGGTTCAATTTACTGGCCGCTGCGCGGCGAAGCTCACATCAATTGAGCCGCGAGGGCGCGGCGGATTCTTCGCGCGGCATCAGCGCGAGCGGGCTGGCCTGGTGGTGGATCATCTTCCACCCGTCCTCGTCGCGCGCGAACATGTTGGTGGCGGCGAGCACGCCCTCGCTCAGCACCTCGTGGCAGACGACGAACGCGGTGTCGCCGAGCACGAACGCCTTTTCGTTGCGGCAGGCGATGTTGGGCGCCGACGGGCTCTCGACGATCTGGCGCCAGCTCCGCATCACCGCCGCGCGGTCGGTGAGCGCGTCCCAGCCCGGATGGATGCAGGCGACCGGCCGCGTGCGCGACCACAGGCGGTCGATCGCCGCGAGATCGCGCGCGCCGAACGCGCGATAGAATTCGCGGTTCGCGGCGAGGACGGAAGCGGCGGAGTCGGATGTCATGCGATCGG
>JAEULD010000279.1 GCA_016792765.1 Candidatus Odyssella sp.
GATGTTACGGCTGGGCAGGAGGCCGAAGCCGTCTTGCTCGCCTTTCCCGGTCGGCGCTTCGCCGGAAAGGTTGCGTTCGTCTATCCGATGATGACCGCCGCCACGCGCACGGTGCGCGTGCGCGTCGAGTTGCCCAATCCCGACGGCGCGCTGCTGCCCGACATGTACGGGACGGTGGCGATCCGGGCGCGCGCATCTCGGCCCGCACTGGCGGTTCCCGACAGCGCCGTCATCGACAGCGGCACGCGCCGCGTCGTGCTGGTCGAGAAGGGCGAGGGCCGTTTCGAGCCGCGCGAGGTGAAGACCGGCCGGCGCGGCGACGGGTTCGTGGCCGTGCTCGAAGGGCTCGGCGAGGGCGAGAAGGTCGTGGTCGCCGCCAATTTCCTCATCGATGCGGAAAGCAACCTGAAATCGGCCCTGCGCGGCCTCGTCAAGGACGGACGGGCCGAGGCCGGCCGGGGGAGGACCCCGTGATCGCCGCGCTGATCCGGTGGTCCGCGCGCAATCTCTTCCTCACGCTGTTCGGCGCCGTCGTCGCGATCGCGGTCGGCGCCTACGCGCTCTCGCGCATCCCGCTCGACGCGGTGCCCGATCTCTCCGATACGCAGGTCATCGTCTACACCGAGTATCCGGGGCAGGCACCGCAGGTTGTCGAGGATCAGGTCACCTTTGCGCTCTCGACCGCGCTGCTGGCCGTGCCGCGCTCGCGCGTCGTGCGCGGGTTCTCGTATTTCGGCGCGTCGTTCGTCTACGTCATCTTCGAGGAAGGCACCGACATCTACTGGGCCCGCAGCCGCGTGCTCGAGTATCTAAACACGGCGGCGGGCCGCCTGCCGCGCGGCGTCGCGCCCTCGCTCGGGCCCGATGCCACGGGCGTCGGCTGGGTCTTCCAATACGTGGTGCAGGGCGCCGGGCGCAGCCTGGCGGAGCTGCGCACGCTCCAGGACTGGTACGTCCGCTACGGCCTCGCCAAGGCCGAGGGCGTCGCCGAGATCGCCAGTGTCGGCGGGTTCGTGCGGCAGTTCCAGGTCACGGTGGATCCGCACGCGCTGCAGGCGCAGGGCCTTTCGCTGATGAAGGTCGTGCAGGCCGTGCGCCAGGCCGGCACGGATTTCGGCGGACGCACGATCGAGCTGGCCGAGACCGAATTCGCGGTGCGCGGGCGCGGCTACATCCGCGGCCCCGCCGATCTCGAGGACATCGTCCTGAAGACCGAGCGCGGCACGCCGGTGCTGCTCCGCAACGTGGCGCGCGTGGAGTTCGGCCCCGACGAGCGGCGCGGCATCATCGAGCTCGACGGCGAGGGCGAGGTCGTGAGCGGCATCGCCGTGCAGCGTTTCGGGCAGAACGCGCTGGGCGTCATCCGCAGCGTCAAGGCCCGCATTGCCGAGATCGCCGCGAGCCTGCCCGACGGCGTCAGGATCGTTCCGGTCTACGACCGTTCCGATCTCATCGAGCGCGCGATGGGCACGCTGTCGGCGACGCTGATCGAGGAATTCCTCGTCGTGGCGCTCGTCTGCGCGATCTTCCTGTTCCATACGCGCAGCGCCCTCGTCGCCATCGCCGTCCTGCCGGTCGGGCTTCTGGTCTCGATCGCGCTCATGGACGCGTTCGGCATCGGCTCCAACATCATGAGCCTCGGCGGGCTCGCGATCGCGATCGGCGCGATGGTCGACGCTGCGATCGTCATGATCGAGAACGCGCACAAGCACATCGAACGCGAGCCCGACGCGCCGCGGGCGCGCGTACTGATCGAGGCTGCCGCCGAGGTCGGCCCCTCGCTGTTCTTCAGCCTGCTCATCGTCACCGTCTCGTTCCTGCCCGTTTTCGCGCTCGAAGCGCAGGAGGGGCGCCTCTTCAAGCCGCTGGCCTGGACCAAGACCTTCGCGATGGCGGCGGCGTCGCTGCTGTCGGTGACGCTCGTGCCGGCCCTGATGGTGCTGTTCATCCGCGGCCGCATCCGGCCGGAGGCGCGGAACCCCGTCAACCGCGCGCTGCTGGCGATGTATCGCCCGCTGATCGGCGGCGTGTTGCGCTGGAAGGCGCTGACCCTGGCGGGCGCCGCCGTCGCCGCGGCCGTCACGGTCTATCCGCTCCTGCGCCTGGGCTCCGAGTTCATGCCCAATCTCGACGAAGGCACGATCATGTACATGCCGGTCTCGCTGCCAGGGCTCTCGGTAACGAAAGCGGCGGAGCTGGTGCAGATCCAGAACAAGATCATCAAATCGTTCCCCGAGGTGGCATCGGTGCTGGGCAAGGCCGGGCGCGCCAACAGCGCCACCGATCCGGCGCCGACCGAGATGTTCGAAACCATCGTGAACCTGAAGCCGAAGGCGCAATGGCGACGCGGCGTCACGGTGGAGAGCCTGATCGAGGAAATGGATCGCGCGCTGCGCCTGCCCGGCGTCACCAACGCGTTCACGATGCCGATCAAGGCGCGGATCGACATGTTGGCCACGGGCATCCGCACGCCGCTCGGCATCAAGCTCTTCGGACCGGATCTCGCCGAGCTCGAGCGGATCGCGCGGCAAGTCGAGCAATCCGTGCGCAAGGTCGCGGGCACGCGCAGCGCCTACTCAGAGCGTGTGCTCGGCGGGTACTACCTCAACATCGAACCGGATCGCGCGGCCCTGGCGCGCTACGGGCTCAGCATCGGCGATCTCCAGGAGACGGTGGCGGCGGCGCTCGGCGGCGAGACCGTGGCGACGGCGGTTCAGGGCCGCGAGCGCTACGCGGTGGCGGTACGCTACCCGCGCGAGCTGCGCGACAGCCCGGACGCCATCGCTGCGAACGTGCTGGTGCCGATGCCGGCCGGAGGCATGATCCCGCTCGGCCAGGTCGCGAAGCTCACGCGAAGCCAGGGCCCGGCCATGGTGCGCACAGAGAACGCGCAGCTCGCCGTCTATGTCTTCGTCGATATTGCCGGGCGCGACATCGGCGGCTATGTCGCCGAGGCGCAGCGCCGCATCGCCGCCGAGGTGAAGATACCCGCCGGCTACCGGGCCGTCTGGAGCGGCCAGTTCGAATATCTCGAGCGCGCGGAGGCGCGCCTCGCGATCGTGGTGCCGGTGACTCTGGCGATCGTTTTCCTGCTGCTTTATCTCAACTTCCGCCGCCTGACCGAGACGCTGATCGTCATGCTATCGCTGCCCTTCGCGCTCGCCGGCGGCGTCTGGCTCGTCCACGCGCTCGGCTTCAACATGAGCGTGGCGGTGTCGGTGGGCTTCATCGCGCTGGCCGGCCTCGCGGCGCAGACGGGCGTCGTGATGCTGCTCTACCTCGACCACGCGCTGGCGGCGGCGCGCGCGCGTGCCAAAGCCGAAGGCCGCGCGTTCACGCGGGCGGATCTCCACGCGGCCGTGGTTGCCGGCGCCGTCGAGCGCCTCAGGCCGAAGGTGATGACCGTGGCCGCGATCATGGCCGGCCTCTTGCCGCTCATGTGGAGCGACGGCACCGGGTCCGAAGTCATGCGCCGCATCGCCGTGCCGATGGTGGGCGGCATGGTCTCGTCCGCTATTCTGACCTTGGTCGTGATCCCCGCGCTCTACGCGGCGGTGAAGTCGGCGCATCTCAAGCTGCCGCGGAGTGCTGCCGCGTAGGACGTGCGCGAGGCGGCGCGGGGCGCTTCCCGCCGCCTTGCGCCGTCGCTGACGCGCGCGGGGAATTTGTGCTAACAGCCCGTCCATGCTGACCCTGAGCGACGTCACGATCCGCCTCGGCACGCGCGCGGTGCTCGACGGCGCCTCGGCCGCGATTCCGGCCAGGGCGCGCATCGGCCTCGTCGGCCGCAACGGCTCGGGCAAGTCCACGCTGCTGAAGGCGATTGCCGGCATCAACGAGATCGAC